>JBEGTL010000552.1:0-5662 GCA_041179425.1 Pseudomonadota bacterium | reverse complement strand
GGGCTTCATAGGCGAGCTTGAGGTATGCGCCGTCGCTCTTGCCTTCCCACATGATGGTGGGCGGTGTGAGGCCAGCCGGAAAGATCGTTCCGTCGTACGGGTAGAGCACCTTGGCCGTGCACGACTTACCTCCGGCGCGAAGCACATCGAGGGAGGCTTTGGGGAGGCTTGCACGGTCGGTCGCGTCTTTCTCGAAAGACTCCGAGGTGGGCGTCAGCATCTTGGGTGGCGCGCCACCTCCCGTGCCGCTGTCGGTGCGTCCGCCGGACGTGCTGCCGGCATCTTTGCCTTTGCCCCCGTCCTTGCTGACGCCGCCGTCTTTGCCTTTGCCTCCGCCCTCGATCGAGTCGTCGTCATCATCAGAGCCGCCGCTAGAGCTCTTGCCGCCGGGTTCTGCACCGCACGCGGCGAGCGACAACGTGGATAGTAAGCAAACAAGGAAGAGGGAGCGACGCATGGAGGCAACCTAGTCGGGCCCAGCGCCGATGCGTAGCACCGGTTAAGCAAACCCCTTGACTCAATTGACCGCTGGCTGGGCTCGGCGACCGCACGGTCACCATTCCATCGGAATTTTCTAGCCAGCTCCATCCAACGCTGCGTAGCCCCACAGGCATCAGCTGTAGCGCCGCGCGCTACAGACCGTGCGAGACGTGCACGAAATCACCTACGCGTGTCTCGTGCGGAGCCCGACACGAGCAGGGCCGTAGGCACCGCCCGCAAGCGATCGGGCAGCTTGGCGCAGCGGTTGCACAAGGCCCGCGGCAGACGGAGGCGGCAGGGCTCGGCGCTGCTGCGCGAGCCGCCGTCCGTGCAGAGCACGTGTTGTCGCACAACAGCAACTGCGGCCTATGTCACGTCAGCGAGGAGAGCCACCCCACGATCGTTGGAGCGTTCGTCTCCGATGCGCTGCGCCCGGCGCCTGTGTACGAGGTGTCGCTCGCGGAGGTGCAGCGGTCTCGACGCGCGTGCGATCGTGTCGAGGCGCCCGAGTGCACGATGCTGCGCGCGTTGTTCGACTACGGACCCGTGCTGCAGGGCAGCTTCAATGAGTCGGTGAGAGCCGGTTTCTGATGCATTTGCTCCACCCACGAAAGGGCGCGAGCGGAGTGCGCTTCGGCGCTGCGTGGGGATCGCTGGGCAATGCCAATTTCTCCCCAATTTCAGCCTGATGCGCGGGTCATCACACAGCTATCCTTTGCTGGAGTCGGTTATCCAAAGAGCCGCCTTTCAGGTTGGGGTGCCGACAAGATTGTGACAGCTTGCGGGGACCGTTCAGACCGCGTTTCACAATTGAACGGATCCAGCGGAAAAAGCGCGTCGCGAGTGGGTTCGTGCTTGTCCACGACCGCATCCAAGCTCTAGCTAGTGCAGTCCACTGCACTATTGGAGCGATCACTTGATGACCTTGTTCACCTCGACCCGCGTACTACGCACAGCTCGCGCTGGCTGGCTTCGGGCCGCTTGCGCTCTCGCACTCGTCGCCGCCACCGGCTGTAGTCCAGCCGCCGACCCGGCGTCGCCAGACGACTCGAGCGACGACGACTCGAGCGAGGACGACGGCGACGACGACAAGGAGCAGACCAAGCCCAGCAGCTCCAAGGACGCCGGCGCCGGCAAGCCGCCAAAGACCACCACGGACCCGTCCACCGAGACGCCGGTCGTGAAGGCCGATGCAGGCGCAAAGCCCACCGGCGACGCCGGCAAGGCCGCCTCGGGCGGCGACACCAGCACCTACTGCGCGGCCAAGCCCGTGCTCGCGAAATACTGCATCTCCTGCCACGACGGCGCGGGGACCAGCGGTTCTCCGATGGGCCTCACCAAGCCGTCCGACTTCACGGTCGCGGCTCCTGTGAGCAAGGGCAAGACCGTGGCAGAGGCAGTGTCGGCGCGCACGCACGACACCGCCAAGCCCATGCCCCCCAAGGGCGTGCTCAAGGGCGCAGACATCGCGGCGCTCGACGCCTGGATCGCAGCCGGCACCCCCGGCAGTGACGACACGACCTGCAGCACCGGCGGCGAAGGCACGCCGAAGCCTGACGAGAACGGCCGGGTCGACGGCTGGGATCCCACGGCGTGCGACAAGATCTACGAGCTGCGCTCGCACGGCACCGGCACTTCGCCGTACAGCGTACCCCCGGGACAAGAGGTCCACCCGCAGATCGCTCTCGACGCGCCCTGGGGCAGCGAGAAGGTCCAGGCCATCGGCTTCAAGCCGTACACGGACAACAAGAAGGTCCTTCACCACTGGATCTTGAACGGCGCGGGTCGCACGTTCTTGGCCGGCTGGGCCCCGGGCGACGAAGAGCGCCCTCCCTTCCCCAAGGACGTCGGTATGGAGATGCCCACCGGTCGCGGCGCATTCACGCTCGACATGCACTACAACAGCCTCCAAGAGAACGCGGCGAGCATGGACGCCAGCGGCGTCGACATCTGCACCATCACCGGCGCCAACCTGCGACCCAAGGTTGCGGCGGTCACCATGGGCTTCGCCACCATCGGCAACGGCGGCGTGCTTGCTGCCGCGGGCGCCAAGAACGCGCCGGTCACCGGCACCTGCAACGTGACCGCATCACAGCCGGTCCACTTGCTGACGGCCGCGCCTCACGCACACACCCTCGCGACCCACATGAAGTTCACGGTCACCAAAAAAGACAAGACCGAGATCGTCATGCACGACGAAGACTTTGCCTTCGGCGAGCAGGGCACGTACCCGCTCGCGGGCGGCGAGGTCATCCTCGAGACCGGCGACGTGGTGAAGACGACTTGCTACTACACCAACCCCAGCGCGCGGAACGTCACGTTCGGCGAGAGCACGACGAACGAGATGTGCTTCAACTTCGCGCTCTACTACCCCAAGGGTGCACTGAGCTGCGGCGGCTTGGGCGGCGGCGGCATCGCCTTCCCCACCAACTGATTCTCTCTCGCCCAGAGGGCTGATAACTCTCGGGTTGGGGCGGGGGTTCGCTACGACCAAAAAAAGTTTGGTTGCTGCGCGCGGTTCGCTCGCTTCTCTCGGTCGACATGGGCTCGCTGCTGACCGTGGACTCCGCAACATTGCGGAGTGAGCGGGCTCGATGTGTGCCGGGCTGTTTAGTCCACCCTCGCCTCGCGCGACGGGTGGACTTTTTTTGGCCGTAGCGAACCCCCGCCCACCACCGAGAGAAGCGCCACCGAGAGAGGACATCCCGTGCAGCTGACGGCAGAGGAGTATTGCCTCTCTGACCCGCGCGTGGCTCGGCTGCTCGCGGGATCGCCGCTCCGCGAGCTCAGCGGTCGTTTCCGGGCGCGCATGGCATCGGCGCAGTCTCTCGAGCGCGCTTGGGAGACGGCCGAGGCCGAGGGCCTCAGCCTGTGGCGTACCGCGCGCGAGGCTGCCTCCACCACGTCTTCTGAAGACCGCACGCTGTACTGGACCCGTCTGTCGCTGACAGCGTACCTGCGACGCAGCTACGCGGCCCCCTTCCCGGTCGGCCACCACGATCGCGAGCGATTGATCGCGCTGGTCGAGCGCGCCTCACGCGGGATGAGCGAGCTCAGCTTCCACAGCGCGCCCGACGTCAGACACCTCTTGATCAGCGGCTTCGACCCATTCCGCCTCGACGCCGCCGCCGACCATAGCAATCCGTCGGGCGCCGCCGCGCTCGCTCTCGACGGCCAGCACATCGAGTGCGGAGGTCGTCGTGCACAGGTGCGCGCCGTGATCTTCCCGGTCCGTTTCCGCGACTTCGATCGAGGCCTGGTCGAGACCACGTTTCGCCCGTTTCTCACGCCACGCCTCGACGGCACGGCGGCGGTCGACCTCCTCATGACCATCAGCCAGAACAACACCCCCGGCTACGACATCGAGCGCTGGGCCGGGCGTCGACGGACGCTCGAGGCACGCGACAACAAGGGGGACTACGGGGCGCACACCACCACGCGCGGCACGAGTCAGATCGTCCCGCTCGGCCCCACCGCTGGCGAGCGCGAGTTCGAGCAGACCAGCCTGCCAGTCCTGGCCATGCTGCAGGCAGAGAGTCTGCTCGGAACAGACACGCTCCGCGAGAACACGAGCCGTCTGCCCGAGCAAGGCGGGCCCGCCGTTCGCGGCTCTGGCGGCAACTACCTCTCCAACGAGGTGTTCTACCGAGCCGCGTCCCTCGAGCGCACCACCCGTCAGGTCGGTGCGCTCACGCGCGAGAGCATCCCCGTCGGGCACCTGCACGTGCCGTTGATGGAGCCGCCCCACACCTGGTCCGACGACGCTGCGTACGCCGAACGTCGTCACCAGATTGCAGGTCACGTGGGAACGATCGTGCGTGCTGCCCTCAGCGGGCTCTAGCCTCAGCCCCGGGGTGGGGTCGACGTCTTTGGTTTGATCTTCAGCATCACGTTGAGTGCGATCTCGTCCGAGACCTTGAGCCGCACCAGCGCGGGCACAGAGACCTTGTAGTTGGTGAGGTTCACCTTGAACTGAGCTTGCAAGCGGATGCCCTCGCTCTGTACCCAGCGCACGGTCGCGGTGGCTGTCTCCTCGCGGGTGACGCCGTGCATCGTCAGCTTGCCGTGCACCTTGACCTCGACGGGTGTGTCGGGCGTCAGGCTCGCCGCACCCTCTACCTTCTTGATCTCGAACTTGATGGTGGGGAACTTCTTGGCGTCCAGCCAGTCGGGCCCACGCAGGTGCTCGTCGCGTAGGTCGATGTTGGTGCGAATGCTCGCGACCTCGAGCTCGACCTTGCCACTGGTCGCAGCGATGGCAGCCGGGTCGAACTCGATGTCGCCCTTCAGCGCATGACCCACCCCGGTGATCTTCTCGAGGGGCGCGTCGGAGACGAACTGCACTCGGCTCTGGCTGTCGTCCGCCTCGACCACCAGCTTGGTGCGCGAGCTCGCGACCCCATTGCCGATCACTCCGACGCCCACCGCAGTGACCAATACGACTCTGAGTATTCGCGACATGACTTGTCTCCTTTCACAGTGTTTCGCCCTCGCCGAACGCAATTGGATCGATCGCGCGCCAAGCTCCCTGGTTGTGTCCACTGGTACCTCCCGCCGCGGCGTCGCCTCGAAAGTAGTAGAGAGGCCAGCCGCGGTACGTCAGCTGCGCGATGCCGTCACCGCGCACAAAAGCGCCCAGAACGCTGGGCTCGAGCGAAGACGGAAGCCGCGTGGTGCGCAGGCTCGCGCTCGCAGCGAAGGGCGGCCGGTTGGCCAGGCACTCTCCGTTGCACACGCTGGTCGCGGGTGCGCCACCGTCTGTCGGTCGGTCGTCGAGACAGACGTACAGCGTGCGTCCAAAGCCGTCGGTGAGATACATCCGGCGCGGGTCGATCGTACCCGTCGGCTCGAAGCTGTTGGTGATCGAGAGAAACGCGACGTAGTCACGCGCCACGAACCACGAGTCGTCGAGCCCGTCCGCCGAGACCTGCCCCTGTGGCTCGCTCGCTCGATAGTAGAGCGGGTGCCCCTTGTAGCGAGCTTGCCAGGCGCCGTCCTGACGGTGCATGCGCGTGATCTCGTGGGTGTCGATACCGTCCTCGAACACAGGCGGCGGGTCGCTCTCGAGCACGAGGTCGAACGGCGGAAAGGCGAGCGCGCAGTCACCCACGCAGGCGGCCTCGTCGCGGTCCGGGACATCGTCCGTAAACATGTAGAGGGCACGGCCTTCTCCATCGGTCAG
>JBEGTL010000551.1:0-5668 GCA_041179425.1 Pseudomonadota bacterium | reverse complement strand
GTGTTTCGCAGCGTCGGCGTCCGGTCTCTGCTCGACACCAGCCTCGACGGCCTGAGCCAGCGCGAGCGCGTCGTGGTCGAGCTCGCCACCGAAGCGAGCCTCAAGGTGCCGAGCAACGTGCTCGCGCGTGCACTGCGCGGGCTGGTGCGCAACGCACTCCAAGCCTCGGCCGACGAGGTCACGGTGCGCGTGGAGTCGCGCGGCAATGAGCTGGCCATCGAAGTGCGCGATCGCGGCACGGGCATGACGCCCGAGGTATTGGCCAACGTGGGCGAGCCGTTCTTCACCACCAAGCCGCCGGGCCAGGGCATGGGGCTCGGAGTCTTTCTTGCGCGCGCCTTGTGCGATCGTCTGGGCGGGCGTTTCGAGCTGTCGTCCACCCTGGGCCAGGGCACGCGGGTGGTGGTCACGCTGCCCAGCGAGCCGACGGTGCCCGCCCCCTAGCCCTTTCTTCTGGCGCGCCCCAAGGTGCGAGAAGCCTGTCGAGGAACCGATGGAACCCTCCACGAAGACGACCCCGATCGACGACAGCAAACAGCTCATCCTGGTGGTCGACGACGACGAACGCCTGCGCGAGCGGCTGGCACGCGCTCTCGAGGCGCGCGGCTACAGCGTGCGCACGGCCAGCGACTACGACGAGGCGCTGCGTGTGGCCCGCGAGTGCCTGCCCGAGCTGGCGGTGGTCGACCTGCGCATGCCGGGCCCTTCTGGGCTCGAGCTCATTCGCGCCCTCAAAGAGCTCGACCCCGAGACACGCATCGTGGTGCTCACCGGCTACGGCAGCATCGCCACCACCATCGACGCCATGCGCCTCGGCGCCGTGTACTACCTCCAAAAGCCGGCCGACGCCGACGACGTGCTGAGTGCGTTCGCACGCGGCGAGGCGCCTCCCGACGGCAGCATCGATCAAGACCTCGACCCTCCCTCGCTCGAGCGCGTGAAGTGGGAACACGTCAGTCGCGTGCTGGCCGACTGTGGTGGCAACGTGTCCGAGGCCGCGCGCAAACTCAAGCTGCACCGGCGCAGTCTGCAGCGCATGCTGCAAAAGTTTCCGCCCCGCGAGTGAGCACGATGGCCGCCAAAAAGAGCTCGGCAACCGCGACGACTGCCGCCAAGAAGCGAGCGGGCAAGCCCGTGCAGAAGGCGATCAAAAAGCTGGCCAGCAAGCTGCTGACCAAGGCCCAAAAGACGGTCGACAAGGTCGTCGGCAAGGCCGACAAAGCCAAGCCTGCCAAACCCAAACCCAAACCCAAACCCAAACCCAAACTCAAACCCGGCAAACCCGCGGTCGGAAAACCGAAGGCGGGCAAACCCAAGGTTGGAAAACGAAAGGCCGTCAAACGCCTGGCTGCGGCCGACGCACAGGAGGTCGCGGCTCGTCTTGCAGTCGCCATCCCCGAGCCCAGACACGAGCTCGTGTTTCGTTCCCCGTTCGAGCTGTTGATCGCGACCATCCTGGCTGCACAGAGCACCGACCGCACCGTCAACCAGGTCATGCCCAC
Organism: Pseudomonadota bacterium; assembly: GCA_041179425.1. GTDB lineage: Bacteria > Myxococcota_A > Polyangia > Polyangiales > DASUME01 > DASUME01. Next base: position 4,166 of record JBEGTL010000551.1, on the reverse strand, counting down.
CCTGCTCGCGCGCTACCCCACCGCCCACGCGCTGGCAGACGCCGCGCAAGACGAGGTCGAGACGCTGGTCAAGCGCACCGGCTTCTTTCGCAACAAGGCGCGCTCCATCCGCGAGACGGCGCAGCAGCTGGTGGCCTCCCACGGTGGTGACGTACCCAACACCATGGACGAGCTCACCAAGCTGCAGGGCGTCGCGCGCAAGACGGCCAATGTGCTGCTGGGCACGGCCTACGGCATTCAGGCGGGCTTCATCGTGGACACGCACGTGTCTCGCGTGACGCTGCGGCTTGGCCTCACGCGCCAGACGGACCCCGTGCGCATCGAGAGCGACCTGTGCCGTGCGTTCGCACAACCCACGTGGACCGATCTGGGTCACCGCTTCACGCTGCACGGCCGCTACACGTGCCTTGCCCGCGAGCCTTTGTGTTCTGACTGTCCAATCAACGAGCTGTGCAGCAGTCGCGAGAGCGAGCCCGCCGACGTTTGGCAGGCACGTGCAGAGCACGAAGACACGCGCGTGAACCAGGGCATTCGTTCGAGTCAGGGAAATTGACCACGTCGGGCCCGACCGGCCCGACAGCCCCTCACCCCCGACAGAAGGCCCCACCAGTCAAGGGCAAGCGTTCCAGAGTCAATGCCCTTCGCGCTCCGATTGGGTAGCGTGAGCGCATCCATGCTGAAAAATTATCTTCGCTTATTCCCGGTGACAGCCGGTCTGCTCGCCGTGTCTCTGTTCACCGCATGTTCCGAGCAGCCGGCCGAAAAGCCGTGCGAGGGGGACGAGTGCGAGGGCACCAACGGCCGCGTCGATGAAGCCGACACAGGCACCAAAGACGCGGGCAAAAAAGACGCGGGTGCCAAGGACGCCGGCAAGGCGATCGTCGCCGTCGACGCGGGCCAGCCCAGCACGGCGGCGTTGGTTCACCTGCCCTGCGACGTGAAGGCCATCGTGGAGAAGAAGTGCGGGAGCTGCCATGGCAGCGACCCCAGCGCCCCCATGTCGCTCGTCACGGCCGCGGACTTTCAGGCGGCGTCCAAGAACAAACAGAAGATGTACGCCACGGCCAAAGACAAGATCAACGCCACCATCCCGAGCGAGGCCATGCCGCCCGCGAGTGCAGAGGCGCTGACCAACAGCGAGAAGACGGCCCTCAACGCGTGGTTGACGAAGGGTGCGCCCGGCTCGGCCGTCAGCTCGTGCGGCACCACGAGTGGTGCAAACGACGGCGGCGTCGCGGTCGACGCCAATGTCCCGTGGGCACCTCCCTCGGACGAAGAGCTCGAGTGCCACAAGCTGCTCGCGCACAACGGCGACGGCAAGACGCCCATGAACGTAGGCGTCGCCGAAGACGTGTACTACGCGTACGTGTTTGCGGCGCCGTGGAAAGAGACCGCGTACGGCACCATCATCCGCTCGGTGATCGACAACAAAAAGGCGCTGCACCACTGGCTGCTGTTCCAAGATCTCGCAGCTGGCATCCCCGGCGGCGCGGTGCCCCAGATCGGCGCGCACCCCACGGGTCAGCTGATTGCGGCGTGGGCGCCCGGTGCCGACGACATGGACTTCCGCAAGACGGGCAAAGAGGTCGCACTCGAGCTGCCCGCCGACACCACGTACACCGTGGAGTTTCACTACAACAGCAGCGACCCGGCCGCGAAGGACGCATCGGGCGTGGAGATCTGCACGGCCAAGCGCAAGCCGGCAAACATCGCCGCGTACTCGTGGGTGGGCCAAGACAACCTGGGCTTCCCATCGACCAAATGGACCGGCACCTGCGCTCCGTTGTCATCCGAGCCAATCCACATCGTCTCGTTCATGCCCCATATGCACCTCAAGGGGATTCACATGAAGGGCACGGTCAATCGTAAGGACGGCACGAAGGAAGTGGTTCACGACCAACCCTTCGACTTCAACTATCAGCGCAGCTACGCGGTCGACATCACGCTCAATCCGGGCGACACGATCACGACTGAGTGCGACTACAGCGCCCCCTCGGTTTTCGGCCAGCCTACCGACCAGGAGATGTGTTACCTCTTCTCCATGGCCTATCCCAAAGGCGCATTGGCTGCTCCGGACATCTGGGGCACCGTGGCGCACGGCGCGAGCTCTTGCTTAGGACAATAAAAAACATCGGTGCATTGGCGTTGCTGCTCGGCAGCGGCGCCGTCGCAAGTCCCGCGTTCGCGCACGATTCACCGCACGGCCTGCAGCTGGTCTTCCCCAGCGCGGCCAAAGACGCGGCGCCTATCGTGCTCATCAACCGCGGCTTGTTGTTCCCCAAGACTCCGAGCATCGGCACGGCCTACAGCTTGCGCTGCAACGAGTCCTACAAGATCAACACAGCGGCCGTTCCGCACGCGGTCATCGACGACAAGGGCTCGCTGCACGTCGCGACGAGCCTCGGCGTGCGCACCAGTGCCGATCAGTTCTGCTCGTTCACGCTCAACACGCAGCTGCCCAACGACTCGCTCGGAGGCTTCACGCAAAACGCGAGCATGCCGGCAGAGGTGTTGGTCTCCACGTTTACGTACGAGGCCACCTCCAAGGTGTTTGGCAGCACCGACTACGGCAACAACTGGACACCCAAGTTCAGCAATCGCCCGCTCAGCGTGTTCGAAGAGCTGCTCGCCAGCCCCGATGGCAAACGCGTGGTGGCGTCCGGTCACCGCTTCGATCAGCCGACGCGCAAGCTGCTCGCGACGTGGGGCCTGTCGAGCGACGGCGGCTCGACGTGGGAAGAGCAAGAGCTCACCAACGATCGTCTCCCGCTCGGCTTCCACCCCACCGACCCCAACGTGCTGTTCGCGCGTGAGCCCATCCCCAACCTGACCCTCGACCCGCGCGACAGGCTCGTGCGCAGTAGCGACGGCGGCAAGACGTTCGAGCTCATCAAAGAGCTGCCATTCCTCGACGCATTCGCGGCGACACCAGACGGCTCCAGCATTTGGATCGGCAGTCAGACCGACGGTCTGCAGGTGTCCAAAGACGGCGGCAAGACGTTCACGCGCGTGCTCGAAGACACGATCATCAGCGTGTACTGCCTGCAGTATCGGCAAGATCGACTCTGGGCATGCACGCGCGTGGCGCCCAACAACGGCGGCATCCACTACTCGGACGACAAGGGCGCAACGTTTAGCAAGCTGCTGCAGTTCGATGAAGTCACCTCGCAGGTCATCTGCCAGAACGACGTCGAGATGGCGTGCGCCACACCTTGGCGCGACTGGACCTACGAGCTGCTCACCAACTTCGAGGACGCGGGCGTCCCCACCGATGCGGGCGGCGCAGGCTCGATCGCCGACAGCGGCAGCACGACGGGCCACGATGCCGGCGTTGCGCACGACGATGGCGGCACCCATCACGCGCTCGACGCTGGCGCAAAGCCCGCCAAAAAGCGCGACGACGGCTGCAGTGCATTCCCGGCGGGCGACGGCAGCGGCGCGGCGCTCACGCCTCTGTTTGCACTCGGCGCGCTGGCACTGGTGTTACGCCGGCGCCGCACGTTGCGCGCGTAAGCGCAGCGGTCACGCGCTACGACGCCTGATGGTCAACACTGCCCGACACGCACACGGGCTCATTCGTGGATGGGCGCCGTGCAGCGCAGGCGACGTTCTACTCAGAGTCCGACGAGCTCGTGCAGCGCGCGCGTGTCGGCGTGCTCGGCGATCATCTTGGCAAGCCGGTCGTACTCCGCGTCGCGATCCCAGCTGGCGCGTCCGCTCGCGGGGCCGAGGCCTCGCCGCGTACGAAGGCCATCGAGCAGGCTGTGGCGCAGGCTGTCGTGCTCGAACAAGCCGTGCACCATGGTGCCAACCACCGCGCCGTTGTCGCTGATGGCGCCGTTGACCTGCCAGCTTGGCGCGTCGTCATCCTGAAAGATGCTCTCGAGTGCGGGCACGCCCTCTGCGCGTGTGATGCCCGCGTGGATGAAGTAGCCGGGCACCTCCACGTCGGTCGACAGCCCGCCGAACAGCCAGCTGTCTCCGGCTTTGCGCGCCCGCACTCGACGCGTGTTTTTGGTGGGCAAAAAGCGAGTGTTCAGCGCAAACAAACCAAGGCCGTCGGTCTCGGCCCGGGTCGACTCCACACCGTCGGGATCGGAGATGGTGCGCCCCAACATCTGACAGCCGCCACACACGCCGAGCACCGGCTGCCTACGCTGCGCGCG
>JBEGTL010000550.1:0-5675 GCA_041179425.1 Pseudomonadota bacterium | reverse complement strand
AGCCGTGCGCGGCGCACCGCAGCTCACGCCCGTCGGACACGAAGGCGTGGTGCGCGTGCGCGTAGAGACCCACGCGAGCGAGCTCGACCGCGTGGCGGAACGGGTGTTCCGCACGGTCGCCGACGCAGGCATCGATCTGCGCGAGCTGCGGCGTGCGGACACCAGCCTCGAAGACGTGTTCGCGCGTCTCACCACCCACGACGCGGCGAGCGAGGCACACCCCGAACCGGCCCACGAGACCAAGCAGGTGGCGTCGTGAGTCCCGCTCTGACCATCGCCAAGCGCGAGATCGCCACCTACTTCTTGTCGCCGGTTGCCTACGTGGTGACGGTGGTGTGGCTGGTCTGGTGCGGGCTGCAGTTTTACCTGTTGGCGGGGGTGTTCGCGAGCGCGCCCAACCTCAGCGCCAGCGCCAACCCGCTCAGCGCGTTCTTCGGCGGCTCGGTGCTGTTCTTCATCCCGCTGCTGGTGTTCGCGCCGGTGCTCACCATGCGGCTGTTGGCCGAGGAGCGACACACCGGCACGCTCGAGTCGTTGCTCACCGCGCCCGTCACCAGTGCGCACGTGGTGATCGGCAAGTACCTCGCCGCGCTGGTGTACTGGGTCGGGCTGTGGCTGCCCACGCTGATGTACGTGTGGATCACGCGTCAGTTTGGGCGCATCGACCTCGGCGCGGTGCTGGCGAGCTACCTCGGTGTGTTCGGCATCGGGCTCTATTACATGGCGATCGGACTCGCGATGAGTGCGCTCGCCAAAAACCAGATCGTCGCGGCGCTGCTCACGTTCATGCTGCTGTCGGGCCTGTTCGCGGTGGGGCTGCTCTCCTTCGTCGACACCTTCGCCGACTATCGTGACGCCATCGACTACATCAGCTTGTGGGGCCACATGCAGTCGTTCTCGAAGGGCATCGTCGACACCCGCTTCGTGGTGTTCGACCTGAGCCTGGCCGGACTGTTTTTGTACCTCGCGTGGCGCGCGCTCGACGGCAGGAGCTGGTCATGAGCGGCGCACCCAAGGCACGTCCGCAGGTCGACGTGTGGGCGGTGCTGGGCACCGCGCTGGTCGCCATCATCGTGGTGCTGGTCAACTACATCTCGGCGCGTCGGTTCGAGCGCTGGGACCTCACGCGCGACGGGCTGTTCACGCTGTCGGAGCGCACGGGCAGTCTGCTGCGCGAGCTCGACAAGCCTGTCAACTTGTACGTGTTCATGTCGAGCGGCGAGCCCACGTACCAAGAGCTGCGCGAGCTGGTCGAGCGCTACCGCGCCAAGACCGACAAGCTGACCGCCCACTTCGTCGATCCCGATCGCGAGCCTGCGCGCTTCAAGCTGCTCGCCGAGAAGTACGGCGTGCGCGCCGGCGCCCAAGAAAATGGTCAGACCGAGGCCGAGCTGGCGGCGCTGGTGGTCAGCGGCGACAAGCGCTGGAGCATCACGCGTGACGACCTGGTCGACGTCGACTTCGACTCGCTCGAGGGCGGCAAGGGCGGCGAGGGAGCCAAGGTCAACGTCAAGACCGAGCAGGCGCTGTCAGGCGCCATCGTGCAGGTCACCAGTGGTCGTGCCACGCGCGTCTGCATCAGCGAGGGCCACGGCGAGTGGAGCCTCACCGACTCGGCCGAGCGCTCCCTCGCGGCGATGAAAGAAGAGCTCAAGCGCGAGAACATCGAGCTCGAGGCGCTGGCCACGCGCGGCAAGAGCGAGCTGCCCAAGTCGTGCGACGCGCTGTACGTGCTCGGCCCGCAGAAGGCGTTCGCCGACGAGGAGGTGGCCGCCCTCACGCGCTACGTCGCGGGTGGCGGCAACGTGCTGCTCGCGCTCGACCCGGTGCTCGAGGGCAACGACGTCGCACCGACCGGCTTCGAGAGCTTCGCCGCGGGCTTGGGTCTGCGCATCGATCGCGACGTGGTGGTGGAGCTCGACAAAGAGCGTCTGCTGTCGCCGAGCCCAGTCGAGGCCTTCGTTGCGTACGACTTTGGAGCCAACCCCATCGTCAGGCCGCTTGCGGCGCTGCGCGCGCCGGTGGTGGTGCAGCTGGCGCGTTCGATCGGCGCCAAGGACGCCGAGAGCGTGCTGCTCAGCGCGAGCAGCAAGGCGTACGGGGAGACGCAGCTCGGGCAGCTGACGGCCGGCGACGACCTCGCGCCCGGCGACGGCGACCTACGCGCCCCGCTCGCGCTCGCCGCCGCCGTCGACACCAAGCCCGACACCAAGGGCGAGAAAAAGCAGCCGGGCGGCCGCGTGGTGGCGATCGGGGATGCCGACTGGGTGCACCCGCAGCTCTTGCAGCAGGCGCAGTTTGCCAACGTCGACTTGTTGGCCAGCATCACGGGCTTCCTCACCGAGCGCGAGGCGTTGGTCTCCATCGCACCGCGAAAGATCGCCGCGCAGGCGATGATGATCACCGAGGACGGACTGTTTGGTGTGTTCTTGCGCGTGGTGCTGCTGATGCCGCTCGCGGCCCTGGTGCTGGGCGTCGGCGTGTGGTGGCAGAGGCGCGCATGAACAAGCGCGGCATCGTCGTGCTCGGGCTGGTGGCCACGCTGCTGCTCGCCTACGTGCTGGTGTTCGAGCGGGCGAGCGTGACCAGCAAAGAGCGCTCCGAGCGGTCGGGTCGCGTGCTGGTCAGCTTCGTGCGCGAGAAGGTCGAGCGGCTCAGCGTGCAGCGCAACGGGACGCGCGTGGTGCTCGCACGTACGCCTCGCGACGACGGCACCTTTGCTGGTTTTCGTGTGCTCGAGCCGTACGCCGCCAAGGCCGACGACGACGCCGTCGATCAGGTGCTCGGCGAGCTGGAGTGGCTGAGCGCGAGGCGCACCCTCGACGCCATCTCGCCGCAAGACGAGCAGCGTTTTGGGCTCGCTACGCCGCGCTATCGGGTCAGCTTCGAGGCAGGTCGCGACAAACACACCCTCTCGATCGGTCATGGCGACGTGCACGGTGACGGTGTCTACGTCCGCGTCGACGCCGAGCCCCGCGCCTTCGTGGTGCCCAAGTCCATCGTCGATGTGCTCGCGCACGAGCCGGGCCACTTCCGCGATAAGCAGCTGTTTCCGGACCTGACGGTCGCGTGGGTCCGCAAGCTCGACGTCGTGCACGGCGCCTCGCAGCGTCACTTCAGCAAAGACGAGGGGCGTTGGTGGATCGCGGAGGCACCCAAGGTGTACGCAGACCACAAACGCATCGACGAGCTGCTGCACACCGTCTCCGAGCTCCGTGCGGCACACTACCTCGAGCCCGGCGAGCAGGCCGCCGCGCAGGCTGCGTTGTCGACCGACGTCACGCGCCTCGAGATCGCAGTCGTCCCCGACGAGGCGCGCGAGGACAAAAAGCCGAGGACACCTGTGCTCACCTTCGGCGGCCCGTGCAGAGGGCACGCCGGCGAGCGCTACGTGCGCAGCGAGCCGGGCGATGGCAGCGCTGGGCTCTTGGTCTGTGTGAGCGCCGCAGATCTCGAACCGCTCGAGCTGGGCAACGCGCCGCTGCAGGAGCTACGGCTGTTCGCCAGCGAGCTGAGTGCCGTGCAGAGCTTCGTGCTCAGCCAGGGCAAACAAAAGCTCGCCCTCGCGCGCGAAGGCGAGAGCTGGAAGGCGCAGAGCGGAAGCGCGGCCGAGAGCGTGGGCAGCGTCGACCGCGAGGGGGTGGAGGCCTGGCTCGCCGATCTCGCGGCGGCCCGCGCGCTTCGTTTTGTGCCGACCGACGGCTTTTTGGCGCAAGGTAGCCTCACGCTCGAGCTCGCCGACCAAAAGCGCGAGCAGCTCGCTTTTGGTGCGCTGAATGCGCAGGGCGAGCTCCCGGTGCGGCGCGGCAGCGAGCCCACCGTCGCGGTGTTTCCAGCCAGCGTGTTCGATCGCCTGGAGCCCTCGCCTGGGCGCTTTGGGTCCCTCGAGCTGTGGGCCAAACATCAGCCGAGCGAGGTGGTGAAGATCGAGGCGCACGCCCCGGGGCGCTCGCGTTCGCTCACCCTCGACGCTGGCCAGTGGCGTGTCGCCGCGCTCGGCTCCCGCGCGGGCACCCCTGCGACGCCGGCCCCCGTCGTCGACAGCGAGCGTGTGCGCGAGACCGTGCGCGCGCTGGTCGACCTGCGCGCTCGCTCGTACGAGAGCGCGCACGCACGGCCGGGCCACGGCATCAGCAAGGAGACCGGGCTCGCGCTCGGGTTGCAAGATGGCTCGTCGCTGACGCTCGAGCTCGGCGCGGCCACCGATCGAGGCATGCACGCGCGCGTCACTGGCGTGGGCGGCGCGCCTGCAGGTGCAGAAGCGATGATCGTCGAGGTTGGCGCCGATGTCGTGGCAGCGATCGTCGAGCTCGCCGGGGGGCCGCGCGCACCTGCGCCTGCCGCGCTGGACGCGGAAGACACCGACGAGGACGACGAAGCCGAGCACGAGGGGCTCGACGAACACGAACACTGAGGCGCACTCAGTCGTTCGCGCGCGCGGCTGCCCGCGCGTGCGGACCGACAGCGCGCTTCGAGCGAGTGCTGCTTTAGTGCTTCTTTTTCTTCTTGCCGCCCTTGGCGATGGGCTGCGGCTCGGGCACGACCGTGGGCGGCTCGAGCGTGGTGTGTCCGCGGTAGTCGAGCAGGCCGTCGCTCTGTGCGAAGCCGGAGCCGGACACGCGGGCAAAGTGCGCCTTGACCTTGATCTTGGCGCCCGGGAACAGATCGGTCGGGATCTCCAGCTCGCCGGACTCGGGATCCGGTGGCTTGTACTTGCCCTTCTTTTTCTCGATCATCGTCTCGTCGATAACCTTTTGGTTCTCGGCGTAGCCGACCAACAGGACGCGCTTGGTCGGGTCGGTCTCCGTCTTGGAGTCGGCGACGTAGACGTGCGGCGCACGTGCCTGGGGGCACGTCTTGCCTTCTGGGCACTCGGGCGGCGCGTAGGTCTCCACCACGTAACCGGTCATGTCGACGTCGGTGTCCATGGTGGTCTTGATGCGCTTACGAAGCCCAAACAGGCTGTACGAGCTATCGGAGTACTGGATGGGGTAGGGCGGCGGCGGCAGCGTGGGAACGGCGGGGAGGTTGGGCTTGATATCCGGAAGCTTCTCTACCTCGACAGACGCACCAGACGTCGAGTCGCAGGCCGCGCTCAGGAGCAGGGCTGCGAGTAGAGGAGATAGCGACCACACACGACTGGCTCGAATCATCACGTCTTCCTCGGACTGCGACGGGCCCACTGCCCGGCCGCGAAACGGACCGGACGTTACCACGCACGTCTCGCCGCCTACAACGTCGCAGAACCATCCCCCAAAGACCCGTTGCGCTTGCAAGTTTCTAGTCAACGTGGCGTGCGAAGCGAGTACGCGGGCTCACGAGCGGGGCGCGCCGGTGCCTGCCTCACAGGCCGCGGGCGGGAGCTTGCCCCACAGCTTGGGGAGCTCGGGCCCGCCCTCCTTGTCGACGACGGCCTTGCCCGCACGAGCGGCCTCGCCACCCAGGTCGTGCAGCACGCGCAGCGCCTCGACCGCGAGCTGGTTGTCGTCGTCGGTCGCCGAGGGGGAGAGCACTCTGCGCGCAAGCTTGACTAGCACCGGCGTGGCCTCGCCCTGACACAGCGCCCGCACGTAGAAGAGCCCTACCGTGCGCACCTCGAGCGGCTCGTCGTCGCGTTCGAGGCGCGCGCGGACGGCTGGCCAGGCATCGTTTTGACGCGCCACGGTGACCGCCTC
>JBEGTL010000549.1:0-5683 GCA_041179425.1 Pseudomonadota bacterium | reverse complement strand
TCGGGCGCAACGACCCGTGCCCGTGTGGCTCGGGCAAAAAACACAAGAAATGCTGCGCAGCGTGAACAGCTGACCTCGCCTGCACGACTGGCCGCTTGATCGCCTCTGCTGTCAGGATTATGTCAGGAGTGCATGCAGCGTACCGAGCGGCTCTTTGCACTGGCTGAGTACCTCCGTGGTCGCCGCACCGGCGTCACTGCCGAGGCGCTGGCCGAGCGCTTCGAGGTCACCATTCGCACCATCTACCGCGACCTCGACGCGCTGCGTGCGGCCTCCATGCCGCTCGGCGCCGAGCGTGGACGCGGGGGTGGCTACGCGCTCGATCGCAGCTACAGCCTGCCGCCCGTCAACTTCACCGCGCGCGAGGCGGCGCTGCTGGTCGCGCTCGGTCGGTTCGCCAGCAATATGCGGCTCTTGCCCTTCACCGACACACTCGAGTCCGCGCTCGACAAGGTGCGCTCCGCGCTGTCCACCTCGGCGCAGCGTGAGCTGCTCGCTCGCCTCGACGAGCTGTCGTTTCACGGCGTGCCGTCGCTCCCCATCAAAAAGCCCGTGCGCGCCGCCCTCGAACGCGCGTGGTTCGAGCAGCAGCCCCTACGCATCGTGTACGTCGATGGCAACTTCATCGAGAGCACACGGCGTGTCCGCATCGAGTCGGTGATCATGGATCGACACGAGACGCGGCTCGATGCGACCGACCTCGATAGCGGGGGACGTCGTCACTTTCGCGTCGACCGCATCACACGCGCCGAGGTGATCAGTGCCTGAGTGTCTTACTTGGCGCGTGGCTCGGGCTTGCTCTCGGGCTCGTCGTCCTGGCGCGCGGCACGGATCTCGGTGATCTTTTTCTCGGCCTTGGTCGCGAGCGTGCTGATCGCGCTGCGCACGCCGTTCAAGAACACCAAAAACATCCGATCGCGCACGACGGTGCGAGCGTAGGCCGCGTCGGCGACGCTGGCGTCCGGGCTGAACGACAGACCGCGCCCGATCCCAAACACGCCGATCGCGCCCACCGACAGATCGTAGCCCTCGTTGCGCAAGCCGACGCTCAGGGTGCCTCCGACACGGTGCACGTCTGGAGGCGTGTACTGTGCGCTGACCTTGGGTACGCGCGGCGCCGAAGAGAGATCGGAGTACACGCCCGCGCGCACGGTCAGTGTCCTCGGTAAGCTGATGGATGCTCCGAGCGCCACGTTGCCGTTGAAGCTGCGGTACCAGCGCTCTGCGACGAACGCGCCTGGCTCGGCGATGGCGCTGGTCTCGCGATCGGGTGTGCGCGGCCCAATCGCGACGACCGGGTCGGACTTGGTGCCGGTCGGCCCGTACAGGCTGCCGTCGAGCGCGATGGTGAGCCACTCGTAGAGCTCGTAACGACTGCCGAGCCGCAGCTCCCACGGCGTGGGATCGTGCGAGGTCAGGCTGCCCTCCGAGACGTTGAGCAGCGTGCTCGTGCCCGCGGCCAGATCGTTCTGCAAGACGCGGGTGCGCACGCTTGCACGCCCCCGAATGTGCAGACTGGGTGGCTGGAACATGACGCCGAGCTGCAGCCTCTCGCTGACCGAGTAGAGCGCGCCGATGCGCCACACCATGCTGCGTACCAAGGTCTGTGCGCGATACGAGCTCCACGTACTGGCCATGCTGGAGAAGCTGCCCCCGGCACGGAGCCCTGCGAGCTCGGCACTGATTCGTTCTTCGGCGTAGCTCGTGCGAAGGATGCTGACGAAGTTACTGAGGCCGAGCGAGAGCCGGTGGGCGACGCGATACGCGTACGAGAGCCCGTAGTACACAGTGCGATCGGTCATGTCGATCGACAGCGTGTCCAGGTGGCCAGGGTTGGCGACCGGGCCACGCGACTCGAGGTCGAACGAGACGTGTCGCGCACTGCGCGTGAAGCTGGAGAACGCGATGGCGTGTCGGCGCCGCCCGTCGTCTCCGCGTCGACCGAGCGTCTTGATGGCCGCCACGAACACGGGCAACGAGGTACCCGTGTTGTGGTTGAGCGAGCTCTTGCCTTCGCGAGTGCGGTAGCCGTTTTCGATGGAGACGCGGTCGAACGCGTTGAGTGTGAGGCTGGCCGACAGCGAGCTCTCGTTGGTGAGGACGAGCCCGGCGGGGTTGTAGAACGTTGCGGACGGGTCGTCGGCGACTGCCGTGAACGCGCCGGCCATGCCGATGGCGCGCTGCCCGAGCGGCAAGGTCTGCGCATGGAACGGGTCTGCCCGCACCGGCAGGACCACCATGCTGCACAGTGCAATGCAGGCCGATGCGACGACACAGACCGGATCGACTCGTCTCCAACGCACTTGCCCGCGCACCAAACCAAGAGGTGCGACACGCACTCGATCAACGAAAGGCCCGAGCGCGAGACGCAGGGGAGAGCGGCCGGCTGTGCGAGGGGAGGAGGCCCGCTGCGGAGCGCTTTTCACAGAGTGGCACGCGGCTTAGCTTCGGGAGTAAGCTCGATGTGATGCCCATCGCAGTTCCGCCGTCGTAGGCGACCCTCGTCGACCGCGCTTGCCAGCTCGGCTATCAGGTGGCCTACCGGCTCATGCGAACGTACTGGCGCGTGCGCAGGCCGACCACCAAGGGTGCGCTGGTTGCCATCTGGTCTCAGGGCGAGGTCTTGCTCGTGCGCAACTCGTACGTCCCTTACTACAGCGCGCCCGGCGGCTACGTCCGGCCCACCGAGAGCGCAAGAGAGGCTGCGCTGCGCGAGCTGCTCGAAGAGGTCGGGGTCGAGGTGCGGCCCGAAGAGCTCGAGCTCGCGCTCGACGTCACGCACGAGTGGGAGGGCAAGCTCGATCACGTGCAGATCTTCAACCTCCAGGTGTCCGAGCGACCCAGCGTGCAGATCGATCATCGAGAGGTCATCGAGGCGACCTGGTTCTCGCCTTCGCCGGTGCTCGCGTTGCCGAAGGTGTTTCCGCCGCTGCGAAGGGTCATTGCGGCAAAGGCTGACGGGGCGTAGCTGCTTGCCGTGTGGTGGGCCGCAGGTCGTCACTTAGCTGAGCTGGCCGCTCCAGAACAGCAGCGCAGGGTATCCCGCGAGCCATACCCACAAAAACCGATTGAGCCCCAGCGCGAGTGCGTTGAACAGATGAAACATCGTTCCGCACGTCAGCATCACCGCGCAGCGCAGAGGGCAAACGAAGACAACGGCTGGGAACGCGCACTCGAACAAGATCACCAGCCAGCTCGCACACAGGGCGGGTGCCGTGGCGGAGAGCGCACGTCGTACCGACAGCGGCACCGCGTACACCTCCATCGCCAACAGACGCGGGAGCGCAGTGCCGTTGCGCCACGACGGCGCACGGAGCTTGGCCAGGCCTGCCAACGCGTAAGACAGCACGAGCTGGGCCGCGATGTAGCCGAGGCCAGCGCGCTGCCACACGGTGCTCGCCTCAACCGGCCCGATGTTCGGTCCGAGCCGCGCGATCAGTAACCCCAGCACCACGACCAGCGTCATCGCGTCGCTGCCACCGTTGTAGGTGCCGCGAAAACGAAGACATACCAGCAAGCCCGTGAGGAGCAGCAGCGCGGGCACCAGCGCCGACGTGGTCCAAGGCAAACACAGCGCGAGCACCCACTGCAGCACGAGCAGCAGAGGAAACGACCGATCGCCCAGCAGCAGGTCGAGCAGCGCGCCGAGGGGGCGTGGAAGCGCGCGTACGTCGTCTCGAAGGACGGCCCATACGAACACGCCATCGCCTGCGAAGTCGCCTCGCACCGACAGCAGCTCGATCGACGAGAGGGTCAGCGCAAAAGCGAGCAGAAGAGCAATGACGTGCAGCGCGAGCGGGGCAGAGGGGGCCACGGATCACGCGTCGTGGAGCTGAGAGATCAGGACGTCTTCGGTGGGCTCTCGTCGATCGTCGAGCCCCGCACGAACGGTGCGCACGTCGGCGTCGGGACAGACCGTCAGCTTGAACTGAAAGCGTTGTGCCCCACGGCTAGGGAGCTCTGCCCGCGCGAGCCGCGTCACCAGACGATAAGAGACCAGGAGCGGCACCGCGTCTGCCACCGCGTCCGCGCCGAGGCGGTCGTCGAGGTCGGCCACATCGCTCAGCAAGTGGACGAGCAGCGTGTGGTGCGCGAGCGCTAGGTTGCCGCGCGCCTGGATGAACAAAGCACCCGGCCCGCGAGGCCCTTTGTCGAGGCGCGCCGTCGGGCGCGCGAGCGGAGATGAGCCAGCCGCACGCCACGGCCCGAGCTCGTCGCCGGCCGCGCCGTACCGAACTAGCAGCGTGGGTGAGGCCGCGACGTCGTCGAAAAAACGCCACGACGGAAGCAGGACTCTCAGCATCGCGAGCAAGCGCACCGCGGAGAGCGTACCGCTTGCGGGGAGTGTCAGGCAGTGATTTCGGGCTGCTCCGACTTGGTGGCACCGTTGCCGGCCTTCTTCACGCTCGCCTGCTTCTCTTTGGCCTTGGCTCGGGCTGCGGCGAGTACTTCGGAGATGGCCTGAACCCAGGCGGTCTTGACCTGGTTGGCGGCACTGACCGTGACGCTGAGTGGGAGACTGACACCGAGCAAGACGGGATCTTTGGCAACTTCGGTTTGCATGCTGTCCTCCTGGAAGCTTGGTCGTGCGCCGGACGAATTCCGGACGCACTCGCGCAGGCCGCGCGCACAGCCGCGATCCGCAGAGTGCAACACGAAGATGGGCCGCTTCGCGTTTCCGAATGGAATACGAAGCGTAAACTCGTACGGAGCCGCCTTCTCTTCGTCCGCGACCTTACTGTACGCCTCGTGAAGTTCGCTTCAACTACGTGCGTGCAAGATCATTTCTGATCCATCAGGACCCAGCACCGAAGCAGCTCGGCCACGCTCCAAGCCTGGGCCACGCAGCCGCGCGCGGTGAACGGTGCCTCCGCATCGAACACCTCGCTCACCGAGCCTACGCAAGCGTCGTTCAGATGCGCGGTGAAGCCTTCGAGGGCACGTCTCACGCCAACCGCGTCGTCGGGCCTTACTTTGCGCCATGCATCGACGAAAGGACCGATTAGCCATCCCCACACTGTCCCTTGATGGTAGGCAGCGTCGCGCGTGCGCAGATCCCCAAAGTAGCGCGGCTTGTAGTCGGGATGGTCGGGCGACAGAGAGCGCAGACCGACGGGTGTGAGCAGCTGCCGCTCGCACACGTCGAACACATCATTCCAGCGGGCGCGATCGAGCACCGGGTGCGGCAGCGAGATCGCAAAGAGCTGGTTGGGACGACAAGCGGGGTCGTTGCCGCCTTTCTCGCCGTCGACCACATCGAACAGATAGCGTTTCTCTGGATTCCAGAAGCGCTCGTTGAACGACACCCGCGCGCGGTCCGCCGCTGCCTCGTACACCGCGGCCGCCGTCGGTTCGTTGGTCTCGCGCAGCCAGCCCGCGAGCAGACACAGCGCGTTGTAGAACAGAGCGTTGATCTCCACGGCCTTGCCACGGCGAGGCGTGACGACCCAGTCGTCTACCTTGGCGTCCATCCAGGTGAGCTGATAGCCCTCGGCTCCTTGGCGAAGTAGGCCGTCTTTGGGGTCGACGCCGATGCCGAAGCGCGTGCCCTTGAGGTGCGCGTCGGCAATCTTGCGCAGCACGGGCAACAGCTGCTCGAGCGTGGTGCGGTCGTTGGTGACCTGCACGTAGCGCGACAGCGCGTGGAAGAACCACAGCGTGGCGTCAGCCGTGTGGTACAGGC
>JBEGTL010000548.1:0-5692 GCA_041179425.1 Pseudomonadota bacterium | reverse complement strand
CCCTCGGGCGCGCGAGCGGAAAACGATGGAGACTCGCCCGACCTTCCGGCTGAGCCGACCTGGACCTCAACTGCTACGCTGCCGCCGGTTTCCTCCCGATGACACCCTCCCGACGGTCTGTCGGAGCTCCGGCGATTTCCGATACACGGCTTCTTCGAGAAGCTCGCCACAACTGCCAGGTACACGTGTTGAAGCGCATTGAGCCCGCAGATATTCCCACCCCCGTCATCGAGCTGTGCCAGGCCCTGTCGAAGCACGGGCAGCGCGGCTGGGTGGTGGGCGGTTGTTTGCGCGATCTCTTACGTGGCCAGCCCGCCTCGGACTGGGACCTGGCCACCGACGCGCGTCCGGAGCGGGTGCAGGCAATCTTTCCTCGCGTCATCCCGACTGGCATCCAGCACGGCACGGTGACGGTGCGTCATCGCGGCGGCAGCTACGAGCTGACCACCTTGCGCGGTGAGGGTGCGTACTCGGATGGTCGGCGCCCCGACAGCGTCGAGTTCGTGTCGGACATCGTCGACGACCTGAGCCGGCGTGACTTCACCGTCAACGCCATCGCCTACGACCCGGTCGCCGATCGGCTCGACGATCCGCACGGAGGGCTCGACGACCTCGAACGGCGGCTCATCCGCGCCGTCGGCGAGCCCCAGCGCCGCTTCGGCGAGGACGGTCTGCGCGTGCTCCGTGCCGCTCGTTTTGCGGCGACGCTCGAGTTCGAGCTCGACCCTGCCACCGAGCGGGCCATCCGTCCGTCGCTGGCCACGTTTCAGCGCGTGTCCGCCGAGCGGGTGCGCGACGAGTGGCTCAAGGCGCTCAAGGCGCGCGTGCCGTCGCGAGCCTTCGTGGTGATGAGGCGCACCGGGATCTTGGAGATCACCTTTCCGGCGCTCGCCGAGCTGTCCGACGCGCTGTGGGAGCGCAGCCTGACCGCGCTCGATGCCACCCGGCCCGATCCCTGTATGCGCGTCGCGGCGCTGCTGTTTGCGCTCCGCGGCGACCTTCCTGCGCTCGCTGCCTGGCTCACGCGCTACCGCTTCTCGAACGAAGAACGCGAGCGCGTGCTGCGGCTGCTCGCGCACGCCTCGCCGCGCGCGAGCTCTTCGTTCGACGACGCCGCGGTACGCCGCTACGCACGCGACGTGGGCCGTGCGTACGTCGACGAGGTGACCGAGCTCGGGGTCAACGCCGCGCGCGCGTTCGAGGGGAGCGGGTCGCCGAGCGAGCAGGCTGCGCTCACGCTGCGCGCGCGGCTGCACGAGGTGGTTCGCCCCGAGACTCCGCTGACCGCACGCGAGCTTGCCCTCGGCGGGCGCGAGCTGATGACGGAGCTCGGCGTCGTGCCGGGTCCGCGCGTCGGGCAGCTGATCGACGCGCTCTTGGCGAGTGTGCTCGACGACCCGCGACACAACACACGCGAGCAGCTGCTCGCCACCGCGCGCGCCCTGCTCGCGAGGAGTGAGCCGTGAAAGGCTTCATCGACCTGCATCTGCACTATCTGCCCGGCGTCGACGACGGCGTGACCACGCTCGAGGACTCGCTCAAGGTGTGTCGCGGGCTCAAGGCGCTCGGCTACACGCGCCTCGTGACCACGCCGCACATTCGCAGCGGCATGTTCGAGAACCGAAAAGCAGGGCTACAAGAGGCGTTTCTGCAGCTGCAGGCTGCGGTCGGGTCCGACCCGACGCTGCCCACGCTCGAGCTCTCTGCGGAGCACCACTGTGACTCGTTGTTCTTGGACCTGCTCGAGGCCGGCGAGCTGCTGCCGTACCCGGGGGGGCATGCCATCTTGGTGGAGTTTCCCAACGAGGCGCTGCCCGTGGCGTTCGACCGGCTCGCCTTTCGGATCGCGCGCAAGGGCTTCAAGCCGATCATCGCGCACCCCGAACGCTACGTGCCGCTGTTCAAGCGCACCGATCCGGTCGACCACCTGCTCGACCAAGAGGTGGGCCTACAGCTCGATCTGATGTCGCTGGTGGGCAAGTACGGGCGCTCGGCGCGCAAAGCGGCAGAGCGCATGCTCGAAGAAGGCGCGTACACGATAGCGTCGAGCGACACGCACCGCGTCGAAGACTTGGCGCGCGTCGCACAGGCCCTCGAGCTCCTGTACAAGCTCGCCGGTGACGAAGAAGCCGAAGTGCTGCTGGCCGAAAATCCGCGCCGGCTGCTGGCAGGAGAACCGACCCTGTGATGCGCGAAAATCCGCTCGCACGAACCGCGGCACAGCGCAGCGGGCTGTGGCCCAAGCTGTTCATCTCCATTGGCCTCGGCGCGCTGTTCGCGTGGATCGCGCAGCGCGGCGGCGTGCCCATCGTCCCGGCCGCGAGCAGCTTCGCTAGCGTCGACTGGCTCGGCGTGGGGCTGGCCACGGGATTGTTGTTCGTGCTCACCGTGCTGCGCGCGACGCGCTGGAGGTTCTTGATCGCGCCGGTCAAGGTGCTGTCGCTGCGCGAAGTGGTCCTGGTGAACTGGGTCGGCTTCTTTGCGATCTTCGCGCTGCCGCTGCGCCTCGGTGAGCTCGCGCGTCCCGCGTTGAGCAAGCTGCGCTCGGGCATCCCCATCTCGGCCGGGCTGGGCACGGTCGCGGTCGAGCGCGTGCTCGACGGAACGGTCACCAGCGCCTGCGTGGCCTGGGCGCTGTGGATGCTGCCGCGTCTCGACCCGAGTGATCCCATCGCCCGTGCCGTACCGTTCTACGCGGGCGCGGTGCTGACGGTGTTCGTCTGTGCGCTGTGCGCGCTGGCGGCGTTTTTGTGGCAGCGCGACCTGGCGGTGCGTCTGACCGAGCGCGTGTTCACCAGCATCTCCCCGTCCCTCGGTGGCAAGCTCGCGCAAAAGGTCGACAGCGTGGCGGACGGTCTGCGCTCGATCCGTGAGCCGCGCCTGGTCGTCGGGTTCGTGGTCGAGACGCTGCTGTACTGGGCCATCAACGCCTGTTTTATGTGGGTGCTCGGCATGGCGTGCGGGCTGCCCATGGAGCTTGGCCACGCGGTCGCCGTGATGGGTGTGCTCGCGCTCGGGATCTTGCTGCCCAGCGGTCCGGGCATGTTCGGCAGCTTCCAGGTCGCGGTGTCGGCCGCGCTCAAGCTCTACTTCGTGGAGTCGCTGGTAGGGACGCAGGGGTCGGTGTTCGTGTTCCTGCTCTACGCGCTCAACGCGCTGATGATGGTCGCCGTGGGCGTGCCGCCACTGCTGCGTATGCACATCGGTCTCTCCGACCTGATCGCACCGCGCATCGGAGACAGCGAGCTGCCCCCGCCACGTCGCTAACGGCAACGCCTGGAGCGGGAGCTGGCTCGAGCCGTCGCGCTTCACGAATAACCTCTGCAGGGCGCTTTTTGCGTGCACACTAGGCGGAGAACGTGCGCCGCATCGCCTTCGTCATTGCGCTCTGTCTGACGTGCCTCGCGGTCACGCCCGTGCACGCGCGCAAGCAGCAAGAGCTCGCGTACCGCTACGATCAGATCTGGAACGCCGCGCTGCGCCTGGTGAAGGTCGACCTGCGCATGCCGATCAGCGACAAAGATCAGGCGGGTGGCTACGTGCTCTTCGAGTACGTCGCGCACGGCAAGAGCTACCCGGGGAGCATCGAGTTGGTGGCGCAGCCAGGCGGCGTACGGCCCGTCACGGTCGTCATCGTGCAGGTGCAGGGACAGCCTAGCTACGTCGAGCAGATGATCCTCGACCGGCTGGGCAAGAAGCTACAAGCCGAGGTAGGTGAGCCGCCCGAGCCGCCCAAGGCGCCCAAGCCAGTCGAGCCAGAACAAGACGCGGGGAGCAGCGAGCCCGCGCCACCGCCGACGAAGCCAGACTAGGTCGCGCGCGACACCTCGCGGGCGCAACCTCGCGCGCAGCGGGCCGATACACGGGGCGTGCACACCACTTTGCCCGCTCGCCTCGCGCTGGTGTGTTTGTTGGCGCTGGTGGGCACAGTGGTGCTCGCACGCATGGGCGAGGCTCGTTTCATGCGCGACCGAGCCGCGCCCAACACCACGCACGCACAGCCCAGACGCGGCACGATCTCCGCGGCGGCGACGAGACAAGGCGACGCGCTGCGCGATGGGCAGCCCATCGACCCCAACCTCGCGAGCACCACGGAGCTCGAGCTGCTGCCCGGGGTCGGACCCAAGCTCGCGCAAGAGATCGTCCATGATCGTGCCTCGCGCGGGCCCTTTTTGGCGCTCGACGATCTGCGGCGTGTCCGCGGCATCGGAGCCAAGACCCTGGCCAAGCTGGCGCCCCTGCTCCGGCTGTCGTCACGTGCTGCCACCCCGCGCCACGACGCTGGGCACTCAGAACGTCTCGAACAACCGGCTCACGCGCAGCGCGACGTCGGTGGCGTTGAGCCGATGGCCGTCGCCCTCGAAGAGCAGGGCGCTGCGCACGTCGACGCCCACGATCCAGCTGCGAGACGCGAGGTAGTCGACCCCGAACAGCAGGTGCCCACCCGGTCGGACGGGCAGCGCCGCCGCGTCGTGCGGACTGTTGGTGAGCGTGACTCCAAGCCCAAAAAAGGGCACGACCTTCAGCACATCGAGCAGGTACAGGCCCTCCACCCGTAGCCGCCCGAGGTGCGACACCTCGCGCTCCGCGTAGCGTGGCTCGACCAAGGTCGCGTAGCCGAGCGTCGCGCGCGCCACCACCGCGTCGGACAGGCCCAGGCTCGCGCCGACGTCGACACTTGCCCCCTGTGTCGAGGTGTCGTCTTGGACCGTGAGCGCGTAGCCGAGCGCCAGGTCGAGGCTCGCTTGTTCATCGTACGCGTGGGCGTCGCCGCTTGGCAGCAGGCACGCGACGACGGCGGCGATGCACGAGAGCCAAGCGCGCGGCTCTTCTTTGCGTGCGCGGCGAAGACACGAGAAACGCTTGTCATGGCGCGCCATTGCGGCTCGATATCACGGCCCCGACCGGGCGCCAGCCAGCGTTGACTTGGAAGGGCCGATGGGTATAGTCGCTGCCCTTCGTGCCCCGCTAGGCGCGCACGTTGCAGGCAGGCACTTCGCACTGGGGATCGATCAGGATGGCTGAAGAAAACACTCCCGGGCCGGACGCGTCACCAGACCCCGAGCTTGGTGCGAGCGAGCTGCCAGTCTCACCTCGCGCGCCCGAGGCCGCGCTTGCTCCCGATAGCGAGGGCGGCGCTGTGCCGCCTGCTGCTGCACCCAGCGCACCGGCCGCGACGGGCAAGGCCGGCGCGCTCACGCCGGGTCAGCGACTCGCCGCCAAAAAGGCCCAAAAAGCCGTAGAAAAGCGCGAGTTCAAGGAAGAGATCAAGGTTCGCGAAGAAGAGAAGCGCCAGAAGGAGGAGGCCGAGGCCGACCGCCTGCTGGGGGGCACTGCGCCGACGCCCGTCCTGCCTGCCGAGGTCGAGCAGGCTGCGCGCACCTTCTCGGACTTCCTGCATGATCATCGCGACAAGATCTTGATGACTCTGGGCGCGCTGGCTACGCTCGCGGCGGTCGTGTTCGGCGCCCAGCGCTTTTTGCGCTCCGGGGCGGCCGAGCACGCGGCGCAGCTGGGCCGTGCCCTCGAGATCGCCAATGGCGCGATCGACGCCGACGACGCCGACGGCAAGGCCGACGACGGCAAGCCGGTGTTCAAGACCGAACACGACCGTGCGACCAAGGCGTTGGCCGCCTTCGACGAAGCGGTCAAGGGCGGCGGCGATGCCGAGGCGGCCACCTGGGCCAAGCTC
>JBEGTL010000547.1:0-5701 GCA_041179425.1 Pseudomonadota bacterium | reverse complement strand
GTCTGGTCACCCGTCGCGAGTGCGGATGCCAAAGCAGCCGCGCCTGCTCCGCAGCTCAACATCCCCACCGTCATTCCGAGCGACGGCGTGCTGCCACTCTTCGGCGGTTGTTTTGATGGCGGGGCCTGCGCCGTGCTGCGCGCGATCACCGTCGCAGACGCGACGAGCGGCAAGGCGGTGGCGGGTCACATCGAGGTCGTCGCGTCGGGCAACTTCGAGGGCTGGGGCTACTTCGTGCCAGACCAGCCGTTCAAGAGCGGCTCGACGTTGCTGGTCAAGCCAACGGGTAACTATCCGGTGCCAAGCTCGACGGTCAGCGTCGTCGAGCCGAGCGCCCTCGACGCCACCTCGGTGGTGTTCAGCGCCACGCTCGGCAAAGAGCGGACGGTACTCGAGTCGACGTGTTGTCCGTTCACGAACAGTATGGTCAAGCCGCGCTGCCTCGACACGTCGGTGACGAACGGCGCCTTGCTGGCCGCGACCCTCTCTCCAGCGGCGCCCGTGGCGCTGCAGTACGTGTACGAGGTGAGTCTGTTTGCCAAAGGCGACGAGGCGGGCGGGACCGTGTCCGACTTTGCACCGCTGCGCACGGACGGTCGCCGGCCCAATCCGCAAGCGATCTTCGGTACGGCGGACAGCTACTGCTACACGGTGCGCGCCAAGCCCATCGTCGGCGGCGAGCCGGTCATGCTGCTCGAGCACTGCATCGACAACGACCTTACCGGCCTCGGTCGCAGCGATCGAGCCGCAGACGAAGTCGCGAAGTGGTCTTTGACCTGTCAGGTGCCCCAAGGCAGGGTCGATGGTGGGGTACTGATCGAACAAGACGCAGGTGGCGAGCAAGAAGACGACGGCTTTGTCGACGACGATGAAGCAGCCGGTGTGTCGGACCAGGCCGCGGGTTGTCAGCTCACTAGTGCGCCGGGGCTACTGGGCGCGTGGTGTACATTGCCTCTCGTCTTCTTTAGGCGTGTGAAGCGCAAGCGAGGTGCCTGAGTGTCTGCAGACACAAGTCGAGAGCGTGTCGTCATCGCGTGTAGACCGCGGACACCGAGCCAGCCTTCCGGCCCTTTGCAGACACGGGCTTCGATGTGACGGCAGCATTCGACGGATCGTCGCCGAGCTACTGCTACGCGGTTCGGGCCGAGCCGCTGATCGGAGGTGCGACCATCGACTTGTTCGAGCGGTGCGTCGACAACAATCTCGAGGGAATCGGCACCCTCGCGCGCACCCCTGACGAGATCGAACAGTGGCTGGATACTTGTGCACCACCGCTGGTCGATGCGGGACCCGTCGTATCCGACCGTGATGACCCTTCGCCCGCGCGCGACGCGGGGGCTGCACGCGATGCTGGCGGCGTGCGCCGCGCGGCTGCGACGGGCGGATGCCAGCTGCGCAGCGACGCGCCTGTGCTGACGGGTCCACTGTATTGGACACTTGCGGCACTCGTCCCCTGGCTGCGTTCCAAGACGTCACGCCGGAGTCGGCCTCGCGGCTCGCCGCACACCTGATGCGCGTGTGTCGTTTGGCGCGCGGGCGGGCAGACCGCTCGAAGTGAACGCTCGTTCCGGCATGCTCTGCAATTTCCTGCCTCCCTGGAGCATGGGCCGCGCATTGCTGGGCGGGGTGGCCTGAGCTCCCGCGACAGTAGTGAAAAACGCCCGACTCGGGTAAGGTCTGCTCAGCAAGAACAGCGTGGCGCACACCATGCACTTCGTGCGCTTTGGTCTGGCCTTCATGGCCGAGCTTGCCAAGGGTGAGCTCCAAGCACCCGAACCCGTCTGTAGTGCAACCAAGGCGTGTCCGACTGGTCAGCGCTGCGAAAACGACGCGTGCGTGCCGGACGCGCCCAAACCTGACCCCAACCCCAACGGCGTAGGCGCGTGCGTAGGCGGGTCTTGTGTCGCCCCGACAGGCAGCGTCGGCGCAGGCAGCGTCGGCGTACGCGACGCAGGGCGCGCGCAAGGCGATGCCAGCGTGGTCGATGCCGGCTCGAAGAAGCCCACGGTCCGCACCGCCAGCGACCCGTCCACGGCAGACGAAGAGGACGAAGACGAGGCCAGGTCGACGGACGACGAGAACGACGCGCGCGCGTCTCGACGAGACGCGGGCTGTGCGGTCTCAGCGACGAGAGGCACGCAGCGAGGTGTCTCGACCTTGTGGCCAATGGCGACGCTGCTCGTGCTCTGCCGTCGACGCAAGCGGCGCTGAAATTGCGCCCTGCGTCGCTTTCACACCCTAGGTCGAGGACGCACAAACCTTGCTGTCGGATCACACGCCACGAACAGCCGAGGGATAAGGAGCCCGTTCTACGCAGTTCGCGCGTACGACCTGACCTCGCGGCGTCCGCTTGGGGCATCGAGTCAACTTCGTAGGCGACGCAGATGCAGCGAACAGTGGTGACTGCTCCAGCCCGACGGATGGAGACCGGGATCGGCGGCTTCGACGAGATCACGGACGGTGGATTGCCGCGTGGTGGGCTGACCGTAGTGTTCGGCGGCGCGGGCACCGGCAAGACCGTGTTTGGTATGCAGCTGGTCGCGCGCGGCTCGCTGAACGGTCGTGGTCCAGGTCTCGTCGTCGCGTTCGAGGAGAGCCCCGAAAAGATCGTCGAGAACACGGCTGCCTTTGTGTGGGGCGGGGCCGCGCTGACAGCCAAGGGCGTACACGTTCTCGATGCGCGGCTCGCTCAGTCGATCGAGCAGGGCGGCGAGTTCGACTTGGTCGCTCTGCTGGCCATCGTGGGTGCCAAGGCAGCGGAGGTCGGCGCACAGTGCGTCGTGTTCGACGGACTCGACGTGCTGCTCGGCTACTTGGGCAACGAGGCACTGGTACGCCGGGAGATGTTCCGTCTGCGCGACTGGGTGCATGCCAGCGGACTGACCGTGATCGTCACCGCCAAGTCGGCAGGCGACGAGAAGTCGGCCACGAACGACTACGACTTTCTCCAGTACATCGCCGACTGCGTCGTGTTGTTGCACCACCGCATCAGCCAGGGGATGGCGCTGCGTTTCGTGCGGGTCGCCAAGTATCGCGGCGTGGCGCACTCGGCCAATGAGTTTCCGTTCATCACCTCGCGCGCCGGCATCGAGGTCGCCTCGACCACCAGGCTCGAGGTCACGCATCCCGCGTCGCACGAGCGCGTCTCGACCGGTGTCGAGCGACTCGACTGGATGATGTCTGGTGGCTACTACCGCGGCAGCTCGGTCTTGATCACGGGCGCTCCCGGCACGGCCAAGACGAGCCTCTCTTCGGCATTTGCCGCCGCGGCCTGCAAGCGGGGCGAGCGCACGGTCTACGTAAGCTTCGATGAGTCGCCCGACCAGCTGGTGCGCAACGTCGCTTCGATTGGTCTACGGCTCGACGAGCACATCGCATCCGGTGTGCTCTGCATGCACGCGCTGCGCGCCCGTGCCGAGGGTCCGGAGGCGCACGTCGCACGGATTCGCCAGCTGCTGGTCGATCATGGCGCACACAACCTGGTGGTGGACCCCCTGTCCGCCCTTCAGCACCGCGACTGCGATGCGGACGCCGAGGCGGCCGCACTCGACCTGATCGACGGAGTGAAGAACGCCGGGATCACGATCGTGAGTACCTCGCTGCTCGGAAACGTGCTTCCGCTCAACGAGCAGACGCCGCTCAACATCTCGACCATCGCAGACACCTGGATGCACGTCTCGTACGTGAGCCAAGGGGGCGAGCGAAATCGCGCACTCACCATCGTCAAGTCGCGAGGCACTGGACACTCCAACCAGGTTCGCGAGCTCATCTTGAGTGACTCCGGTGTAACGCTCGCCGACGTCTACGCCGCAGGCGGCGAAGTACTGATGGGCACGCTGCGCTGGGAGAAAGAAAACGAAGCGAGGCGTGCGCGGATACCCTCGCTGAATCGCACCGAGTTGCTCGAGCAGAAGGCGAGCTTGGTGCTCGCCGAGACCAACGCGCAGCTCGAGGTGCTGACGCGAGCGGCCGCCATTCAGGCGGCCGAGCTGACGCAGCTCAAGGCCTCTGCAATTGCAGACCGTGCGCTCCATGCCAGCGATGCAGAGGGCCTACTGAGCCGTCGGCGCGCCGATCGCGGGGCCCCTCCAGTCCCCGATACCGAGCTCGAGAAGCGGCGGTGAAAACGACCGGAGAGCCACCCACCAGTGACGACGTGCGCTCGGTACGAGTCCTTTTGTTCATCGCGGGTGATGGTCCCAACTCGACGGCTGCCGTCGCGAACCTGCGCGGGCTGCTGGCGCAGCGCTCCGCAGCGCACGTCGAAGTCGAGATCATCGATGTCTTCATGGACCCTCAACGAGGCGTGTCCGCGGGTGTGTTCGTCACTCCCATGCTCGTTCGTGTGAAGCCGACTCCTGAGCGACGCATCCTGGGCAACCTGAGCGATCGTGCGATCTTGTTGTCGGTACTGATGCTCGAGGAGCGCGAGCATGAGTGAACAGGACCTCGTGCAGCGAGAGCTCTCGCAGCTGCGCGAACAAAACCAACAACTCACAGAGCGCCTCGCCGATGCGCAGCAGGCGTTCTCGGCGCTCGCGCGCGGCCAAGTCGACTCCGTGGCGCAAGGCGCCTCTGCGACCCCCATTCTGCTCGAGGCTGCGCAGGAACAGCTGCGCAACAACCGCAAGCTGCTGCGCGCGACCTTCGACGGCGCGCTCGACGCACTGCTGCTGGATGACGACCTGGGCGCACACGTCGACGTCAACGCGGCCGCTTGCGAGCTCTTTGGATTGACGCGTGCCGAGCTGCTCGGACGGCGCCTCGTCGACTCCGTGACCCGGGTGACGTCCGACACCGAGCGCCTCGCTGGCCCGGGAGGGAGACGTCTCGATGGACACTACGTGCTCCAGCGGCCCGACGGCGCGCGCCGCATCCTCGACTACAGGGCGGTGGCAGACGTCGCGCCTGGGCTTCACCTGGTAGCCCTGCGCGACACCACCGAGCAAGCGGCGGCGCAAGACGCACTCCGGCGCAGCGAGGCACGCTTTCGCGCGATGATCGAGAAGAGCCACGACGGCATCTCGCTGCTGAGCGCCGACGTCAGGACTCTGTATCAGAGCCCGGCCGTGGAGCGGCTGCTCGGGTACGGGGTCGACGACGCGAGACAGGCGAGCCTGCAGGACTTGCTCGACGAAGACCAGCGGCCCAGTCTGCAGCGCGCCGTCGTCGATCTCTTGGACACCCCGTCATCGACCGTGGTGTCCGAGTTCACCGTTCTCCATCGCGATGGAAGCCGACGCTGGCTG
This sequence comes from Pseudomonadota bacterium, assembly GCA_041179425.1. Taxonomy (GTDB): domain Bacteria; phylum Myxococcota_A; class Polyangia; order Polyangiales; family DASUME01; genus DASUME01. Next base: position 452 of record JBEGTL010000547.1, on the reverse strand, counting down.
CAGCTGTCTGCAACCAACCTGCTGCACGACCCCGACGTTGGAGCGCTGGTCGCGAACTTCCGCGACATCACCGAGCGCAAGCGCTTCGAGGCCGAGCTTCGCGACACCGAGCAACGTTACTGCAAGCTGATCGAGGAGCTGCCCGAGCCGGTGCTGGTGCACGTCGACAGTGCGATCGCCTTCGCCAACGCCGCGAGTGCGCGCGCGCTCGGCCTCGACTCGTCCGAGCAGCTGATTGGTCGTTCCCTGGTCGAGTTTGCCACCGCCGATACGCGTGCACGGATCGTCCAACACACCCTCCGCGCCGGACACGACATCCCGGTGCCCACCTACGTGTGGCAACACGTCGAGAGGGCGGGGCGAAAACAGTGGGACAGATCGAACAAGTCGTGATGAACCTGGCCGTGAATGCTCGCGACGCAATGCCGCAAGGGGGCAAGCTCACGATCGAG
>JBEGTL010000546.1:0-5706 GCA_041179425.1 Pseudomonadota bacterium | reverse complement strand
TGAACACCGCGTGCAGCACCGCGAGTCCGCCCATGATGACGCCGCGCCGATCGGGGGAGAGGCCCGGCAGGTCGAGCTTGTCGATGTGCCCGATCTCGACGGCCGCGTCGCGCAGCGCCTTGATCCCGGCAAGCGTGATGCCGGGACTGGTGGGGACCGCCGTGCGGATCATGGTGTCGATGGCGTTGATCGTGCCGGACGAGCCGACCGCCTCGACGAAGCCGGACTTGCGGTAGATGCGCTCGACGCCCTCGAGCTCGAGACGCGCGCTGAGGCTGGCCTGACGAAAGCGCTCGCGCGTGATCTTGCCGTCCTTGAAGAACCGCTCGGAGTAGGTGACGCAGCCCATCTGCAGGCTGTCCATGCGCTGCGCCTCTTCGCCGACGCCCAAGATACACTCGGTGCTGCCGCCGCCGATGTCGATGACCAGGCGCTGACCTTCGGCCGCGGGCAGGTCGTGCGTAACCCCACGAAACAGGATGCGGGCCTCTTCGCTGCCGGGTAGGACGTCGATGCTGTGTCCGAGCACGCCCTCGCAGCGACGCAAAAAGACGCGGCGGTTCTTCGCGCGGCGGAAGGTGTTGGTGCCGACTGCACGCACCCGCGTCCTTGGCGTCTCGGCCAGACGTTGCCCAAAGCGCTGCAGACATGCCAGGGCCCTGGCCTCCGCCTCGGGCGACACTCCCCCGTCACGGTCGAGCCCCATCGCGAGTTGCACACGCTCGCGCATGCGGTCGACCACCTTCAGGTGTCCATCGACCACGCGCGCGATTACCATATGGAAGCTGTTGGACCCGAGGTCGACGGCCGCCACCGGGCCGCCTGGCGGCGCATCACTTGTCACACGACCTCCACGGGGCTGTCACAATCGTCGAGCTACTTTCACCGCGAGGCGCACGCATGTTGTCTCGCTCCGAGGACCTATCCATGCTGCCCGCCCAGACGCCACCGGGCGAAGGACTGAGCAAACTCCCGCCGCAGCCCACCGATGGAACGCTCGAGCCTACGCTCGAAGCACAACGTCCATCGGTGCGAGCTCGCGCGGAGCTTCGCCACCCAGGCTTCTTTCTCAATCGTGAGCTGACCTGGCTCAACTTCAATCACCGTGTCCTCAATGAGGCCGAAGACAAACGAACGCCGCTCCTCGAGCGAGTGAAGTTCCTGGCGATTGTGGGCTCGAATCTCGACGAGTTCCACATGAAGCGCGTAGGTGGACTCAAGCAGCAGGTCGGTGCCGAGCTGCTCGAGCTGACAGTCGACGGTCGCACACCGCGCCAGCAGATCGAAGAAGCGCGCAGCGCGGTGCGCGAGATGACGGTAAAGGCCGAGGATATCCGCGCAAAACTGATGCGCGCGCTCACCCACCGCGGCGTGCGCCTGGTGCCCTACGCAAGCCTGCGTGCACCCGACCAGGCGTGGCTTCGCCAGCACTACATCGACAACGTGTTCCCGCTGGTCACCCCGCAGTCCATCGACCCGGCCCATCCTTTCCCGTTCGTTTCCAACCTGTCGCTCAACCTGTTGGTGAGCGTGCGCGCGCCGAACGACGAGAACGCCGTGCTGTCGCGCATCAAGCTGCCCATCGGCGGCGGCATCCCCCGCCTCGTGCGGGTGCGCGACTCGCTCACGTTCGTCGCGCTCGAAGAGGTCATCGCCCATCACCTCGACCTCCTGTTCCCCGACACCACCATCGAGAGCTGCGAGCTGTTTCGCGTCACGCGCAACGCAATCGCGGAGAAAGACGAAGAGCAGGCCGACGACCTGCTCGAGATGATCGAGGCCGAGCTTCGCGAGCGCAAGTTCGCGCCCGTGGTTCGCCTCGAAGTAAGCGCGGACATGAGCCGCGCGCATCGCGACAAGCTCGCGCACGAGCTCGAGCTCGGCGACCCCGACGACGTGTTCGAGGTCGACGGCATGCTCGCGCTGCGCGATCTCATGGAGCTCGCGGCGCTGCCCATCCCCGAGCTGCACGACCGTCCGCACCGCCCGGTCGATCACCCGCTGCTGCTCGACTCCACCAACATCTTTCAGTCGATCCGCGACGCCGGCTCACTGCTGGTACACCACCCTTACCACTCGTTTTCGAGCTCGGTAGAGCGCTTTTTGCGCGAGGCTTCGACCGACCCGCGCGTGCGCGCCGTCAAGATGACGCTGTACCGGACCAGCGCGGAGACCACCATCGTCGACCACCTCGTCGAGGCGGCCCGCGTGGGCAAACAGGTCACGGTCGTGGTCGAGCTCAAGGCACGCTTCGACGAAGAGGCCAACATCCGCTGGGCAAGTCGCCTGGAGAACGCGGGCATTCACGTCACCTACGGCATCGTAGGCCTCAAGACGCACACCAAGATCACGCTCGTGGTGCGCCAAGACCCGGCTGGGCTCAAGCGCTACGTGCACATCGGCACGGGCAACTACCACGCGGGCACCGCGCGGCTGTACACGGACATCGGCCTGTTCACCTGCGACGACAAGATCGGCCGCGACGCCACCGAGCTGTTCAACTTCCTCACCACCGGTGTCACCGCGCATCGTCGGTTCAGCAAGCTGCTGCTCGGCCCGCGCATGATGAAGCCCGCGCTGATCGAGAAGATCGATCGCGAGGCGCGGCACGCACAAGACCGCAAGCCGGCCAGCATCCAGATGAAGATGAACGCGCTCGAGGACCCGGACATCGTGAGGGCGCTCTACCGCGCGTCGCAGGCGGGCGTGCAGATCGACCTGATCGTGCGCGACACGTGTCGCCTGCGGCCGGGTGTGCCAGGGCTGTCGGACAACGTGCGTGTGCTCAGCATCGTCGGCAGGTTTCTCGAGCACGCGCGCGTGTTCTGCTTTCACAACGGCGGCGACGACGAGTACTTCATCGGCTCGGCCGACCTGATGACGCGCAACCTCGACAGCCGTGTCGAGGTGCTGGTGCCCATCGAGCCGCCCGAGCTGCGCGAAGAGCTGCGCAACATGCTGACGATGCAGCTCACCGATCGACGCGCCGCCTGGGAGATGCGGCCCGATGGCAGCTACGTGCAGCGGACGGCCAAGGCGACCGACCGGCGCAAGAGCTCCCAGGAGCTGTGCATTCAGCAGACGCAGGAGCGCGTGGACCGGCTGATCGAGAGCAAGCAGGGCAGCAAAAAGCGCGTCCGCACCCGGCGCTCGAGCCTGCGCCGAGACGCCATGCGCCCTGCTCGCATCTCCGCCGTGCCGTCTTCTCCGCCGCCGTCCGAGCCCAAGCCCAACTAACGGCGGGCGCCGCTCAGAAGTTGATGGGCACGGCGCCCTTGCCACAGACCTCGCAGCCGGCGCCCATGGGGTTGGTCTGGCAGCGGGCAGGACACACGCCGACGCGCGTGGTGGTGTCGGTGCCCATGCCGCAGCCCAGGGTGGTGCTCTGCACGGTGAACTCCATGTACGCGCCCAGCTGCTCGTGGCGCACGGCGCACGCCGAGCTCTCCGCCGTCCAGCCAGCGAGCGGAAGCACGTCGAGGACCTGGTTCTGCGTCGTGTAGGCGACGCTGCTGCAGCGGGTCGCCAGCGTGCAGTCGGCGGAGCTCAGGGCCTTTACGTCGCCCGCCCGGATACTCACGCAGACCTCTGCCGTCCCCTGACAGGCCGAGCTCACCTTGACGCTCGTCCACGGCGCCGCTGGCGCGGGCTGTGGGTCGCGCCAGGGCTCGCAGCTGAAGGTCTTGGTGGTGGTGTCCCACGAGCTGGAGAACACGTGCGACGGCGCAAACGCCGTGCTGGGCGAGACACAGAGAGCCAGGTTGTCGAACTGCGTCGCCAGCCGACACGGACAGTCTGGAGCGCTGGACGGGTTGTCCTCCGACGCGAGCCCCCCCTCGTCCCCACACGCGGCGCCAAGAACGAGGCACATCAATGAGACCTGCGCGTAACGCATCATAGATAAGCTTTACGGCCTCGCCGCCTGCGCTGACAACAATCATCTCCGTGGGGGGTGGCCAGGCTCACAGCCTACGCAGGCCGGCGAAGCAGCATGGGGTGCGGAGACATGCCAGGATGGCGCCGATGGATTCGGTACGAACGCTGATCATCGGGGCCGGCATGAGTGGCCTCGCAACCGCGGCCTTTTTGCGCGACGACGACTACCTGGTCTTGGAGCGGGACACCGAGATCGGTGGCTACTGCAAGACCATCAAACAAGATGGCTTCGTCTGGGACTACTCGGGCCACTTCTTCCACTTCAAGCACAAAGAAATCGCGGACTACCTGCACGCGCGCATGCCGTCGCAGAGCATCCTCGAAGTGGAGAAGCGCTCGTTCATCAAGTACGGCGACGGCCTGATCGACTTCCCGTTCCAAAAAAACATCCATCAGCTCCCCAAGGACGAGCTGATCGAGTGCCTGGTCGACCTGTACTTCGCGCGGACCCCGGGCGCACAACAGACTTCGCTGCCCGAGACCAACTTCGAAGAGATGTTGTACGCGCGTTTTGGGCGCGGCATCGCCGAGAAGTTTTTGATCCCCTACAACGAGAAGCTGTACGCCACCAAGCTCAGCTCACTCGACAAGAACGCGATGGGCAGGTTCTTCCCGCACGCCGATCTGACGGACATCATCCGCAACATGCGTACGCCCGACAACGCGAGCTACAACGCCCACTTCACGTACCCGGAGGGCGGCGCCATCGAGTACGTCAAGGCCATCGCGAGCGAGGTGAAGCGCTCGCAGATCGCGCTCGGCGAGAGCCTGCTCTCGGTCGACCTGGCACGTAAGGTCGCCACCACCGACAAACGCACCATCAAGTTCGAGCGGCTGGTGTCGTCGGCGCCGTTCAATCGGTTGCTCGAGATCACCGGGCTGCTGAGCGACCCCTCGGTGTGGAGCTGGAACAAGGTCTTGGTGTTCAACCTGGGCTTCGACAAGAAGGGTCCCGAGGGCGTGCACTGGATCTACTATCCAGACCGCTCGCTGTGTTTTTACCGCGTGGGCTTCTACGACAACATCTTCAACACCGAGCGGATGAGTCTGTACGTGGAGATCGGCTACCCGGCCGATGGCGTGGTCGACGAGAAGGCGCTGCTCGCGCGCACGCTGGTGGACCTACGCAAGGCGGGTGTCGTCACGGATCATGAGCTGGTGTCGCACCACTCGGTGGTGCTCGACCCGGCCTACGTACACATCACCGAGGCATCCGTGCGAGAGCACGCCAAGTACAAAGTACAGCTCGCCGCGCACGGGGTGCACACCATGGGACGCTACGGCGGGTGGACCTACTGCAGTATCGAGGACAACGTCCTCGAGGCCCAAGCCCTCACCGCTTCACTCGGCTGACCCCGGCGCTCTCACTCCTCCTCGTCGTTCGGCTTCGCAGAGTCGGAGCAGGTCTCTCTGAGCTGCTTGAGCTGTGTGTCGGTGAGCGGCGCGCGCGGGTGCAACACGTCTTGGGCGCGCTCGAGTGCGACGAGACGGGCCTTGGTGCTGGGGTGCGTCGACAGCCAGGCGGGGCCCTCGACGTCGCCACTCTCTTTGCTGATGTGTCTAAAGAAGCTGATCAAGCCCTGGTGACTCAGGTTGACGCGGTGCAGGCGCACCACCGCTCCGTCGTCGGCGGCCTGCTCGTCCTCGCGCGAGAACTCGAGCGTGGCGATCTGATAGGCCGTGGACGGGTCGAGCACCAACAGGCCGCTGTAGTCGCCGAGCGTGATCGACCACAGCGCAGTCAGCAGGGCTCCACGTAGCGCTCCTGCG
>JBEGTL010000545.1:0-5712 GCA_041179425.1 Pseudomonadota bacterium | reverse complement strand
GACCACTGAAACGTGGCGACGCGCGTCAGGTCGCACAAAAAGGCCGCGCGGATCACGGCGAAGTGCAGCGTGCCGATCTGCTCGTGCAGCATCTGATCGGAGGTCGGCGCGTCGACCGTGGTGTAGTTGCCGTTGCCGATCTGGTTTTTCTTCGAGTCGACGAACGGTGTCAGCGTGGGCGGGCGCCCGGGCGGGGTGCAGCCGCCGCCGTTGGTAGCCGCGCCTCCCTTGTCGAGCTCGATCTCGAGCGCACGAATCGCCGCCTCGTGGGCGTCGAGCCGCTCGCCCTCGCTCTTGGGCGCGAGCGTCCGCAGCTTGCTGAGGTCACCGAGCGCGAAGTCGAGCACGCTCTTCTTGAGGAGCCGCGCGCGCGTGAGCGCCTCGCTCGATGCGTCGGTGCTGCCCGCCATCAGCGAGCCGAACACGCGCTCGTAGGTCAGGTGCGGCACCAGGTACGGCGCCATGGGGGCGGCCGCTCCCGAGTACGAGAGCCTGCGCGTCGACAGCTCGCCCACGTCCACGCGGTCGTCACACGAGACCTGCAGGGAGGCGATGGCTGCACCCTGGAGCAGCGGCGACTTGTTGACGAAGATCTGATCGACCGAGGGCCCCGCGGCCTTGGGGTCGTCGCCACCGTTGCCGGGATACAGCTCCTTGGTCCGCACGCCCGTCATCATGGTGACGGTGCCCTGCTCGTGACCGCCGCCCACGCCGGGCGCGACGATGTCCATGCCGTCGAGCACGATCATGTGCGACTGCACGGGCGCGAACGGCGCGAGGATGCGCGACAGCGTGAAGCCCGTGCCGGCGGCTTTGCACGTCCAGTTCGCGCGGATGGTGCCCACCGGGTGGTGCATCACCAAAAAACGTTTGGGCGAGCCCGCACCCTCGGCGCGCGCCTCGGCGCGTAGCAGCCAGGAGGCGATGCCGGTGGCGCCGAGGCCACACAAGCCGCCCAAGAAGTGTCTGCGTCGGATGCGGTACGTCACCGTCAGATCTCCTCGTTCGCGCGTCGAAAGAAGTCAGGCTGTTGCACCAGTGCAGAGAGCAGCGCGCGTAGCGAGCCGTCTTCCGCCTCGAGCGCGGCCTCTAGCTTGTCTGCCACGCAGTCTTGCTCGCCGGGCTCCGAGGCCGTGGTCAGCGCGTAGGCGTACACGCGCTCACTGAGGCAACGCGCGAAGTCTCCTTCGTCGGCGGCCTGCATCGCGAGCGCGCTCGGGCTCAGGACCTCGCCCTCGAACATGCCGAGACCCGTCAGGTCGACCGGCCGCTCGTTGGCCTTGTTGCGCCGACCGAGCGCGTCGAAGCCCTCGAGCAACAGACCGAGCCGGTCGAACTGCGCGTGGCAGCTCTTGCAGGGCGACGTCTGTGCGCGGTAGGCCGCAAGCTCGCGCTCGGAGGCGCTGTCCGCAAGCTGCGCGTTGATTTGCGCCTGCACCGACGCGGGGGGCGACGAGATCTTGGGCAAACACAGCATGGCGCCGCGCACGAACAGTCCGCGCGCGACTACCGAAGTCTTCTCGGTGCGTGACAACACCGTCAGCACGCTTGCCTGCGTGAGCAGACCGCTGCGCTCGGGCCCGAGCTCGACCGCCGCGAACTCGCGCTCTTTGCCAGGGTACGTAACCCCGTACAGCTTGGCGAGGGTGGGGTCGACGAAGGTATTGCGCGAGGTGAGCAGCGCGGAGAGCGGACGCGACTTGGTCCACAGCACATCGTCGACGAAGCGCCGGCTCTCCTCGTACATGCTGCTCTGCAGTGCGGGCCCAAACTCGGGGAACGCCGTCCCGTCTTTCACGGTCTCGAACACGCGCGGCACGTTGAACGCGGTGAGCACCAGGCGCGTGACGTGTTCGCGCACGCGGGGCAGCGCGAGCAAACGATTGATCTGCGCTTCGAGGCCGGCCTTGGTGGCGAGCTCGCCCTTGTCGGCGGCCACGAGCAGCTCTGGGTCGGGCAACGAGTCGAGCAGCAGCGAAGCTATCGACGCCGCGCGCTCGTGCTGGGTCAGACCGCGCACCTTGCCCGTGTCGGGACTGCGAAACTCGGTGCGGTAGAGCGTGGACGGTGCCACCAGGACGGCCTGCAACGCGAGCGAGGCGGCGCCCTCATCAGCCTCCCCGAGCTTCTTGGCCTGCGTGTACACGTCGAGCAGCGCATCGAGCTCGGCCGCCTCGAGGGGCCGCTTGAACGCGCGCCGACCAAACGTGCCGAGGCCCGTGCGCACGCAGGCAGGTTGGTCGAGCTGCTTGCAGCCGAGCACGTCGGCGGTCTTGCCGCGCACGCTGGCCGTCGCCGACTCGGCCAGCCGCAGCACGCGGTCGAGCGTGGCCGTGGTCACCTGTGGACGATCGACGGTCTCGAACTCGAGCTTGGCGTCGGCATCGGAGTCGGCCTCCGACACGGCCGCCTGGCCCAGCAGATCGCGCAGCGTGTTGACGTACTGGCGCGGCGTCACCAGCACTGCGCGCTCGCTGAGCAAGCTGTCGGCGCAGGCCGCAGGCGTCGAGCCCGGGCTCGTGGTGCCGCCTGGCTTGTTCCCGCCGCCGCTCGGCGAGTCGCTGCTGCCGCCGGTCCCGTCGCTTGCCGGACTGGGCAAGCTGGGGTCGACCTGGCCAGAGCAGGCGAGCAGGCAGGCGAGCAGGCAGTTCGGCCACAGCCAGCGCATCACACCGTGGGGGATCATAAGCACGTGTGGAGGAACGAGCCTGCACCCCGCTGCCAGGCAAAAAGTCGGCATGCCGCCGAACCGGCTCGGCCGGACCGCCGCCCGGATGTCTTCACCTGTGCTGGGGTCACCCGTGCGGTAGGTCGCGCCCTCCGCTGTTTTGGGAGCCGTTCAGCGGTCCGCCTCGGTGCCGCCCGAGCTGACCAAGGTCTCGTTCCTGGATCGCGGCGACGATGGCGCGCTCAACTTCAGCTCGTACAACCACAGTCCCGTCATCACGGGCATGCAGCGCGTCACGGGCAGCTCGGGCGACACGCACGTGGGACTGCGCTGCGCGACGCACGGCGATCGAGTGGGCGCACAAGGCGGTGCCGCGATTGTGGTCGAGCACTGCCCTTCGCCGGTGATCGATCTGACACTGTCGCTGGTCGCTCGTTCGCGCGTCGAGGGCGGCACCCAGGTCGCCGTAGGTGGCGGACCCGATGCAGGTCCCAACAACGCGGACGCCGGCGTCCCGGACGGCTCCGCGCGCTGACACGTCTGCCGAACTCGAGGTTCGATCCGCTGATGTGTTGCGATGATCTCGGGCACTACGGCGGGGTCATCCGCGTCGAGCGCTTGATGGAGTCCGTGCTCGCTGCCACGCGTTGAGCGCTCGTGGTGACCCGCAACGTGAGCATGCGGTGCAAGTATGTTGGCGCTTGCCACCCTGGGTCGACCGGTCGTACTGATCGTGCTCAAAGCAAGCATGAGCGACGTCCTCGAGCCCAGCCCCCACGACGTCGCGAGCGAAGGCCCTTCAGGGGCGACGGCCGCGGGTTTGGAAGCGAGCTCCGGCGTTCGCGCCGTGAGCGGACCGTCGTACCCTGAGCTGCAGCGCGCTCGCGCGGCCGAGCTCTTGCTCACCGCCGTGCGTCAGCTCTCGCGGGCGCGCACCACCGAGGCCGTCGCGCAGGTGGTCAAGACCACGGCCCGCGCGCTGGTCTCTGCGGACGGAGCCACGTTCGTGCTGCGCGACGGGGACAAGTGTTTTTACCTCGATGAAGACGCCATCTTTCCGCTCTGGAAGGGCCAGCGCTTCCCGGCGCACAGCTGTGTGAGTGGCTGGGTCATGGCGCACGGCACGCAGGTCGCGATCGAAGACATCTACCTCGACGCGCGCGTGCCTCACAGCGCGTACCGTCCCACCTTCGTGAAGAGCCTGGTGATGACGCCGGTCCGGCGCAGTGCACCGGTAGCCGCCATCGGCACGTACTGGGCCGCGCACCGCGTCGCGAGCGCGGCGGAGCTCGCGCTGCTGCAAGACCTCGCCGACACCAGCGCGGTCGCCCTCGAGAACGTCGCCGTGTACCTCGAGCTCGAGCGCCGCGTCGAGGAACGCACCGAGCAGCTCACCGCCGTCAACCAGGAGCTCGAGGCGTTCTCGTACTCCGTAGCGCACGACCTGCGCTCGCCGCTGAGCGCCATCCTCGGCTTCGCCGAGCTCATCGAAGACCGCAGAGACCAGCTCTCCACCGAGCAGCTGGGCCAGTTCGCAGGCGAGATCGTGGTTGCGGGCAAGCGCATGAACGACCTGATTGGCGCGCTGCTCGAGTTCTCGCGCAGCGCACGCGTGCAGGTCGAGCGCGTGCGCGTCGACCTGTCCACGTGCGCGCGTGTGATTGCCGAGCGCCTGCTCGCGACCAGTCCTCGTCCACTGAGCGGGCTCGAGCTCGTGATCCAGTCGGGCGTCTCGGTGCACGCCGACGCGGCGCTGCTCGACGTGCTGCTCACCAACCTGCTCAGCAATGCGCTCAAGTACTCCAGCAAAAAAGAGCGTCCCCGCATCGAGGTCGGTGCACGCGACGACACGACTGCTGGCACCACGTACTTCGTCAAAGACAACGGCGCCGGCTTCGACCCCGCGCACCGCGAGCGACTGTTTGCGCCGTTTCAGCGCCTGCACACCGAGCGCGACTTCATCGGCAGCGGCATCGGACTCGCTACCGTGGCGCGCATCGTCGCACGCCACCACGGCACGATCTGGGCAGAGGGCGAACCAGGGAAGGGCGCCACCTTCTACTTCACCCTGCCTGCAGCGACCAGACAGTGACCGATGGAGCCCCGCGTCGCTGTTCAGACTAGCTGGGCGTCTAGCGTGACGGTCACGCCGAGCAGCGCCTTGCTGACGGGACAGCTCTCTTTGGTGGCGCGCGCGATGTGCTCGAACTTCACCTGATCGAGATCTTTCACGCTGACGCGCGTCTTGAGATCGATCTTGGTGATCGCGAAGCCGACTTCGTCGGGTGCGAGCGTGACCTCGGCGGTGGTCTCGATCTTGGTTGCTTCGAGCTTCTCTTTGGCGAGCGAGCCCGACAGCGCCATCGAGAAACAGCCTGCCAGGGCAGCTCCAATCAGCTCTTCGGGGTTGCTGCCCGAGACGCCCTCGAAGCGTGTGCCGAGCGAGAACTTAATCGCCGGCGCGTGCTCGGGCTTCATGCTGCCCTCGCCCTTCTTGAGACTGCCGTTCCACTCTGCAGACGCTTTGCTGACGGACATGATGCTCTCCTCGGTCGAAGGTGCCTGCTCGCCCACGCGCACGGTAGTTCGCGCGCGAGCAGAGACGGCAGGCGCTCGCTTCGAGCCTGAGGCCTGAGGTAGACACCGGCAACGCGGGCGACACCTCTTCTGGCTGCATCCACGAGAGGGCCCGCCGCCCCACCACGCTTTGTGTTGCCGACTCGGGGTGGGCTACGGGTGGGCTGATTCGGGGGTGGGCCGATTCAGAGTGGCGTCGCTCAGGGCGCCGTGCGCAGGCTGGCGACCAGCGGGTGCACGTGTTGGCGGTCGTTGCTGAGCGCAGCGTGCCGGATGCGGTGCACCAGCTCGATCGCAGGTCGTGCGTCGGACAGTCGGTAGCCGCCGCCTGAGAGGATGTCCCGGTACGTCTCCGTGTGCAGGTCCGTGAAGCCCTCGCTGAACTCCACGGCTTCGTGGTCGACCGTGATCGAACGGTAGGTGCGCTGGCCCTTGGCGCGTACGGCAGGCGGGAGCGTGTCGGCGTC
>JBEGTL010000544.1:0-5718 GCA_041179425.1 Pseudomonadota bacterium | reverse complement strand
CTCTGCAAGTACGACGGCGAAAAGACCGGCATCCTCACGGTGCGCGACTTCAAACAGATCGCGGGGCGTGCCGGGCGCAAGGGCTACGACGTGGCCGGCACCGTCGTGTGTCAGGCCCCCGAGCACGTGATCGAGAACAAAAAGCTCAAGGCCAAGGCCGGGGGCAGCAACAAAAAGGTCGTGCTCAAAAAGCCGCCCGACAAGGGCTACGTGTTCTGGGACGAGACCACGTTCCAGCGCCTGATCGCGAGCGCTCCCGAGCCACTCGAGAGCCGCTTCACCATCACGCACGGCATGATCCTCAACCTGCTGCAGGACTCGCCGAGCGGTCGCAAGGGTGGCTACCAGCACCTCGTTTCGTTGATCGCTGCCGCGCACGAGCGGCCCGTGATCAAGAGTCGGCTGCGCAGGCAAGCGCGCCAGCTGTTTCGTTCGCTGCTCGACGCACAGATCGTGCAGGTGGTCCCGCGCGCGGAGGGCCGAGGCAAGCTCGTCCGCGTGCACGTCGAGCTGCAAAAAGAGTTCTCGCTGCACCAGGCGCTGTCGCTCTACATGGTCGAGACCATCGAGAAGCTCGACCGCGAGTCGAGCACCTTTGCACTCGACCTGGTGAGCTTGGCCGAGGCCATCCTCGAGTCGCCCACCGTGGTGCTCAACGCGCAGCTCAAGGCCGCGCAGAGCGAGGTCATCAACACGCTCAAGGCCGAGGGCGTCGAGTACGACGACCGCATGAAAGAGCTCGAGCGGGTGACCTACCCCAAACCCAACGCCGAGTTCATCTACGAGACGTTCAACGCGTTCGCGGCCAAGCACCCGTGGGTGGGCGAGAACATCCGGCCCAAGAGCATCGTGCGCGACCTGTACGAGCGCTACATGTCGTTCCCCGAGTACATCCGCGAGTACGGACTCGCTCGCTCCGAAGGCGTGCTGCTGCGCTACCTCAGCGACGCCTACAAGACGCTCGTGCAGACGGTGCCCGAGACCGACAAAAACGACGACATCATCGACGTGATCGCGTACCTGCGCGCCATGCTCGAGCGTATCGACTCCAGCTTGGTCACCGAGTGGGAAGAGCTCGTGGCCCCCAGCGACTCGCCCGACGCCGCACCGCTGCCCGAGCGCAAAAAAGACATCTCTCGCGATCCCAAAGCGTTTGCGGCGCGCATCCGACACGAGCTGCACGGGCTCGTGCGCGCGCTCGCGGCGCGCGACTACGAAGAGGCGGTGGCGACCGTCCACCCCGACAGTCCGCTCGACCTCGCACAGATCGGCTTGGCCATGGAGCGCTACTACGAAGAGTATCCCTCGCTGGTGATCAACCAGAGTGCGCGCACCACCGACCGCACGCTGATCGAGAAGGTAGAGCCCTACCTGTGGCGCGTGCGCCACGTGCTGGTCGATCCCGAGCAGGACAACGCCTGGTTCGTGCAGGGCGAGATCGATCTGCGCGACGATCACGCGCCCGAAGGCGTGTTGGTTCGCCTCGAACAGATCGGCTCCTGAGCAAAGCAGCAGCAGGTCGCAGACGCAGATGTCGGAAGCGCGCACCGAGCGTGCCGCACCACACAAGCCGCACCTGTATGGGCTGCTGTGCACGACACGGCGATCATGGTTATCGCCAAGTGCTCTCACATCGGCGCACAAGCTTGCGCACCAACGGCCACGAACGCTTCCAACGAGGGCTCGCATCGTGCGACGCTGGGACCGCGTGAACAGCGGTAAAAGCCGCGGGTAGAGGGACTGCGCGCGCAAGGGAGTGTGGAGACTGTGACCCTTAGGCCGTCAGCCCATGGTTCACTCGCGAAGACACCGTTCGCTCACCTCTTGCTCTATCTCCAAGCCCGAAAGCTGTCGGGGACCTTGGCGATCTGGGCGGATGTCGAGGCGGGCAAGAAGGGACAAGACCGCATCCTGTTCGAAGACGGGGAGCTGGTGGCGATGCGCCCCATCGAGCCGGCCAAGTCGTTGTACGCCGCCTTGATGCCCATGTTCTCGCGGCCCGACGCGCCGTACGGTTTCTACGAGGGTCACAACTTGCTCGGCCAAAGTGGCGCGCTGCAAGAGCCTATGGACCTCTACACGCTGCTCTCGCGCGGCCTGCGTGTGCACGTCAACGACGTCTTCATGGACTCGGTCCTCGAGCGCGTACGTGGCCGCAACCTGCGTATCCGCGCCGGGACGCCGCTCGAGCGGCTCGAGCTCAACCAGCGAGAGCTCGCGCTGATCGAACCCCTGCGCAACGGCACGGCCACGCTCGACACGGTGCTCGGCTCGGGTGCGCTGCCCGCACGCGAGGCCAAACGTACCCTCTACTTGCTCACGCTGGTGCGCGGCCTCGAAGCGACCGAAGGGCGGACCAGCATTCCGGCCATGGAGATGGAGTCGTTTCCGCCCCAAGCCGGCCCCGAGGGCATGCTGTCGCGCGGCACGTTGGGCGACGCAGATGGCCCCAACGTGTCGCCCGAGCGGCGCTCGATGGCGGCGCCGCGCGACTCGACGGCGCCCGGCCGAGGGTCGGTCACGCCGCCAGAGCGCGTGCAGACCGGCATGGTGCGCGTGAACTCCACGGCGGCCAGCGTCGCCAACGCGAAGAACGCGACCTCCGCGGCGCGCCAGGCAGCCGAGCAGGCCCGCGCAGCGGCGTCGGTCAGTGCCGAGAACGAGAACGGCAAAAACCCCAGCGTCCCGCCGCCGCCAATCGGGCTCAACGCCCAGGACGAAGCCCGCTGGAACGAGCTGGTCAAGGTCTACGCGCGCATCGACGAGCTCAACCACTTCGACTTGCTCAACGTGCCCAAGACGGCGTCGTCACAAGACGTGCAGAGTGCGTACTACGCGCTGGTGAAGAAGTGGCATCCCGACCGGCTGCCACTGTCGCTGGCACCGCTGGTGCGCGCGGCCCAGCTGCTGTTCGAGCGCCTCACCGAAGCCAACGAGACACTGAGCAACGCCGAGCTGCGCATCGGGTACGAACAAGCGGTCGCCTCGGGCGGCGGCACGCGCTCGGCCGATCGCACCATGCGCAACGTGCTCGAGTCGGCGCTCGAGTTTCAGAAGGCCGAAGTGCTCATGCGCCGCCGCGAGTACACGCAGGCCATGCAGCTCTTGCGCAGCGCGATCGCCAAGAGCCCGGAGGAGGCCGACTACCACGCGCTCTACGCGTGGCTCTTGCACCTCACCAATCCCGGCACGCCCGCGCCGGTCGACGAGATGTTGCGCTCGCTAGACCGCGCGCTGAAGAGCAATCCGCGTCACGAGCGCGCCCACTTCTACAAGGGCAACATCCTCAAACGCCTCAAGCGCGATGGCGAAGCGGTGCGGCACTTCCGCATGGCAGCCGAGCTCAATCCTCACAACGTCGACGCCGCGCGCGAAGTGCGCCTCGCGTCGATGCGCAGAGACTCCAACAAGCCCCCGCCCGGCAACCAGGGCGTGCTGTCGCGCCTGTTCAAGAAGTAACCGGCGCGCCCGACGTTCGTCGACCTGGCCGTCACGTTCTCGTGGGCGTGGACGTGGACGTGGACGCCCACGTCAATGCCATGTCAGCGTCGTCTAGACGCTGCGGGCACTAGTCCTTGCTCTCCTCGCTGGCCGCGCGAACCGGCCGGGGAGCTCAATCGACCTTGAGCGAGAGCGTGCGCGTGCTCGCGATGCGTACGTACGCGTTCTCGATGCCGTCCATCTGCGCGTTGAGCACGCGCACCCGACGCAGCACCAGCGACGCCTGTTGGTCTGCCTCGAGCAGCGCGAGCTTGGCGTGGGGGAGCAGGAACTGGCCGTCGTCGCGCACCGAACAAGAGAGCACGCTGCCGCCGGCAAAGATCTCGAGCTCGAGGCGGTCGCGCATGTCTTCGGGCTCCCAGGTGAGCGCCGCATCGGCGCCACGATTGAGCGCGCCGTCTTGCTCGAGACTAGTGCCGGAGACCTCTAGGCCCAGCACCTCGTTGGGTGCCGCGACCGAGAGCTCGAAGCGGCCCACCCCTTGCGCACCTTGTGCCGTGAGCACGTACTCATCGCCCCGCTCTGGGGCCCCGTCGGCCTTGGGCTCGGGCTTGGTCTCGCCGACGCGCGCGGCGTCGAGATCGACGTGCCCTGCGTAGAACCAACCGGAGGCCGTGGTCGCAAGGTCGGGGAACAGCTGCGGCGAGAAGGTGTGCGCACGCTCGCCCACGCGGAGCGAGATGTTGCCCACGGACAGCAGCTCGACCCGCGCCTCGGGTGCCATGGGGAAGTCGTCGAGGCGGCCGGTGACGGTACAGCTGTCGCCGTCGCGGACGTCGACGCCGAGGAGCTTGAGCACCGAGCTGCCGTCGAGGCCCGAGTAGCGCGCCACCTTGGCGTTGGCGACGATGCGCGGGCCAGAAGCCGACGTGGTGGCCGGGTCGGCGCTGAGGGGCTGGGAGAAGCGCTCTAGACGCATCAACGCGAGCGAGCCCGAGCCGGCACCCAGCTCCGCCCCAGCGTCTTCGCCACCACTGCTCGAGCAGCCGACCGCGCCGGCACACAAAAGCAGCAGCGCCCGTATCGTCATCGTGCGCATGCGTCCCCGAAATTATACGTGGGACCGCGCGAGAGCAAGCAAGCCTCGGGGCGACCGTCAGTCGGATCACCGCTTCTGGGTACGTGGCGACCTGCTTGGGGAGGCGCGCCGGCGACCGCCGGGCGGACCCGCACACGACCGCCGTTGATGCCCCTCAAGTGATGGAAAGCGTACATCTCTTGCACGGCACGGCGCTCGCTTGAGCCCGCCCATGCAGACCGTACCGACTCCCTTCCAAGGCGCTCGCGAAAAACTCTCGGAACGCGGCATCGAGGCACTCAGCGACGCCGAGCTGATCGCCCTCTTGCTGGGCACCGGCACCCAAGAAGAGCCCGTGCCTGTCCTCGCCGAGCGGCTGTTGTGTGAGCTCGGGGGCCTGCATGGGGTCGGGCGGGCCGGCGTCCGGCAGCTGGCAGCCGTACGGGGGGTCGGCGCGGGCAAGGCGGCCCGCATCACCGCAGCCGTCGAGCTCGGCCGTCGGAGCGCGGCCATGCCGCTCGAGCGGGGCGCTCGCATTGCCAGCAGTGAGGACGTGTACCGCGCGTTCGGCCCGCTCTT
The DNA here is from genome assembly GCA_041179425.1 of Pseudomonadota bacterium. GTDB lineage: Bacteria > Myxococcota_A > Polyangia > Polyangiales > DASUME01 > DASUME01. The sequence goes on along the minus strand of JBEGTL010000544.1, from coordinate 620 downwards.
GTCGCGCCAGCTGCACGAGGAGCTGTGGGCCATCGCGCTCGACGCTCGACAGCGCGTTTTGGCGCGGTTTCAGCTCGCGCGCGGGGGCCTCAGCGCGTGTCCCATCAGCGTCGCGGACATCTTCAGGCCCCTGATTCGGGAGGGGGCCTCGGGGATGATCGTCATTCACAACCATCCCTCGGGGGCCCCCGACCCTAGCCCCGAAGACCTTGCGTTCACCGAGCGCGTCGCGCAGGCTGGCGACCTGCTAGGCATCTTTTTGCTCGACCACGTCATCGTAGCCGCCGACGGCTTCTACAGCTGCCTAGACGCGGGCCTCTACCGAGGGAGAGCTTCTTGACAGCCCAGAGGTCCCATGCAACGTTCCGGCCCCCGATGTGAGCCCCTGGGCCCAGGTCGGAGAAACCTGATTCAATCCCGAGTGCCTTCGCGCCTCGGGTCGAGCACTCGCAGAGTACGCGCCCTAGGGTGTCGTCGGCTGCTGGAGAATCCCCGTGAAGCGCACTTATCAGCCGCACCGCACAAGCCGCCTCCGTACCCATGGCTTCCGCGAACGTATGAAGACCGCCAATGGTCGTCGCGTGATCAACAACCGCCGCCGCAAGGGCCGTTCGCGCCTG
>JBEGTL010000543.1:0-5728 GCA_041179425.1 Pseudomonadota bacterium | reverse complement strand
TGCCGACAGCGTCTCGGGTGAGGCCGCATCGAGCGTGAGCTGCACGATGATCTGGCCGAGCGCCGCTTCGTCTTTGGCGTACGCCAACAGCTCCGCCGCGGCGCGCCGCAGCTCGACCTCGGTGGCGCCACCGAGCAGCGCAGCGAGACCTGCCCGCGCGCGCGCACCCAGCGCCTGCATACGAGGCATCGCGCGGTCACGTACCGAGCTCGAGTTGCGCACCAGCTTGACGATGGCCGTCGCCGCCGCGCCCACCGTGTGCAGAGCCGGGTCGTCGAGCGCGCTGAACAGCGGGTCGAGCGCCTCGACACGGCCCGTGCGACCCAGCGCCGCGATGGCCACGCGCCGCAGCATGCGGTCTTCGATCAGTGGCTCGAGCTCTTCCCAGCCCATCGCGGCATCGCGACGGTTGAGCGCCTCGAGCGCGGCCAAACGCAAGAACGGATCGGTCGCGCGCAGGCGCGAGCGGATCACCGCCTCGGCCTCGGGTCCGCCGATGCGCGCGAGCGCTTCGATGGCCTCGCCCGCGAGGTTGACGTCGGACGACAGCGCGGCCTGCTTAAGCTCGAAGATGACCAGCGGTCCGCCCGCTTCGCCGAGCGCCTCGACCACGAACTTGCGCGCGTTCTCGGGGGCGTTGGGCAGCGCCGCGATCAGCGCCGGTGCGGCCTCTTCGCCGAGCTCCTCGAGCACGTCGAGCGCGGCGTTGCGCAGACCCACGTTGTCGCTCTGACACAGCGCCTGCACCAGCGGCTCGATCAAGGAGAGCTCACGTGCGCGCCGCAGCGACACTTGTGCGGACTCTTTGCGCACGCGCCAGTCTTCGTCCCCGAGCGCGCGCAGCAGGAGCTCGCACAACAGGCCCGAAGGCGGCTCGCTGGCGAGCGACAAGACGGCTCGTCGCCTGGTCTCGGCGTCGACATCGACGAGAGCGTTCTGCAACCGTTCGATGCTCATGAGCCTCTCCTCAACATGGGCGGGATCGTCTTGGGATCGATCTGTTGTGCAGCGGACGTGACGATGCTTGGATCGACCACGAAGACCAGCGTTCGGTCGTGCGAGTAGACGTTGGAGATGCCGCGCAAGTCGCGCCCCTGACCGAGCTCGGGCACGCTGCGTTCGTCACCTTTGCCGGCGCCGAACACGTCGGCCACCGCGTCGACCACCAACGCCACGGACTCGTCGGTCCCCGGCACACGCACGATGATCCACTTGGTGCGCCGCGTGTCCGTGCTGACGGTCAGCCCGAAGCGCACACGCAAGTCCACGATGGGCAGCACGTGCCCGCGGTGATCGGACACACCGATGATCTCGGGCGGAGCGTGCGGTAGCGGAACGAGCGGTAGTGGATTCACGATCTCCCTGACCAGGTGGATGTCGACCGCGTAGCGCACCTCGCCCACGAGGAAGCCGACCAGGTTCTTGGCCTGGTCGTTGCGGTAACGCGCGCCCGATTCTGACCTTTTCATCGTCTCAGCAGCGGCTCTGCGTGCAGCAGAATGAGGATGTCGTTTGGATCGTTGCGGTCTTGGCTGGTGGAGCGGCCGAGCGTGCGCACCGCACGCGGCCTGCCGATGCCCATCACGTACTCGTTCATGTCGCCGCCCACTGCCGAGGCCAGCTCCACTTCGTCTTCGTACAGGCGGTACACCTGCAGCACCGCATCGACGAGCATGCCGAGGACCTCGTTGCCCGCCTCGACCAGGAGCACACGCGTGTTCTTGTCGATGGGCCCCTCGGGCACGCGCAGCCGCCTGCGTAGGTCGATGACGGTGGTGACACGACCGCGCACCGACACGATGCCCAAGATCTCGTGGGAGGCGCGAGGCACGCGCGTGATCCGTGGCGGCTTCAAGATCTCTTGCACGCCTGCCAGCGGCAGCGCGTAGGTCTCGCTGCCCAGCTTGAAGGCGAGGAACTCGTAGGCGACGTCGTCCGAGCGCGCCTTGCCCTCGGCGTCGCGCACTACACCCGGGACCATACTGGGCAACAACCGGCTCACGACAGGGCCTCCGCGCCACGGCGATCGCCCGAGGCGAGCACCTCTTCGAGGATTTGCGGCGTGTCGAGGACCAGCGTCACCGACTGATCACCGAGGTCGGTCGCGCCGGAGAAGCCGCGCACGTTGCGCAAGCTCTTGCCGAGCGCCTTGATGACGATGTCTTGCTGGCCGAGCAGCATGTCGACTACCAGCCCTATCCGGCGTGCGCCGAGCTGACTCACCACCACGAACTGACGACTGGCGCGCCCCACCTCGAGGTTCTCGCCCAGCTTGAACAGCTCGCGAATGCGGCACAGCGGCAGCGTGCCGCCGCGCAGCGTCATCACCTCGCGCCCCTCGACCGTGCGAATAGAGCGGTGATCGAGCAAGAGCGCCTCCTGCACGTTGGCCAGCGGGATGGCGTAGGTCTGCCCGCCGACACGGATGATGAGCGCACTGATGATGGCGAGGGTGATGGGCAGCGTGATGTTGACGCTGGTGCCCTTGCCCACCTCGCTGCGGATGTCGATGACTCCGCCGAGCTTGCTGATGTTGGTCTTGACGACGTCCATGCCCACGCCGCGTCCCGACAGATCGGTGATGCGATCGGTGGTGCTGAAGCCGGGCAAAAAGATCAGGTTGAGTACGTCGTCGCGCGACATCTCGCGCGCTTCGTCGGCGTCGATGATGCCGCGCTCGATGGCGCGCTTGGTGAGGCGTGCGGGGTCCATGCCAGCGCCGTCGTCGATCACTTCGATCACGACGTGGTTGCCCTTTTGATAGGCGTTGAGCGACAGCACGCCGACCGAGGGTTTGCCCAGCTCGAGGCGGCGATCGACGGGCTCGATGCCGTGGTCGATGGCATTGCGGATCAAGTGCATGAGCGGGTCGCTCAGCTCTTCGACGATGAGCTTGTCGACCTCGGTCTCGGAGCCCTTGACCTCGAGGCGGATCTCCTTGCGCGCGTCGCGTGCGGCCTGACGCACCACGCGCGCCAGCTTGTCGAACACCTGCCCCAGCGGCACCATGCGCACGTCGAGGATGCCGTCTTGCAGCTCGGTCAGGTTGCGCTCGAAGCCGCGCGCGATGCGGTGTAGCTCGGTCGACAGGTAGCGCAGCTCGGGGTGCGTGCGCAGGCGCTCGGTGATCTGCGAGACGGCGCTGCGCACGATGGCGAGCTCGCCCACCACGTTCATCAGGTGGTCGAGCTTTTGGATGTTGACGCGCACCGTGTTGGCCACCGAGCGCAGCGAGAGCGCGTCGGCACCCACACGATCCATCGCGGCCGGCTGCGCGGGCGCGCTCGTCTTGGGCGCGTCGGCGGGCTCGGGCTGTTCGTTCGGCTGGTCTGGCGCGGTGGTTTGCGCGACGCGTCGCTCCGCCTTCTCGTTCGCTGCGGGCCGCGCTGCCTGGCCGGCCTTGGGTCGCTCGATCTCGACCCGAGGGGCCGGCCCATTGCGGCGCGGCACCAGCTCGAGCACCGCGTTGCCCGTGACCAACGCCTCGCGCAGCACCTCGAACTCACTGCCGCTCGCGAGCAACACTTCGAGGTCGATCACCTCTTCGTCGCCGCCGCCGTTCATGCTGGGCAAGAACGTGATGAGCTCTGCCAGCGAGCGCGCGCGGGTCTTGAGCTCTTCGAGCGCGGTGTCGATGGACGCCAGACCAAAGCTCACGCGCAGGCGGTACAGCGGCATGCCCTGCGACACGTTCTGCCGCAGGCGGTGCTCTTCGTACTCCGTGAGAACCCCGAGCACGTTCTCCCCGAGCGCGTAGTCCTTGAGCGGATCTTTGGCCTCGGCCGTGCTCGTCCCGTCGGCCACCCGGTCGATCGACTTCTCGAGATCGGAGATGTCGTGCGCCGTGGTCTGGTCGCCGCTCGCGAGGATCTGCTGAATGCGCTCGATGCCGTCGAACAGGATGTCGAGCGTCTCTTGCGTCAGGTCGACACGGCCGAGGCGCAGGTCGTCGAGCAGGTTCTCGAGCGTGTGCGCCAGCCCCTGCAGGCTGGGCAGCCCAAACATACCCGCCAGGCCCTTGAGCGTGTGCACGGCGCGAAAGATGTCGTTGAGCAGGTCCGGGTCGCTGCGACCCGCCTTTTGGCTCTCGTCGAGCAGCAGCAGATCGCGCGAGAGAGTCTCGACGATCTCCTGCGCTTCGGACAGGAACTCCTCTCTTACGCCACTCTCGTCGTCAGCACCGGCCACTCGCGTTTCCTCCGCCCAGAGCTCGAGTCGTGCGCACGATGCACGCAGCGCGCCGCTTTACTTGTTGTCGCGCCTGGTGCCGCCCGCCGCTTCTGCGCGCTTTTGCGCTTCGTCGACGACGCGCCGCGCGGTTGCGCGCAGTGCATCGGGATCGAACGGCTTGGTGAGATAGGCGTTTGCACCGAGCGCCATGCCTCGCTCTCGATCACGCTGCGCATTCTCGGTGCTGACGATGATCACGGGCGTGACCGCGTGCACTTCGCTCTTGCGCATGAACGACAAGAGCTCGAGCCCGTGAATGTCAGGCATGTTGATATCGGTCACCACCAGGTCGTAGCGCTCACGCGGCAACAGCCGCAGCGCTTCGAACCCGTTGGCAGCCTCGGTCACGTCGGCAAAACCACCGTCCTCCAGCGTGGCGCGCACGAAGGAACGCATTCCCGGAGAGTCCTCGACCACGAGCACACGAATCGGCACGCCGTACCCCCTCTGGTTGCCCGGCGATCGTAGCGCAAACCTCAAAACCAAGGATATAGAGTGTTGTAGGAAGCGCCGGATTGGCGCGCCCCGCGTGTGGTCCGATGCCTACGGCGACTCTGGAAAGAGCCGCGACGACAGCTCGGCAGTCATGTGCGATCGCACGAAACTCGCGATGGCGGCGCGCGTGAGCGCGAGCTCTGTGTCGTCCCAAGGCGTGCGAGCCACCTGGATCCAGTCTGGTTGTTGGGAGCTCACCAGCCGCGCGCGTGTGTCGGCCGAGAGCAGAAAGGGCCCACCTCCGTGGCGGCGCGACACCACCGCGCCGAGTACCGGGTCGAAGTAAGCAGCACGCCCGGTGGGGACGGGCTCTCCCGAGCGTCCACACACCTCGAGCCTGGGGGCGAGCCCGATCAACGACAGCACGCGCAGTGCGAAAGCCAGGAGCAAGCTGCGCTGCGGGTCCCCTTCGTGATCGACCACCGCCAGGTACTGTAGCGCCGACACGAACAGCGCCTCGTCGGGTACCAGCGGCGCGTGTGCCTCGCGCACCAGTGCAAGCGCGGCTGCGGCCACATCCATGCGCTCGAGCTGCGTCAGCAGGTTGGGGAAGGCCCGGGTCATCTCGGCGCGCTTGAGCGTCATCAACTCGCCTCGTCGTTCGTCGAGCTCGACGCGAATGACGGCGTAGGGCTCGAGTGCCCCGGCGAAGCGGCGCTTGGAGCCGCGCGCGCCGCGCGCAATCGCGCTCAGCTTGCCGGACCCGCGCGTGAACAACGTGACGATGCGATCGGCATCCCGGTAGTCGGTCGCCCGCAGCAACAGCGCGTCGTCAGTCAGCATCTATGGACAGCATGGCGCACCGCAAGCGGACGCGCTGTCGCTAGACGTGAGAAGTGTGCGTCGCGTGCGTAGTGGTGTGGAGCGAGAGCTCGAGCGGCGTACTGCGCTGACGCGCATTGAGTACGATGCCCAACGCGAGCGTGAACACCAGAACCAAAATCACCAACGCAATCGCGATGCCGAAGCTGCGACCACGCTCGGGCGCTTCGATGGACGAGAG
>JBEGTL010000542.1:0-5740 GCA_041179425.1 Pseudomonadota bacterium | reverse complement strand
GGCCCAAGACGCGCTTGCGATACGTCGTGTTCGCGGTCCTTCTCGTCGTCTACGTGCTGACTCCGTGGATTGAGGTCGGTGGCCACCCGGCGGTGTTCTTGGACCTCCAGCACCGCGCGTTCTACCTGTTCGGTCAGACATTCAACGCACAGGACTTCTGGCTGACCTTTTTCCTGCTGAGTGGCATCGGGTTCGTACTGATCTTGGTCACCGCGCTGTGGGGCCGCGTGTGGTGCGGATACGCGTGCCCACAGACCGTTTTTTTGGAGGGGGTGTACCGTCGCGTGGAGCGTCTCATCGAAGGCCCGCGCGAGCAGCGGCGCAAGCGTGACGGAGCCCCCGCGAGTGTGGGACGCGTCCTGCGCAAGATGGTCAAACACATCGTGTTCCTGCTCCTGTCTTTTGTCGTAGCGCACGTGTTCCTGAGCTACTTCGTCTCGCTACCGGCGCTGTTCGCCATGATGCGCGACAGACCGCTGGAGCATCCCGAGGCCTTTGTGTGGGCGGCCAGCATCACCCTGGTCATGTACGGCAACTTCGCGTGGTTTCGTGAGCAGCTGTGCCTGGTGATCTGCCCGTACGGCCGTCTTCAGTCGGTGCTCACCGACAGCGACTCGATGGTCATCGGGTACGACGCGCTGCGCGGCGAGCCACGTGGGAAGGCGAAGGACAAGGCAAACGGTGACTGCGTCGACTGCGGTCGCTGCGTGGTCGTCTGTCCGACCGGCATCGACATCCGCAATGATCTGCAGATGGAGTGCATCGGCTGCGCTGCCTGCGTCGATGCCTGCGACGAAGTGATGACCAAGCTGCATCGCCCGCGAGGTCTGATCCGCTACGACTCCCAGGCCGGGCTGTCGCGCCTGGCCAAGCGGTTCTGGCGGCCCCGCGTGTTTGTGTACCTCGGTTTCGGGGTGCTCGGTCTGCTTGTGGCGACGTTGCTCACGCGCACGCGCGTCCCCTTCGAAGCCAACCTGTTGCGTTTGTCGAGCGTGCCCTATCTGCTCGAAGAAGGGGGGGCACGCGTGCGTAACTCGCTGGAGCTCCACATCGTCAACAAACACGGCGAGGCACGTACGTTTCGTGTAGAGGGCGTGCGCGAGGCGGGGGCGGAGTACGTGATCGGAATCCCGAGTGCGAAGATCGAGTCTCTTGCCTCGCTTCGTGTGCCGGTCTTCGTGCTTGCTCCCAACGATGCAAAGAAGCGCGCGGTTCACATCCGCGTCGACGACGGCGATACAGCGCGAGAGCTCGAGACGCCCTTCGTCGCGCCTTGAGCTGCGCCCGCCGCTGTTCAGGTGGCGCACGTACAGTCGCAGCCGCCGATCAAACGATGCGAAATCCGGTGGGGCCGTTGTCCGAAGGCGACCACGCGTCGAGGGTCGTGCTTGCGTGGGTGAGCGACTCGCGTTCGGCGTGCCGTGCGTGTGCCTCGCCAGGTGGATACGCCGGATCTGGCAGCACGGTCTTGGCGAGGCCGCTGTAGTCCTTGGGCCGAGCCACGACGACTGGGCAGCGCGCTGCACGAACCACTTGCTCTGCGACCGAGCCCTCCAGCCAACGGTCGAGCCCCCGTCGTCCGTGCGTGCCGACGATCAACAAGTCGGCCTCGTAGTCGATGCACATCTGCAGCAAGGTCTCCGCGGGGGCGCCGAGGCGTCCGTGTCCTCGCACGCTTCCTTCACGCAGCTCCAGACCAAGGTCTGCGGCGAGCCGCCGTGCACGCTGCTCGAGCATGGCCGGAGCGTTTGCCAGCGCCGCCTCTTCGTACTCGAGTGCGCGCAGGTCGCCGTCGTCGAGCACTTGTTTGGGATCGACGATGAACAACAGGTGCGCCGTCTCGAGTGCACCGACCGCGAGCATGTGCAGCCCTTCGTTGATGGCGTCGTCGCCGGTCTCTCCCATGTCCGCGCCAATCACGGAAACCCTGTTCTTGGTCCTCATCTGTTTGCCTCCAGCAAGCGCTGTTGCAACGGATGCGCCACTCCCTGAAAAACCTCCGCAGGGCGCTGCCAGCCTGAAGCTGGTTCACCGCTGCCCGCGTTGGAGGCACGCTCCGTGCACAGCAAGCGGCATGTTCATTCGTTCGTTCCCGGTTCGGCGAGGCACGCTGGCCGCTTGCTGCATCCTCCTCTCCGTCGCCTGCGTGCGCGGTAAGCCGGAGCTCGCGCCATCCGCGGACGCGACGTCGGGCTCGGCTCCCGTTCCCGGCAAGGTGGTCGATCTGCCATCTCGCGAAGAGCTACCGCCCGAGGCGAAGGAGATGTTGCGTGCCCGGATGGTGAGACACGGCGGGGACATGACTGCGCTGATGATCCACGTGCTTCTGCTCGACTACGAGGTGGCGGCGATCTTGTCATCCGACTTGGCGCGCGAACCCAAGCTGGGCCGTCCTCGACCCGATGAGAAGGGCACACTCAACGCACTGCTGCCCGCCAAGTTCTTCGTGCACCAGGACGAACTTGCCGCAAGCGCGACTGCGCTCGCCCAGGCGGCACGAGCCAGGGACGACCAAAAGTTGGTCGAGGCCTTTGGAGCCGTGGCCAAGTCGTGCGTCGGCTGTCACTCGAGCTACCTGCACGAGGACCTCGAGCCGCTTGGGCACGAGGAGCCGGGCGAGGCCCTGCCGTGCGCCTACAGCGACTCGTGTGAGGAGCACGACGCGGCCAGAGACTAGCGGCGCAGAGCGTGCGCGGCGAGCATCCCACACGCGCAGGTTCTGCGCGGGCCGGTCGGTTGGCTCGTGACCCAGGGAGCAAACCGGGTCAGAACGCCGATTCGGCGGCCACGGTGCGCAGGCTGTGCTCGAGCTGTTTGTAGACCCGCTTCACGATCTGAGAGACGCGCTGACGCGAGACCCCGAGAGCGCTTCCCAGGTCTGCCATCGTGAGCTCTTCCCCAAAGAAGTGCGCGCTGACGATCTCTCGATCGCGCTCCCCGAGCGTCGCGAGCGCCAACTCTACTTCGCGCTGCTGGAGTTGGCTCAGCTCGCGCAGCGACACTTGCTCCTCGGGGCTCGCGTTCTCGTCGTGTGGCTCCCACGACCCATGGGCGTCGTCTTCGAGAGAGCAGGTGGGCTGGTACGATGCGCGACCGTCGCGGACTTCGTCTTCTGCGATGCCGAGCTCGTTGGCGACCTCGGCGGCGGTCGGCGCGCGTCCGAGGACCTGGCATAGCCTGCGTTCGGCCAGCGTCATTCGAGAGCGCACGATGCGTGCGCCCACCGTATTCGGGGGCGTCACCACGTTGCGGTAACGAAACACGTGCCCGCGCACGCGCGCTCGAATCCACCACGCTGCGTACGTGCTGAGGCGCGTGTGATGCGTCAGGTCGAAACGGCCCACGGCTTCGATGAGCCCGATCGACCCTTCGCTGACCAAGTCGTCGACATGAACGCCAGAACGCTGATACTGGTGAGCGATCTGTACGACGAGGCGGAGGTGGCTCGCGCACAGCGTCTGCAGCGAGCGGCGGTCGCCTGCCTGGGCGCGTGCGATCGACTCGCGCTCGTGTTCGGATGTCAGCCAGGGCGCAGCGTACGCGGTGGCTCTCCAGTGATCCCAGCGGCCGTCCGGCGATGCTCGTGACATGTCTTCCTCGCGCGCGTGGTGGTCTCAGGTCTTCGACGTGGGCAGTGCGTGCCGCTGCGAGCTCACACGTCTTTCCAGCGTCCGGTGCACTAGATGTGCCACTTCACGAGCCAACGATTCGCCGCGTCGCCCGCGCGCACCTGGTAATGAACTCGGGCTGGCTGGGCGGTATGGTTGCTCATCATGCAACCGCGCAACAGCCATCCTCAGGCCGAGGCCGCGCGTCTCGTCGAGTCCAAGAGCGGAACGCCATGGAAGGAGTGGGGGCCATACCTGAGCGAGCGACAGTGGGGCACGGTGCGCGAGGACTACAGCGCCGACGGCTCCGCCTGGGAGTACTTGCCCCACGACGACGCCCGTAGCCGCGCATATCGGTGGGGCGAGGACGCCGGGGCGTGGGGGCATCGCACCAGACTGGCTGGACGGGACTCATCGCGCTGCAGCTAGACCCTCGCAAGCTGTGACAGGAAGGTCGCGGACGCCGGGGCGGTCACATCCTCTGTGGGGAGGTACTCGCTCGAGGCCTTGCACCCGGATGCACTCCCGCACGGCCGAGCGAGGCGAGCAGCTCTTCGCTGCGGACTGGCTTGGAAAGCCGATCGTGAACGGAGAGTGCGCCGACAAGATCTTGCGCCTCTGCCACGCTCACCACGATGACGGGTGTCTCGCCATTCAGGCTCCTCTTCGTGAGCTGTTGCAGGACTTCGAGCTCGTCGAGGTCGGGCAGCTGCGTGTTGAGTAGGATGGCGGCGAAGCGTTTTTGTCTGCACTGTGCGAGTGCCTCCTGTCCACTGCATGCAGCCTCCGCGGCATACCCGGCCTCCGCGAGCATGCCGACGAGTGAGGTTCGGTCGCGTGGGTCGTCGTCCACGACGAGAACGGCGCCCCCGGCGGGTGTGGCGACTCGTGCGCTTGCGGACGCCGCGTCGACGGTCTGCTGCTCCATGTGCGCCGGCAGGACAGCAAAGAACACGCTGCCCTGGCCGAGCACACTCGTCACTCCCACCTTGCCACCCTGGGCCTCGACGATGCGTTTGGTGAGCACAAGACCGAGCCCCGTTCCTGCGTGCTTTTTGGCTCGACCCGCATCGAGCTGCTGGAACTCGGCGAACAGACGCTCGAGGTCGTGCTCCGCGATGCCGATACCGGTGTCGGCCACCTCGATGCGTATCGAATTCGTGGCCTCGGCCCTGACGCGGACCTGCACGGTGCCGCCCGCTCCGGTGAACTTGAGTCCGTTCGACACGTAGTTGTAGAGCACTTGTTTGAGGCGCGACGGGTCGAGTGTCACGTGGTCGACGACAGGGTCGATCGCGAAGCCAAGCGTGATGCGCCGCTCCGCCGCCCACGTGCGCAGCATGGCACACACCTCACTAACGACCGGCTCGAGCTGGATGGGCTCCGGCCAGAAGTCCAGCTTGCCGGACTCGACCTTGGCCAGATCGAGGACGTCGTCGATGAGCTGAAGCAGGTGCCGACCGCTCTTGAGGATGTCGCCCAAGAACTCTCGTTGGTGTGCCGGGTCGACCACGATCTCCTCTGCGTGGAGCAGCTCCGAGAATCCGATGATCGAGTTCAGCGGGGTTCGCAGCTCGTGAGACATGTTGGCGAGGAACTCGCCCTGGATGCGGTTCGCTTCTCGCATACGAACGTTTTGCGCTTCGAGCTCCTGGCTACGCACGCGGAGCTCGTCGAGCCGCTTGCGCTCCGTGATGTCGAGCACGAACGCGACACCTTCCGTCTCGGTGAGCATCGCCACGCCGACAACGACCGGAACACGAGTGCCATCCTTGCGAATGTATTCTTTCTCCCACGAGCGGGAGCGGCCGTGCGCGATGAGCTGCGTCTTGGCATCCTCGTCGTACGCCCTCCACTCGGGTGGCGTCAGCGCGACCCAGCTCGTCTGCAGGAGCTCTTCGCGCGAGTAGCCCAACAGGTTGAGCAAGCAGTCGTTGGTCTCGGTGATGTTGCCAAAGAAGTCGCACACAAAGATGCCGATGATTCCCGACTCCGCGAGGCGCGTGTAGCGGAGCATGGCCTCCTCGGTGCTGCGCCTCTGCGCGAGAAGCTGCCGCTCCCGCTCCCGCACGTACTCTTGTGCGACCACGCAGCTCGCGCGGTCCACGTAGCGCTGCAACGCCAAGACGGCA
>JBEGTL010000541.1:0-5751 GCA_041179425.1 Pseudomonadota bacterium | reverse complement strand
CGACAAAGACCAAGCGCCGATCGCCAAACCGCCAGCATCAGCGGTCGCAGAGGCGCCGGAGTCGCCACCGCCACTGCCCGCGGTCACCCCGGCGCCGACGCAAGAACCAGTCGTGGATGTCGCGCCGGTGCGGGCCGAGGCCGAGCCGTCGTCGTCCAAGCGGCGCGACCTCGCTTTGCGCATCTCGGGGCTCTCGGTCTTCGGGCTCGGTGCGGTCACCTTGCTGACTGGCGGCATCTACGTGGCCAAGCACGGGCACGATGGTCGCTCGCTCCGCGCCGTCACGCTCGAAAGCGAGGAGTACGCGGCGCGCATCGACACGTGGCGGAGCAGCCGCGAGCGGCCGCTCCAGATCGCGATCCCAGGCGCAGCGCTGGCGAGCATCGGCGCGGGGCTGCTGGCGACGAGCGACGTGGACGTCCCGGTATGGGTGGCGGCGCTCAGTGGGGCGGCCGCAGTTTCGATGCTGGCGTGGGGAGCGGTAGAGGTCGCACACGGCGAAGCCTGCAACGACACGGCAAACGATCAGCTCGAGTGTTCAGGGGCCCGCGACCGAGGCGACCGCGGTTCCGTGCTGATGGTCTCGGCGGCGCCTCTCGCGGTGCTTCCCATTGCGCTGCTGATACGCCACTGGATCAGCCCCAGGTCCGCCCCCGAGAGCCGTGCCAAGGGGCACGTGACTCCCGGTCTCGTCGCGACGCGCGGGGTGCTCGGGCTGAGCCTCGAGGGCGCCTGGTTCTGAGCCTGTCGGATGTGCATCGAGTGCGCGCTCGAGTGCGGGTCGTCGAACCCGACGGTCTGGCTAGCGCGCTCTCCGGCGCTTCACGCGTAGGCTCGTCAACGCGACGCTGAGCAATCCGAATAGAGCGAGTGGCAGCTTGGGACGCGCGCCGCCGAGCGAGACGGTGCACAGCCCGTTGCCGCGCGTCTCATACGAAGTGCACGCGCTCTCTCCGCTGCACACTGCGCCGGCAGCGGTGCACTCGTGGTCCGGGTCGTCGCCGAGTGCAAAGGGCAAACATTGACCGGGAGGCTGGCCCGGCACGTTGCACGACTCACACACGCCCTCGCACGCGCGATCGCAGCACACGCCATCTTTGCAGACAGCCGAGCCGCACACGGAGTTGTCCATGCAGCCGGTACCCATCGGCCTGATGTCGACCACGGTGGGCGGCGTGACTACGACCACGGGTACCGTCGGCACCTCGGCCGTGCACTTGCCGTCCTCTGCGCAGTACTGGCCCGAGGGGCACAGGTTCTGCGGATCGATCACCTTGTTTGGCAGCGGCGTGCAGGTGCCTACCAGGTTTTGCTGGTTGCACGACTCACACGCGCTGTTGCAGACCTTGTCGCAGCACACGCCGTCGACGCAGTGGCCCGATGCGCACTCTGCATTGCGGGCGCAGGCGGTGGCCTTGGGCAGGTCGGGGACGCAGGCCTTGGTGGTGACCACGCAGTGCGCCTGTTCGACGCAGTTTTGGTCACCGGTGCACAGCCCATCGCAAGATGCACCCGTCGCGCACTGCGGAAACTGACAGGTGCTCGTCGCGCCCGGCAAGCAGGCCCCGTTGGCGTCGCACGAAGCAGCCGCGGTCAGCATCGCCGAGCCTACGCCATTGCTGCAGGTCGGGTCACCGCACTGCGAGCCTGCGGGCTGTTTGTCCCACGCGCTGTTGTTTTTGGCAGAGCTGCACAGCTCGCACTTGTTCGCCGGGTTGAACGCGCCAGTGGCGACGCAGCCGCCCGCGATGAGACACCACTTGTCCTCGATGGTGTGCAGGCACAGCTTCATGGTCTCGTTGCAGCTGTCGACGGTGCACACCACGCCGTCGGCGCACGTGTTGGGCAACGCGACGCACACGCCCGCTCCGTCGCACGCATCACCGGTCGTGCAAAACAGTCCATCATCGCAGACCGTCATGACGGGGCGGGGCGTGGTGGGGATGTTGCCGTCTGCACCCGCAGGGGTCGCCATGTCACAGCTCGAGCAGCCGGCAGTTGCGCCGGGCGCAACGCACGTGCCCGCACCAAAGCAGCCGATCGTGGTGGCCTGGCAGGTGTTGCCGCAGCCGTCGCACTGCACACGATTGCCGTCGTCGCAGGCTTCTTTGCTGGGATTGAGGTCGTCGTTCTCGAGCTCGCCGTCGCCGCAGGTCCAGGTGTTGAAGCTGAGCTGATCGACGAACCAGCCGTCTGCGATGCCGCTCGACTGATAGCTGATGGTGAGGCGCTCGATGGGCTGCGCCGACTTGCGGACGTAGTGGACCGTGCCGTTGGTAGCCGCCGGCATCTCCACAGGCGTCGCGGCGATGGGTACGTTGCCCGGACCTGTGAGCGTGACGCGCAGGCCCGACGCGTTGTTGAGGTCGAGCGCATCGAACGACACCTCATTCACCGCGGGCGAGAACACGATCACCACGTCGCCGAACGTAAGCCCGGGGGCGCTGCCTGAGGTGAAGGCGCCTGCCAACGCGACCGTGCCTGTGACGCCGGGGATGGTGCTGAGCGCGCCGCTCTGCGCGAGCTGCTGCGCGCCCGTGAGTCCGCCGCTCGCCATGGAGGCCACGCCGCAGCTCGCGTACAGGCTGCCCGAGACCTGTTTGTACCCCCCGACGAAGTTGCCGGGCGTGGCGCCACGCGTGCAGTCGGTCTCGAAGCCGATGGTGGTGCGCTTCTGTGCCGCGGCCGAGCTCGCCACCAGCAAGCAGCTGAGCAGGAGCCAGAGACCTCGCGCGTTCACTGGGCACCTCCTGGCGAGGTCGGTGCGGGATCGACGATGTGAAACTCGACGCGTCGGTTGATCTGCATGTTGGCTGCGTTGTCGTTCTTTACGAGAGGGCGTTCTTCGCCCCAGCCCTTGGCCTCGAGTCGGTTGGGATCGATGCCCTCCCGGACCAGGTATGCCAGCACGGCTTCGGCGCGGCGCTGCGAGAGCTTGGCGTTGCTGACCGTGGGACCTCGGCTATCGGTGTGGCCCTCGATGCGCACGCGCTTGATCTGAGGGTTGGCTTCGAAGGCGGCGCGCACCTGGTCGAGGATGCCGAGCGACTCGGGCCTCACCTCGGCACGCCTGGTCTGAAACTCGATGCGCTCGAGGATGCGGATCTGCGTCTTGTCGATGCGTACGGCACTCGGGCAACCTCGTGTCTCGGCGGGCCCAGGGACCGTGGGGCAGCCGTCCTCGCCATCGAGCACGCCATCCTTGTCGTTGTCGAAGTCGGGGCAGCCGTCCTCGTCCGCAAAGCCGTCGTTGTCTTCGGGCTCCGAGGGGCACTGATCGCGCAGGTCGAGCAGGCCGTCTTTGTCGTTGTCGAGATCGGGGCAGCCGTCGCCGTCTTGGAAGCCGTCTTTGTCTTCGGGCGCATTGGGACATTGGTCTTGGGTGTCGATGACGCCGTCTTGATCGTTGTCGGGATCGGGGCAGCCGTTGTCGTCCTCGATGCCATCGAGATCTTCGGCTTCGTTCACGCACCGGTCTTTGGCGTCGGCGATACCGTCTTTGTCGTTGTCGAGATCGGGACAGCCGTCGTCGTCCGCAAAGCCGTCTTTGTCTTCGGGCCGCTCGGGACAGTGGTCCTGGTCGTCGGGGATGCCGTCGTGGTCCAGATCGGACGCACGCAAAGGGGCGCGCGGACTGGGGTAAGCGAACTGCAGAATGCCGCGCACGTCGGGCACTCCGATTGCGTTCGTGAGGCCGAGCCCCGCCGCGCCGGTCAGCAGCACATTGATAGGTGTCGCGCAGCGCAGACCGAGCAGCACCTCGAACGGCGCGCTCTCGGTGGTGACCTCGCCCCAGTCGCGCAGGTAGATGGCGCCGTGTAGCTCGCTCAGCAGCGTGACGTGCTCGCCAGCGCGCGCGTAGGCGCCTGCGCCGAGCAACAGCTCACTGCCGATGCGTGAGCTCCCGTAGTCCTGGTCGGGCCGGTAGCGGTAGCCGACGTTGACCGCGAAGCTGAGCACGTGGGTGTTGGCCGCACCGCTGATCAAGCCGCCCGCGCCGACCCCGTGGTCCCCTGTCAGGCTCTTCTCGCTGCCCGTCGGTGCCTCGACCCAGCCGGTGACACCGAGCGACAGCGGCCCGTCGTCCTCGCCCAAGATGCGTAGCCCCGCACCCGCGAACAAGGTCCCAAACGCGCCGGCATCGGGCAGACCTGCGCTGATGATGCCCGCGTTCTGCGCGTCGCCCTGCTGCACGAGGAGCACCGGTGCGCGCACGAACAGCTCGAAGCGCGAGCCGAGGCCCAGCGCGGCGGTGACGTGGCCGAGCAGTCGATGCTCGACGGGAGCGCTGTCCGGGTCTTGTCCAGGCCGCGAGATGACCAGCGGCTGATGTGCGTAGTCGAGCGTGAGACCGAAGGCCGGTCGTAGGTGACCCAGGGTGCGCGGCAGAACCAAGGCGATGCCGTCTTCGGAGGTGGGAGCCAGCAGGAGGCGATCGAGTGCGAAGCCACCCCCCTGCGCCGAGACCGGAGAAGACAAACAAACAGCAAGCAGAGCGATGAAGGGGAGTGTGCGCAAAGCAATCGCTTATACAACACACTCGCGGACCAAGGCACGCTACCCGCTGGTGCTCAACCAGCTTTTAGACGCGGCGGCCACGAAACAGCCGCGAGCTGGTGGCCGGCTGCGGGCTCGTACTCACCGGTGCAGGTGCGAACGGATCGGGCGCGGGCGGAGGCAGACTGGGGCTGCTGGTCCTGCCTGCAGGATTGCCGATACGACGCGCGATGAGTGTGGTGCTCATGTGTACGGCCGGCATGTTGGTGCCGCGGGGGCACAGCACGCAGAGCGTGTGGGTCTGCGCAGCGCGCAACAACAGGAGATGGGGACCGAAGCGCGCGACGCAGGACTCGAAGCTGTTGCCTTCGACCTCGAGTGCGGCACGCAGTCGCGCCAGGTGCACGCTCGCGTTCGCGAGGGCGGTGGCATCGAACAGCGGCGGCAGGTCGCGCGCCAAGATGTGTCCATCGGCGTCGAGCAAGAAGCTCCCGAGGACGCCCTCGATATCACGGAGCGCGGTGAGCGCGGACGCAGCCATCGACTCCATTCGTTCAGACTCCGAGTCGCTGGCGAAGCTCTTGTAGCGCGCTGCCGGGTCGCATCATGAGACCCACCATCTCGCCGGCGTCTTCGAAGAGCACGATGCGCATGCCCGAGAGCTCGGCGTGCAGAGCCTCGAACGGGTCGAGCGAGAAGTCGACGCGCACGAGCGCGATGAGGCGCGTGACGTACGCCACGAGCTGCGGCAACAGGTCGCCCGTGCCCTCGCCTGCGAAGGTGCCCACGACCTCGCCATTGTTGTCGACCCGCACAGACGCGATGAGCGCTGAGTCGTGCTGGAGTGACTCATCGGGGACGCTCGACCTGCGCGCCGAGGTGGCGGGTGGCGGGGGCGGCGGTACCTTACTTCGGCGCGGCGGCAACGAGCGCCGGTCTTCGTGCGTGGAAGCCCGCGACCCTTCGCCGTGCGGACCGAGCCGCGACCCGTCAGGGTGCCCGGCGCCGGCGCGTGGAGACGGTGGCAGCAGGGTCGGCAGGTCGTCGGGCTCGTCGTAACTCTCGTAGAGAGCGTCGGTGAGGCTGGCGCGCGGCGAAGGGTTGGGACCTCGTACCGTCGCGTTCCTGGCGGTCGGCGCGAAGCTGTCTCGTGAGGGCGGCGGCGCGAAGCTGTCTCGTGAGAGCGGCGGCGCGAAGCTGTCTCGCAAGGGCGGTGGTGTGAAGCTATCTCGTGAGGGCGGCGGCGCGAAGCTG
>JBEGTL010000540.1:0-5753 GCA_041179425.1 Pseudomonadota bacterium | reverse complement strand
ATCTTTTTGCTATCTGCAGACAGTAAGGTCTGCAGATAGTCCGAACACGAGCACGAACACGAGCACGAGAGGCAACGAGCACGAGACCGTCCACGAACACGTCCGCTCGGCGGCCCTCGCAGGAACCGGATCGAGCTAGCTCTCGCCAAAGCACTGGGAGCCAAGCAACTCAAGCCAACCATTGCGAATCGGAGTCCGCGTGTTCGTCCTCGGGCACGTGCACCTTGTCTCTCGTGCTCGTTCTCGTGCTCGTTCTCGTGCTCGTTCTCGTATCCGTGCTCGTGTCAAAAAAACTAAGGGATCACCGCAAAAGTGACGTCCTCGACGGCGGGGTCAACGCTGACGGAGGACCAGGTCTTTCCTCCATCTTCGCTGCGCTCGATCTTGTTGAAAGCTGCCGAGACGTACACCGCATTGCCAAACGCAGTGTGCCCACTATTTCGCGCCAGCGGATCGGTGCACTCTGCCGGCTTGGTGAACTTGTCTTTGCACCACATCAGGTCTCCGCCTCCGTGGCCTCCGGACTGTTTGCTCCAATCGACGCCGTTGGTGGTGCTCCACCAGTTTCCCGGGTCGGTCGCGGCCATGAAGGTTCCATTGCCGAAGCCCACGCTGCGCGCTGCTTCGCCTCCCGTGCCCTTGCCACTCATCCACGCGATGCCGTCGCTCGAATAGATGGTCTGTCCGGTTCCTCCGGCCGCCACGAACACAGAGTTGCCGTACTCGAGGCCACCAAACCACTGCTTGCCGGGGTTGTTGCGCTCCGTCCACACAATCGCGTCGGGCGAGGTCCAGATCTTCCAGCCCAGCGCGACGAACACGCCCTTTGCGTAGGTCACCGTGCGCAGCAAGTTGCCGTCGTCTCCCGAGCCGCCCGAGGTCACCTTGTTGCCCCACGTCTTACCGTTGTCGGTCGACAACAAACGCACGCCCGAGTAGCCGACCGCCACGAACACGCTCCTGCCGCCCGTCACCGGCGGCGTGCCCGTGTCGACGACTCTTGCGTCGGGCACTGCGCTGTCGGTGCCACCGCCGACCACGCGCGCATCGCGCTCTTCAGTGACCGTGCCCCCGTCGAGAACAGGCGGATCGATCACGCGTGCATCATTGCCTTGCCCACGAGGAGGCCCGGCATCGCGGACTGCCGCATCCTTGCCCGCGTCGGAGACACCACCACCCGGCGTGCTGTCTTTGCCAGAGTCCGTCGCGCTGCTCGGACCACCATTCGTGCCTTTCGGCTCGCCTCCGGTGCAGCTCGTGAGCAGCACCCACGACAGTCCGATCAGCAGCTGCAGGCGAAGGTCAAAACACTGCTCGTGATGCGCGATCATCCACTTGCTGAACGCCACGTCTGCCTCCGCGGGTGAGGCTACGATCTTGGACCCGGCAGCCGGACAAAGCGAGCGAGCACGTGAGGACGCGACAGAGGTTGGCGCGGGCGCGCGTGGTCTCTCTGCTCGCGCCGCCGCGCGCGCTTCGACACATCCAACGCGAACCTCAGTACACGTACCAGAGGTAGGCGCCCGCCACGGTCGCACCTACCCCGATCAGCGGCAGATCGATCTCTGGCTGCCAATATCCGAGGCGCTTGAGGCACCACGCATCGGCCGGGTACTGGAGCCACGTGACCGTGGCCAAGCCGATGATGACGCCGTGCTCGCCGCCCAGGTGGTAGCCCACGAAGATGGAGGCGAACTTGATGACCGTCTGAATGCTGAGCAGCAGCGCAAGCCAGTGCGTGTTGCCAGTGGCGAGCAAGATGCCGTCGTAGGACAGGATGAGCGCGTGCCCCAGCGTACCGAACGCCATCACGGGCAGCATCCACGATGCCTCGACGTAGCGACCGTCGTAGAGCGAGCGGATCAACCAGCCGCCCCCCACGATGAGCGTCAGCGCGCCGCCCCACGCCGCGCCTAACAAGAGCAGACGACTCTTGCGCAGCATGGGGTACAAGCGGTCGGGCGCCGTGCGCATGAGCTCGGAGTACGACGGGAACAGCACCTTGCCGGCGGCCTGACGGATCACCTCGGTGGGCAGCTGCGAGAGCGTGAGCGCCACCGTGTACACGCCGAGAAACTGCACGCTGAGCAAGCGCCCCAACACCAGCCGGTCGCCCTGGATGGCCATGTAGCCGACGGCGGTGCTGAGGAAGATCCAGCGGCCGTAGCTGCCGATCTCCTTGAGCACCGTCTTGTCCCACGCAAACTTGTTGCGCTGGCCCTCAAGCAGCAGGTGACTGGCCGTCATCTTGAGCGTGCCTTGCACGTAGCTGCCGATGACGAGCGACCACACGTTGCGCATCCACCACGCGAGCAAGATGGTGGTGACTAGACCAATCGCGTAGGTGCTGATGTCGATCATGGTCAACCGGCCGAGGTTGAGCTCACGATCGGCGACAGCCAACTTGGTCGAGCTGAGGCCACCGATGATGGCGTGCAGACCGAGCGCCGGCACCATCATGGTGAGTGCGGGCTCGTTGTAAAACCAGGCCGCGGGAAACGCGAGCGCACAGGCGATGACCCACAGCCCGACACCGCGCACCGCTTGCAGCGTCCAGGCCGTGTTGAGGTACGCCGGCTCGTCACCGCGTTTGCTGTGCACGATGCTGGGCGTGATGCCCACGTCGGACAGCATCTCGAGGCCGATCATGAACGACTGCACCAGCGCCATGAGGCCGAACGCCTTGGGGAACAACAGGCGGGTCAGGATGAGGTTGCCGCCAAAGCGCAGCATCATCTGGCCGCCGTAGTTGATGGCGGTGAGCACCGAGCCGTGCAGCGCGCGCGTGCGCAGAGGCTTGAGGACGCGTGCCGCAACTGTCGCAGTAGCCGGCGCTGGCTGTTCGTGTTCTTGCGGTAGAGACGTCATGACCATCCAGGCTGTCGAAGCAGAGTGTGACAGCAGTCAGTCGCCGGGTCGGCCACTTTGATGAGTCCTCTGGCGAAAGGCCGAGACGGCGATCAGGGCGATGCCGCCAAGCTCGAGCACCCAGTTGAGCCGCACGCGGCCTCGCCCGAGCAGCACGTCGACGTGGTGAAACGACGCAGCACGCACAATCACGAACGTGACCAGGGCGCCGAGCCCAACCAGGGCGCCCACGACCCGATGGAAGACGTGTCGCATCGCAAACGCGAGCGCCACGGTGGCGACGGCGCCGGTCAAGCCGATCAGCCCGATGAACGCGGCCTGGAGCGGCCTGCGCACCTCGTACCAGCCCTGCTGATGAGCCAGATCGCGTCCGATCTCGGTGAGCCAGGTCTGCAGGTCGAGCTGCTTGTTGATGCCCAAGACGAGCATGGTGAGGAGTACCAGCCCCCAAAACCGGACCAACATGACCTCGTCGACCAAGGCCCGAGACGAAATGGCAACCCGTGCGCTCGCGTGTGGCGCGCGCGGCGCTCCACGACCGACTCCCGAGCGCGTATCGCGCGAGCCGGCCCCATGTAGACGCAGAGCCCGATATGCAAGGGCTGCGGCAGCAAAGTAGGCAACGACCGTGAGCCAGCCGACTACACCGGGGTCGCCGATGCCTGGATGCCAGCGACCATCTGCTCCGGTGACCAACAAGGAAGACAGCTGAACCATCCTGCTCCGAACCGAGGCCTGAACTCGCACTGAAGATAGAACATCAGCCGCCTCCCGGCACCCGCAAAGACCCGTGACCGCGCACCCTCGTTTGGCGGTAGAGGGGTCGAGTGTTATCGTCTGCGCTGCCCTGCGTGCGGCGGACTAGGAATGATCAGACCCCTTTCGTTCATGACGGGCCTCGCGTTTCTGCTGGCCTTCGTGCTGACGTCCTACTTCTTCAGGCGCTACCCGCCTGGTAAGGCGGCGCTGTACAGCATCTTGATGGGCATGCTGTTCTTGCCCGAGCAGGTGAACTTCAAGCTGCCGCTGATGCCCGAGTTCAACAAGTATCGGGTCGAAAACTTCGCGCTGCTGTTTTGTGTGCTCTCCCGATCGTTTTTGCCCAAGGCCGAGCGCTGGTGGTACGCGGTGGTCGGCGTGGCCTTCTTGGGTGCCATCGGCACCTGGCAGACCAACACCGAGGCCATCATCAGCGGCATCGTGCCGATGGTGGGGCTCAATTTCAAAGACGGCATGTACCTGGCGCTGGCCGACCTCACGTACGGCACGCTGGCGGCGTACATCGCCATGCGCTGCTTCAACAGCGAGCGCGACGTCATGTTCTGGGTGCGCGCCCTCGCGGGTGCGGGGCTGATCTACGCGGCGCTGATCCTGTTCGAGGTGCGCATGAGCCCGCAGCTGCACGTGTGGCTCTACGGGCACCCCGCCTTCGACGACTTTGCGCAGTCGATGCGTTGGGGCGGCTATCGGCCGGTGGTGTTCATGACCCACGGCCTCGCCACGAGCTTGTTCGAGCTCTCGGCCGTGATGATGGCCGCGGTGCTGGCGCGCTTTCACCAGCGCATCTGGAAGCTCTCGGGCACCCAGGCCATGTGGTTTTTGTTTGTCGTCGTGCTGCTCTGCAAGAGCACCGGCACCTGGATCTACCTGTTCATCGGCGTGCCGATGGCCCGCTGGGCGAGCCCCAAGGCCATGCATCGTGTGGCTGTCTTTTTGGCCATCACGGTGTGTCTCTATCCGTGGATGCGCGCGACCAAGATCTTCCCGGTGGACTGGCTGCTCGACCAGGCCGCACGCATCAGCGTCGACCGCATGGAGTCGCTAAAGTTCCGCTTCGACAACGAAGACGTACTGATTGCCCACGCCATGAAGAAGCCCTGGTTCGGCTGGAGCACGTCGTACGGCCGCAACATGCTCTACGACGAGTACGGCAAGCTGGCGACCACCACCGACGGCGGCTGGATCATCGCGCTCGGCAACGGCGGCTTGGTCGGGCTCAGCACCTACCTGTCCATCCCCGTGGTCTCCATCTTCCTCGCCGCCAGGCGCAGCCGCCGCATCAAAGATCCCAAACAAAAGGTCATGATCGCAGCGCTCAACCTGTATCTCGCGATCATGTGGGTCGACATTCTGCCCAACGGCACCTTCACCCTGCTGCCGTACTTTTTGGGCGGGGCGTTGTGCTCCATGACGCGCGTCCTCGGCGAAAAGCGGCCCGAGCGCAGCGCTGCCGCCAGCGAGCGCGAGCGTGCGCGACGACCGTCGACCTCACGCCAGCCACCCGACCCGGGCACGGCAGTGGCGCCGCACGTTCCGTCTACCTCGTAAGCCCGAGCGCGGCGAGGGTGCCAAGTTGCACACGGTTTCGCGCGCTGATTCACGGCGATGAATCGCCCTGCCGTGGGGAACGCACTACACTCGGCCGCGGCATGCCCAGCACCGACGCGACCCCGTTTTTATGGCCTCTCAGCGAGGAGAGCGCTCTCGCTCGTCCGTTGTGCGTCGACCTCGACGGCACGCTCGTGGGCACCGACACACTCTGGGAGAGCCTGGTCATCCTGCTGCGCAGTAAGCCCTGGCTGGCGGTGCTCGTGCCCTTCTGGCTGTTCGGAGGGCGCGCTGCCTTCAAGCGCCAGGTCGCTTCGCGCGTGGTGTTCGACGCCGCCGCGCTTCCCTACCGCGAAGACCTGCTCAGAGCGCTCCAAGACAGCAAACAAAAGGGCCGCCGGCTGGTGCTCGTCACCGCGGCCGACAGCGACATCGCGACCAAGGTCGCGGCGCACGTGGGGCTCTTCGACGACGTGTTCGCGAGTGACGGTGAAGAGAACCTCAAGGCCGACCAAAAGCGCGATCACCTGGTGCGCACCTACGGGGTCGACGGCTCC
>JBEGTL010000539.1:0-5753 GCA_041179425.1 Pseudomonadota bacterium | reverse complement strand
ACGTTTCGAGCGTTTCAGGATGCGGATGCGCCGCCGTTTCGCAGAGCGCCAGCTCCAACCAGCTTGTCGGCTGCCGTTTTTTCACGATCGCCGCATCCTGATCGATCATGGATCAGACGAAAAGCACTATTTTTTCAAGTCCGCGGCCGCTAACTGATCGGCATTGCCTTTAGAGCGGCTTGAGCTTACTGTAGTCCAGCACGATCCCCTCGCGTGTGATCGGAAACTGTTCTCGGTTGTCTAGGTTGCCGCGGAACATGTTGCCCTCGCTGTCGAAAACCAGCGTTTCGCCGCCCTCTCCCGCATAGGCGGAACCATTCCTCAAGAGCGGCACGGGCTTCGCAGTCCACTGTCCTCTGGTTTCCCTGGTGATCTCTTCTGCCAGGTTGCGGAACTCCGCTTCGCGTTGTTCCGGAGGAAGTTTCTTCAACTTGCCCAGAGCGTCGCGCAGCATCTCGTGCCCGGTTCTTCCCGTGCGCTGCGGCTCGGTCTTTGACGACGCAGCGCTTTTCGGAGCCGGTTGGGGCTCGGGCGGCGGCGGAGCTGATTTCTTCGGCGGTGCGGCGGCTTCACTTGCTGCGGCACTCGTGGACCCAGCGCCCTCTCCAGCGACAGCTCGCCCGCCGGCTCGCATTCGGCGCGCCCACCCCACCAATTGCGGCGCCTTCGCGCCGAGTTTGACCACTCCTGCGCCCAAGGCGACCAAACTCGCGATGGTGACCAGCACCTCCATGAGCAGCTCGCCAAAGATCTTCCCGGCCTCGAACTGGCTTCGAAGGTCTTGCGCTTGGTGGAGCTGGGTAAAGCGCTGCCACTTGGCCTGGTAGCTCTGTTGCACCTTGCCAGGAAGTCCCTCGAAGAACTCGGCAGGATGCTCCATGATGCTTTTGAGCTCGTTGTAGATGAGCTCGCGTTTGGCGTGTGCTTTGGCGAGCCTTCTTTGCAGCCACTCGGCTTCCCCGAAGGCAAACAAGCCCCTGATGAAGAGCGCGGTGCCGGCCTTAGGACCCACGAAGCTGGAGACCGACAAGGGCCTGCATACCTGATCATGCAGATCCGCCAGCAGGAAGACCTGGCCGAGCTCGAGCAGGCCTGAGATCTCGTGCGCCGGATAGCTGACGAGTCCGTAGCAAACGCCAAGTCCGAAGGAGTCCGCGCCCAGGATACGACGCGCCATGCGCTGCATCTCGGGCAAGTGACTTGTGTGGAATAGCTCCGTAACGAGCCGTTCAAAAGCCTCTTGCGCACGGAGCCGGTCACGCTCGCCTGGCAGCATGCGCCGCCCGGCGGGCGAGTCTTCATGGGGAACTCTGCTGTGGGCATTGACTAGGCTCGGCCCTGCCGCGCGAAAGGTTCCTCGTCCAGCCGGCCTGCTGGAGTGCCCGAAGGGGCCCTGCTGGACCCACGAATGCCAGAGGTGAAACAGATCGTGATCGGACATCAACGCATCACCGATAGGACAGATGCTCACGATGCACAACGTTCGCGCACGGTAGAACCCAGCGGTAGAAGCGAGCGCCAACGCTGCGGTCAATCTTTGCATTGCCGTGCTTCGAACCACGAAGAGCCTCGCCGCCCACGCCGAACGCGGCCCGCACATGGGCTTCAGCGGCGGCCTTTGACGGAGCCACCTGACGGCGGGAAGTTGATCCACCTAGACCGCGCGTGGTGGGGCCGCTGGCGGCGGGATCGTGATCCACCTCGGCTTCCCGTCACGGCATCCATTTGATGCAGGACGTGTGTGCGAACATCAACTAGCGCTCTTGACGCACGCTCGACGTGCTGGCACCGATGCATGAGCGTGTTTGCACGCTGCTGCCCTGCTACGCCGAGCGGGATCAACCTTTGGTTGCCACGTGGCAACCAAATCGAGCACGAGCACAGTGACCGACCAGGTGGCGTCGACCAGTCCCGGTCTTTTTGCGAGGCTACCCCGCTCGGTTTTCTGTCTGCCGAGGGCGGCTGGGTGGATCACGATCCCGCCGCTCGGCAGCGACGGTGACCCGGGCCAGGTGGATCTCACAAGGCGCCGCGAATGGATCAGAGCAAAGGCTCGTGAGCACCGCCGTGTTGCTCTCGCCCCGCGCGGCCATGGAGTAGAGCGTGAGCATGGGCGGTGCCGTGGCGCTTGGCCGAATCGGTAAGGATGTTTACGAACGTGCCGTTCGTGTTCCAGTCCGGCCAACCGCCCTGTCCGGCGAGCCCGCCCGTGGCTCGACCAGAATCTCCGATAGACCCGCCTCCAGCATCTGTAACGGTGCCGACCGGAGACGCTGCGACGTCGTCCTTCGGGGCACTCGAGCAGGACACCACGCTGGCCAGGACGCAAACGAGAGCGGGCGCCGCGATCGTCGTGGCCGAAGCGCGCACTCGAGCGCGCGAGCGAACAAAGGCGCGAGCGGCGCGCACGTCGGCTTGATTCATCCGCTCAGGCTATCTACAAGTGAAGTTACCCGCACGCGCATTCGCGGGGGTGAGTGTGCTTGCTGCGCCAGTCCCAAGGGGTAGATCGCAGGCTCGCGGTCGAGGTCAGTGAACCTGGGCCGTTGCGCCCAACCCCTGCCTGCACGATTTTGTAGTCGCCGAGTGGCGCGTAGGAGCAGTCAGACGGATCATGCAGTCTGCCATGCGGGATCCGCAGACCATTGGGCCGTATCGAATCGTGGCGGAGATCGCCCGGGGCCGACTCGCCAGTATTCACCTGGCCACTCGCAACTCCGATCGTGATCCCTCTTCCGCGTTTGCCATCAAACGAGTTCTTCCCGAGCTGGCGCAGGTCAGCGGCTGGGGCGAGCTCCTGGCAGACGAAGCGCTTTTGCTGTCGAGCATCCGCCATCCAAACGTCGTTGCCTGCCATGGTTCAGGGCGAGACGACGGCCACTACGTGGCGCTCGAGTACGTAGACGGCGACAGCCTGCAGGGATTGCTCGCAGGTTCAGGCGCATGGCGACAGCCGCGTCTGTTGCTGCCGGTGATCGCCGATGTGCTCCGCGGTCTTGCGGCAGTCCACAGCGCGCTTGCCCCGGACGGTGCGCCGCTGCGCGTCGTGCACCAGGCGCCCCACGCGCGCCACATCCTCGTGGGCAGCGACGGCGTCGCGCGCATCGCCGATTTTACGCAGGCCCGCGTGCAGCGGCTGGCCCTGGGCAGCTGCCGCGCCGAGCGCCTACGGGGAGGGCTGCTCGCTCCCGAACAAGCGCTCCACCCAGACAGCGTAGACGTGCGGGCCGATCTGTTCGTGTTGGGAGCAACCCTGTGGGAAGGCCTGACTGGCGAGTCGTTGGCGAAGCTGACGCCTGCACAAGTCGCCCGGACGTCGGCCGACGCCCCGATTCCCAAACCGAGCTCTCTCGGCTTCGCACCGCCCGCGTACTTCGACGAGCTGTGCCTGCGCGCCCTCGAGCGCGACCCGCATC
This sequence comes from Pseudomonadota bacterium, assembly GCA_041179425.1. GTDB lineage: Bacteria > Myxococcota_A > Polyangia > Polyangiales > DASUME01 > DASUME01. The sequence continues at coordinate 2,337 of JBEGTL010000539.1, read as the reverse complement.
GGCGCTTTTCTTCAGCGGACGAAATGCTCGAGGAACTGCAGCGCGCAACGCGACGGGCAGGGGCCGTCGCCCAGCCCTCGGAGATCGGGCAGTGGGTACGGACGACCTGCGCGAGGCGCGGCAAGCGTGGCGTCACGACCGAGGCCGACGGGTCGATGGGCGCACGAGCGCCGACAGCTCGCGGCCTCGCTGCGATCGAGGTGACGGCTGCGCCGGACAAGCACCCAAGCCAAGCCGCGGCCGAGAGTTCACCCGATGCCGCGCAGTTCCGCGTCAAGGCGACGAGAGCCACGATGATCGGGATGCCCCCGGTCGAGGCATTGCTCCAAAACGCTCCTTCCCTTCCGCCCCAGGCCGCGCTCGAAGAGCAGCCGCCGCCCGCGGTCACCGCGAAGCCCTCGGCGCAAGCCATGTTCTCCAAGACGCTCTTGGGTACCGCCAAGGTCCCGGGGCGCTTGGAGACGACACTTCAGGGTGGGGCGACGTCACTGGGCTCGGCTCTCGAGCCCATCAAGAGCGAGCCTCCTGCCTTCCGACGAGAGGTCGCTCAGTCAGATCGTCACTCTCGTAGCGAAGAACCGCGCGCGTCGGTGGACGTGCAGGTGGCGTTCGACTCGACGAACGTGCTCGAGCCCGCCCGCGAGTGGTCGAGTGTGCACGACACGCGGTGGGTCGACTTTGCGATTCGCAGCCGACAGCAGCTCGACGAGCTTGCGGAGCTCGGCAAATCAACCGGGAGCTCGGCTCCCCCAGCACGCATCGAGCAGAACCTCGGCGAGCGCTTTGCCGCGTGGGTTGGCACGGGCGCCCTGATCACGGCGGTCTTGCTGCTCGGGGACTTCGTCATGCCTGGCGTCCAGCGCTGGCCAGACGCTCCGACGTTGGAGTCTGTCAGTTCGGCAGGGGGGCGTGTGGCCGGGCCGCTCGGCGGTGGGACGATGGAACAGCGCGGTGAAGCGTCGTCAGAGGCGCCGGGCGTCGCCATCGGTAGGGGCGCAACGTTCGCTCCGCAGCCTCACCAGTTGTCTCCGCAGTCCGATCGGCCTCGCGACGCAGGCACCACCCCGTCGGGCGCTCGTTTGGGTCGCGTTCCCGCCTCGCCGACGACTGTTCCGTCGCGCGTGATGCCGCCCCACGTCGCTCCGCCGCGTGTACCTTCACCGCGAGTGGCGCCAACGAGCGTGGCGCCAACGAGCGCGGCGCCAACGAGCACGGTGCCAACGAGCGCGGTGCCAACGAGCGCGGCGCCAACGAGCGCGGCGCCAACGAGCGCGGTGCCAACGAGCGTGGCGCCAACGAGCGCGGCGCCTGTGAGCGAGCCTCCTGCGGTTGGTGTGGTTCCTCGCGCGGTGACCCCCGCGGGCGTGGTGCCTCCGCCGCGCGGAGTTCCTGCAGAGGTCGCCCCGCGGCCAGCGGCCCCTCAAGACGTGGCCCCGCCGAGCGCGGCTCCACAAGGCCTGGGCCCGACCCGATTTGTGCCCAGGAGATCGACTCCGTCGGGTGTGGCTCCGGCCGGTGCGTCTTCCAAGCCCGGAGCCGCTGTCCCCGGACAGCCGTCCCTTCCAGCAAACCCCTATTGAGCGCTCGCTCACCCCGACTCCTGACTGCACTTTCAAAATCGCGACAGCGAAGCGGTCTGGTCAGGGAAGGCGCGTCTCTTCGCCCCCGCTGCGCCTCTGTTGCACCCACAGGGATGGCGTCCTCTAGCTGGCGTCTCTAGCTTGGGCCTGGCAACATCCACTCGCTTGCCGACCTTTCCCTGAGCCTGTGTGCGAACCATCCGGCTGCCATGACGCGTTCGTCCAGAAGTGCACCAGACCCGTCGCAACGTGCTGCGGCGACGATTGTCCGCGACGCACTCACGCATTGGCGAGGCGGGGTCTTCGTGATGGTGTTGGTGGCGGGTGTGCTGGCGTTTCGCTGGTTGCACTCCGCGAGCCACGTCTACGAATCGTTCGTGGTGTTCGGGCCGACAGAGAACGCGGTCGCGGCCGGCAGCCAAATCGAAGCGCCCAAAGACGACACGCGGCCAAGCTTGGAAGGCTCGTTGCGCGAGGCCTTCTCGCAGCTCGAGCAGCTGAACGGCAGCGCGGACGACCCACTGGCGCCGGGCACCGCGTCCCTTCAGAAGCTTGGCAAAGACAGAGCCATCCTCGTCTGCCGCGCAGACTCCGCCCAGGTCGCGTACCAGCGCTGCGCGCGAGCGACTACGATTGCAATCCAGGCAGTCCCCTCCCTGCATATCGTGGAGCTGGCCGCACTGGCGACTCGCCCCCTTCCGGCGGCAAGCGACGCGGCACCCGTCGTCCTGCTGATGTCGGGTTTGTTCGGCCTGAT
>JBEGTL010000538.1:0-5774 GCA_041179425.1 Pseudomonadota bacterium | reverse complement strand
ACCCCGAGACCATCTTTGCCGAGATCGACGGCAAGATTGTCCACACGCCGTACCGTTTTACCGACGGCGAGTCCGTGCGCGCCGCCATCGAGCGCATCGTCACGCCCCTCGGCCGACGTATCGACGAGAGCTCGCCTCTCGTCGACGCGCGCCTCAAAGACGGCTCGCGCGTCAATGCGATCATCCCGCCGCTGGCCATCAAGGGGCCGTGCATCACCATCCGCAAGTTCGCGCGCGAGCGGCTCACGCTCGATCACCTGGTGAAGTTCGGCTCGCTCACGCAGCGCATGGCCGACTTCCTCCAGCGCGGCGTGCGCATCCGCAAGAACGTGGTCATCTCCGGCGGCACGGGCAGCGGCAAGACCACGCTGCTCAACATCTTGAGCGGTGCCATCCCCGAAGAAGAACGTGTGGTCACCATCGAAGACGCGGCCGAGTTGCAGCTGCGTCAGCCCCACGTGGTCTCGCTCGAGAGCCGTCCGCCCAACATGGAAGGCAAGGGCGCCTACACCATTCGTGACTTGGTGAAGAACGCGCTGCGCATGCGCCCCGATCGCATCGTGGTCGGCGAGTGCCGCGGCGGGGAGGCCATCGACATGCTGCAGGCGATGAACACGGGCCACGACGGCTCCATGACGACCACACACGCCAACAGTCCGCGCGAGGCACTGAGTCGCCTCGAGACACTCTGTCTGATGTCCGGACTCGACCTGCCGGTGCGCGCCATCCGTGCGCAGATCGCGTCGAGCGTCGACCTGATCGTCCAGCAGACGCGCTTTTCCGACGGTTCGCGCCGCGTCACCAGCATCACCGAGGTGACCGAGGTCAACGACGAAGGCGAGATCGACTGCTTCGAGATCTTTGCCTATCACCGCAGCGGCATCGGGCCCAATGGCAAGGTCCTCGGCGAGTACCGCACCACCGGCTACGTGCCCTCGTTCAGAAGCAGCGCGCGCACCTCGACTACGTGCTCAAGTCGTCTGGCTACTCGCTCGGCATCACCACCGACGAGCTGATGTCGATGATGCTGATGTCGGCGACGGCCAGCGCGCTGTTCTCCCTCTTGCTCACGACGGTGACCCACGGGCAGCAGGTGATGTGGACGCTCGTGTCGTTCGCGCTCGGGCTGTGGATCCCTTACTTGCAGTTCAAGGAGATCGCCAAGAACCGCAAAAAGTCGGTCAACCGTGGCCTGCCGCCGGCGATCGACCTGGTGTCTCTGTGTGTGGGCGCGGGCTCCGACTTTCCCAGCTCGCTGCGCTTCGTGGTGGGCGAGATCGTCAGCGAGCGCGACCCCACGCGCGAGGAGTTTCAGCACATCCTGCGCCAGCTCGAGCTCGGCCACACGCGTGCGTACGCACTCAACCTGTTTGCCGAGCGCGTGCCCACCGAAGCGGTGCGCGACTTCGTGGGCGCCGTCGTGCAGGCCGAAGAGAAAGGCACGCCGCTGGCCGAGGTGCTCGCCATCCAGGCGCGCATGCTGCGTATGCGTCGATCGGTGGCCGCCGAAGAGGCAGCTGCCCGCGCGGGCGTGATGTTGATCGGCCCCTTGATGCTGCAGCTGTGCGCGATCTTGATCATCCTCTTTGGTCCCTTCCTCATCAACGGTCTGGGGTTCTGAATGAAAAGCTGGGTCGACATCTCCATCCCGGGCCGCCACGCCGAACGCTACCGTCTGGCCGACGCAGGCACCACGATCGGCAGCTCTCCGTCTGCAGACATCACGCTCACGGGGGCCACCAGCATCCTGAGTGTCCACTGCCAGCTGCGTCCGCAGCCTGAGGGCTGCTGGGTCGAGCTCATCGAGTCGGCGCCCGAGCCGATGCGTCACGAAGGGCAGGCGACACGCAGCTGTCTGGTGCCGTGGGGCCACGACGTGTTCCTCGGCTCGGTTCGGCTCACCGTGGCCGCCGAGCTCGACCGCGATGCGCGCAAGGGCGGCAGTCCCGTCGTGTGGCTGGCCGCGCTGGCGGTGCCGCTGCTGCTCGGGTCGTTCTTTCTCAAGCCCGGTGCCGAGGCGTCGAGCATCCGCAAGGTCGCTCCCCGGCCGCCCGCGTTGTTTGGTGGGCTTCCCAGCTGCAGCGAAGACAAGACCGGTGCGCTGGGGCGCGCCGAGGTGGCCGAGCAACTTGCGCGCGCCAAGTACGAGCGAGGGGTGTTCGAGCTAGGCGACCTCATCGGCGGCGTCCAGCTGATGCGCGAAGCCGGCGTCTGCTACGCGCTCGGTGAGAACCAGGGAGGTGCCGATCGCGCGTTCGACCAGATGGAGCTGTGGTCGACCGATGTGCAGTTCTCGTACAAGCGGGCGCAGCTCGACCTAGAGGTCGCCTCGCGCGACAAGCGGCCGCGCGAGATGCTCGACGCGATCGCGCGTCTGCGAACCTTACTGGCGCACGCGGGAAACGACGCACAGCCGTACCTCGCGTTCCTCGATCAGAAACGGCGCGAGCAGCTTGCGGTGCTGTCTCAGCGCACAGGAAAGAAAAAACGATGAGGGACAACCCAGTCGCGTCGGTGTCGAGCTACCCAAAGCACACGTGGCTCGCGGCAGGCGCGCTCGTGTTGGTGGCGCTCTCGGGCTGCGCCAAGCCTCAGGTCGCGCACCCCGAGGTGAGCCATGCCGACCAGCTGTGGCAGCGCGCCGTCTTTCTGGCAGATCGGGGCGACGACTTTGGCGCCGAGCAGTACTTCGTGGCGGCGCGCGGTGCGGGCTATCCCGAGCAGCGTGTGGTGCGCGAGCTGGTGCAGGTGTGCGCCGCTGCGGGTCGCCTCGAGCAGGCGATCATACACGCGCGTAGCTACCTCGATCGCAACCCCGAAGACTGGACGCTGCGCCATGTGCTGGCGTCCATCCAGTTTGCGAAGGGCGACGCGCTCGCCGCTCGCTTCGAGCTCGGCCAGGTGCTCGAACAGCAGCCCGCGCACGCCGAGAGTGTCTACCTGCTCGCGCTGGTGATGCGCGACGGTCACGCCGACTTCGCCGAAGCGGGCAAGCACCTGTCGCGCTACCTGGAGCTTGCACCAGAGGGCCCGCACGCGATCGAGGCGCGCGCTTGGCTACGCCGTGCCGCCAGCTATCCGGTGTCGACCACGGTCATGCGACCATGATCCCGCCCGAGGTCTACGAGCAGACGCTGTTGTCGTTGCTCGATCCGGTGCGCAAGTACCTCGACGACGCGCGCGTCACCGAGATCATGATCAACGGCCCCGACCGCGTGTACATCGAGCGCTTCGGAAAGGTCGAGCGCACCGATGCCAAGTTCGCGTCGCAAGAGGCGCTGATGTCGGCCATCCGCAACATCGCCCAGTACGTGGGCCGACCGGTCGGCCCCTTTCACTCCATCCTCGAGGCGCGCCTGCCCGATGGCTCGCGTGTCGAGGCGATCTTGCCGCCGTCGTCGTCGGACGGTCCGAGCGTGGCGATTCGTCGCTTCTCCAAAGAGAAGCTCACCATGGGCAAGCTGCTCGAGCTCGGCTCGCTCAACGAGGGTGCGCTCGACCTCATCCGTGCGCTGGTGCTCGCCAAACAAAACATCATCGTCGCGGGCGGCACCGGCTCGGGCAAGACGTCCATGCTCAACGCCATCTCGTCGTTCATCCCTCCCGACGACCGCGTGGTGGTCATCGAAGACGCGCGCGAGCTGCAGCTGCAGCAAGATCACGTGGTGCAGCTCGAGGCGCGTCCGGCCGACTCGCGCGGACGAGGTCAGGTCACCATCCGCGACCTGTTCAAGGCCACCTTGCGTATGCGCCCCGACCGTATCGTGGTTGGTGAGATCCGCAGCGGCGAGGCGCTCGAGCTCATCCAAGCGATGACGTCGGGTCACGGTGGCTGTCTCTCGACGGTGCACGCGACGTACCCGTCCGACACCCTCAACCGCCTCGAGACCATGGCGCTGATGAGCAGCGTCGAGCTGCCGCTGTTCGCGCTGCGCGCCCAGATCGCTTCGGCCGTCAACGTGGTGGTGCAGACCGCACGCATGCGCGATGGCTCGCGCGCGGTCACACACATCACCGAGGTCGTCGGCGCTCACCCCGAGCGGGGCTATGAGCTTGCGGACTTGTACGTCAGAAAGATCGAGGGTGAAGACGCGCAGGGCAAGCTGCGCTCCAGCCTGCGCGCCACCGGCAAGCTTCCGACCTGCACGGAGTACCTCAGCATCATGGGCTACCGACTTCCCGAAGAGATGTTCGAAGCGCGTCGCCGCGGGGGCTTGTCGTGAGCCGCCGCGCTTGGTGTGCCCCGCGCGGTGCCCGAAATCCTTCGTGCGGGCTGGTGTTTTTGGCGCTGATCAGCGCCGCGTGGGCGGGCTGCGGCGACACGGCACAGGCCGAGCGCAGCTACCCGGTGTCGCTGCGCACGCTCGACGAAGATGGCGAGCCACTGGCCAACGTCGAGTTGTTGGTGTCGGGTACGTCGGTCGGGCACACCGATGACCGCGGCGTGCTCACGGTTCGCACCAAAGGACGGGAGGGCGGTCAGGTCACGTTCGAGCCGCGCTGTCCCGCAGGGTCCAAGGCGCAGGGCCAGCCCGCCACGTTGCGGCTGCGCACGCTGGGCGATGGGCCCCCGCCGGAGGTCGAGCTCACCTGCGAGCGCGTGAAACGTATTGCGGCGCTGATCGTCAGTGCGCCCGGGTTCGCTGGGCTGCCGGTCATGGTGCACAACCGCGAGCTCGCGCGCACCGACTACACGGGCACCGCGCACGTGCTGCTCGAGGGCGACCCGTCTACGCCGCTGCGTGTGGTGCTCAACACCGAGTCCCGTCCCAAAGTCGTCCCGCCTTCACCCCATAAAGATTTGCAGATCGGATCGCGCGACGACATTGTGGTGTTTGCGCCCGAGCTGTCCGAGGTCCGCGATCCGCCTCCTCCCAAGAAGCATCGCGTCAAAAAAGAGAAGCCTCCGCCCGTGATACGGCCCGAGAAGCTCCGATAGTTACAGTCGTCGTTGGGTCGTCGTCAGGCGCGCAGCAGAGTTAGAGGAGTCGCGGAGCATGTCCCCCGTACCGCCACCACGTCCGCCATCTGGCCCCGGGGCTTCTGCCTCCGACGAGTCGCGCCGTGAGGCGGACCGCGACGGGCGCGGCAAACGAACCGCCTTCGAGTTCGACGCGTTTGCCGTGCCGAGCGAGAGCGACGCTGCGCGCGAGAAGCGCACCATGTTCGGCATGACGGCCAACGAGTTCGGCCTCCAACACGCCGGGGTCAGCGGCTCGGTACCCCCGTCTGGCGGCACGGCTGTGCAAGTTGCGGTCAACCGTGTGCAGGGCATCGGTCAGCATCCGCCAGCAACGCCTCCGCCGCCCTCGTCCCTTCCTTCGCGCGCAGAAGACCCGCGCGCGAAGGCCGCGCCTCGATCTTTTGTTTCCTCCGCAGAGCCGCTCAACGTCACTGCGCCGCACGGCTTCAGCGCACCGCTCGCACCGCCGCCCCCGATGCCGAGCTATCCAGCTTCGTCCGCGCGCTTCGAGGCTCCGGCCCACGGGGGCCACCACCCACCGCCCGCGGCGCCCGTTCACGTGGCGCCTCAGGTGCGGGTCGCACCACCGGTGCACGTGTCGCCGCCGAGCAGTCACGCGGCGCCACCGCAGCACGCCGCGCCGTACGCGCACGTTGCGCCGCACAGCCTTCCTCCGCCCGTCTACGAGAAGACGCCTCGCACCGTCCACGCGGCGCCCGCGTACGTGCCTGAGGCCCCTGCCGCGCCGCGCGCGCACGACTACGCGGGGCATGCGGGGGGCTTTCAACCGGTGCTCACGCCGCCCCCTGCG
>JBEGTL010000537.1:0-5782 GCA_041179425.1 Pseudomonadota bacterium | reverse complement strand
GATCGCCTGCTTGGTCCGTGCGGACCAGTGCTCCGAGGGCTTTGCCGGTCGTGAAGCGCTCAACGAGCCGAACATCCTCGACGTCAAGCTCGCGCCCGTGGGCGCCACCAGCGCCACCCCCTCCAGCGCGTGCATCTCGCCCGAGCCCGGCAACGTCGTCTCGGGCGCCTACCCCCTGTCGCGCAAGCTCTACCTCAGCACGCTCAAGGGCTTCGCCGCCGTCACGGGCCAAGAGGCCAACCTGGCCGCTTGCTTCCAGGACGAGGCCAAGGTCCAGGCTGCCATCACCGCGAACAACTTCATCGTGGATCCGGCCGTCGGCATCCAGACCGAGAACTTCTCGGCCAGCAACTGCTTCTGAGCAGACCTCTGACCTGACAATCAGACACGTCTGAGTGTCACGGCCACGCAAAGGGCGACGGGCTTACCCCGTCGCCCTTTTTGCGTTCAGCGCCTCCCAGGCGCCGAACGACGCACCTTTCAGGCTCTTCTGAGACGCAGGCCAGGCGCCGAAGCTCGGCGCAGTAGACAGCAGGAAGAACGGACCACAATGAAAAGACTTACTTTATCTGCAACGGTCATCGTTGCTGGTTTCGGCGCCAGCCACGCCGACGCGCAGGCCTTCAAGGGTACGGACGTCCTCGAATTCGTCACCATCAACATCATCGCCAACTGCCCAGCGGCGACGGGCGTCACGTACCTCGGCGGGGGCTCCGGCATCGCCGAGAACGCGATGGCGGCGACTCCCCCCACGCAGCAAATCGCTCCGATGACGCGCAAGATCAAGTGTGCGCTCGCGGATGTGAACCCCGGCTCGCAGGGTCAGGTCCTCGGCTACGACGGCGTCGCCATGCTGACCTCGTCGTGCAGCGGCGAGGCCGCGGGCAGCCTCTGCGAGGCCTACTCCGCGGCGTCCGCGCTCGGCAGTTACGTGTGGCAAGGCGGCACCGACAGCGGCGTCTACCCCATTGCCTGCGACAAGCTTCGCGTCCTTTACTTCGGCCGTGACCACTTCAACACCGACCTCGCGCCCGGGGCACCGCAGCACGCCACGTCCGGATGCAACAGCCTGCTTCGCAACCAACTGGTCAACAGCTGGGGCAAGCTCTTCGACGGCGCCCAGAGTCCCACTTGCACGCAGCTGAACCACGCCTTCCGCCTCGACGACGTCTCGGGCACCACCGATACCCTCCGCAGCGTCTGCGGCATCCCGGCGTCTTTTACGTTCTGCAACGGAACCAGTACGCAGGACAACGACCCGATCCGTCGCACGGCGTCCTCGGCCAGCTACGACACCGCGCGCGCCGACGGCACGCTCGGCCTCGTGCTTCCTGTGACCGTTCCCCGGAGCACCAATACCTACTCCCCCGGCGCTCCCGCGGCCGATAGCTGCGGCGCCGGCGGCATCGCTTCACAGGCCGGCACCCGTTGTACCGCCGGCGTTTTCATTTTCGGGGCTGTCCCCGGCCTCGGCGCATGCCCCACCGGTCTTCCCCGCTTGGGCGGTACCTGCCTCATTCCCGCTTTCCGCGCCACCGCGACGTCGACGCCAGACGCCCGCTGCGTGAACGCCTCGTCCAACAAGCCCGCCGGCTCCGCGCCCGTTAGCGACGGCCGCACGTTCAACCTGTTTGCCCACAATGCCGACGGCTCGCTCATCACGGGCTTCACCAGCGGCTACTACCGCACGCACGAGTCGCGCGCCGTCGTCGGTAGCGGCTGCAAGCAGACCGACACCGTTCAGCAGCTCGCCTGCTTGGTCCGCGCGGACCAGTGCTCCGAGGGCTTTGCCGGTCGTGAAGCGCTCAACGAGCCGAACATCCTCGACGTCAAGCTCGCACCCAGGGCCGCCAACGGCGCTACCCCCTCCAGCGACTGCCTCGCGCCCGAGCCGGCAAGCATAGCCGCTGGCACGTACCCCTTGTCGCGCAAGCTGTACCTCAACACGCTCAAGGGCTTCGCAAACGTCACGGGCGAAGAGGCTGACCTGGTCGCGTGCTTCCAGGACGAAGCCCTAGTCGAGGCCGCCATGAGCGCGAACAACTTCATCCCGGACCCGGCTGTCGGCATCCAAACCGAGAACTTCTCGGCCGCCAACTGCTTCTGAACAGACCTCTGACCTGACAGTCAGATTCGTCTGACTGTTTAGCCACGCACAGGGCGAGGGCTTTTACCCCGTCGCCCTTTTTGGGTTCGGCCTTCCCACGAAACGTCACGGGGCGTAGAAGCTGATCTGTTGATTTGGCCGCTTGCTTTCAGGATCAAGCCAAGATCAGGCGGCCATGAGCTTGAAGATCTCCGTCCCGGACGCCGCAGTCGGCATCCAAAACGAGAACGTCTTGGCCGCTGACTGCTACTGAGCAGACTTCTGACCTGACAGTCAGATTCGTCCAACTACTCTGGCTACTCGCAGGAGGATTCCGCTGGCCATGGGTGTTAAGCTCGCACCGACTGCCACCAGCGGCGCCACCCCCCTCGGCGCCTGCCTCGCTCCCGAACCGGCCAACATCGTCGCTGGCACCTACCCCCTATCGAACAAGGTCTACCTCAACACGCTCAAGGGCTTCGCGGCCGTCACCGGCGAAGAGGCTGACCTGGCCGCGTGCTTTCAGGACGAGGCCAAGGTCGAGGCTTTCATCAACGGGCCCAGCTTGGTCGAGGACCCGGCCGTCGGCATCCAGACCGAGAACTTCTCGGCCACCAACTGCTTCCGAGGGCCAGAGCTTCCACCGACCGGCGGCGACTGAGCACAATCTTCTTACCCGTGTCGTTCGCCGCGGCCCTCTCACTTCGCAATCACGTTGCAAGATCGTTGCTGGCATCTGCATCGAGCCACCTTAAAGCTGGGGCGCATGCTCGCGTCAGTATCGCTGAGCTGGCGCCGGCGAATCGCTCTCCGGCGCATCAATTTTTACGGAGGGCGCTCGATGCCTACGCAGCGCAGGCTCTGGCTCTGGAGTGCGGCAACGCTCCTGGTCATGGGCTGCAACGATGAACCAGTTCTGACGGTACGTGACTGGGCAACAGCCAAAGACGGTGGCGCGAACGCACAAGATGGTGCGGTCGCTCAGCCCGTGGGTAGCGACACGGATGGGGGTCCGGGCAACCGAGACGTGCCTGAAGAACCGTGTCGGCCGGTGCTTGGCCAGCCGGGGCCAGCCCGCGCGCAGATCATGGTGGAGGGCGCCGCCGCCCCGGTACCTGACAGCAGCAACTCGTTCACGGTGCAGCAGCTGTACGAAGACTTCGACACAAACTGTGGCGCCTGTCACGGCAACAAGCTTATGCAGGACAAGCTGGTCGTCAGAACGGTCGACGACTTCAAGAGCCAAGTCGGCCAGTCGAGCCTGGATTCCATCAAGTCTCTCGACCGCGACAAGGTGATGCCCAAGGACACCAGGCTGCTCTCCGAGCGACCGCCGAATGGCGGTGTAGCCGTGTTTGCGCGGCGCCTCGAGGCGTGGCTCAAAGCAGGTCAAGTCGATCCCTTCGTGGACCCAGTGGCTGCGAGCGTCGAGAGCCCAGCAGCTCCCGCGACACAAGACGGGCCGCCCTACGCGCTGAACAAGCAGTTGGGCAGCGCACTCACGAACATGGGCAGCTGCATCCCAGCCAAGGCTCTCGTTAGCTCAGACGTCGAGCCGATGGACAAGCTCGACACCGTGTTCGCACAAGTGATGAAATTCGCCGACCTGCCGAAGAAGCTTTCGGACACCGATCTGTTTACCTTGGACAGTCAGCAGCTTGCGAAGCGCGGGGTTATTAGCTTCGCGCCGGGCTACACGTTGTGGGCCGACGACGCGCACAAGATGCGCTACGTCCGCGTGCCGCGCGGCACGAGCATCAAGTTCGAGCCCGGTACGCAGAGCTTCGACATTCCGGAAAACACGCGCTTCTACAAAACCTTCCTAAAGGAGGTCAAGGACCGCGACGGCAACATCGGCTACCGCAAGATGGAGACGCGCCTGATCATCGCGCGCAAGTCAGTGGAGAAGCCCGGTGCCGATCTCCCTGAGATCAAGGCCGTGTACGGGAGCTACCAGTGGAACGCCGACGAAACCGAGGCCACACTGTTAGACGAACCGTACAAAGACGGCAACGACTTCGCAGACCACGTCACCGAGTACGTCAAGGACGAACAGCTCAATGACGAGATCATCGCGAAGATGGATAGGTACCTAAATCCTTTCAAAGAAGGAGCCAAGAGGCACTACGCGATCCCCGGCGCCGACCGCTGCGTGCAGTGTCACCTGGGTCAAAGCTCCTTTGTGCTAGGTTTTTTGCCGCTACAGATTCGGCGTCGGCCGATGGGTGAAGGAGGCGTGATCGAGCCTGCGGAGCCAGACGAGCTGAACCAGCTGGAGCGCTTCATCGACTATGGGCTGGTCACCGGCCTCACCAAGGCCGAGATCGCGCGGAAGATCTTGCCGCTCGAGAAGAGTCAGGGAGAGCGCAACCCGCGCAACAACCACGAGCTGATCGCACAAGGCTACATGCTCGGCAACTGCGCCCACTGTCACAACCCGAACGGCTACACGAGTCGCACGGCACCCTTGCTGAAGAACGTCTTGAGCTTCCTACCAAGTGCAGACGGCGGGGGCATTTTTCAGTTCCCACTCGACCGCGTCAGCCCGCGTATCAAGCGCTCGCTGCCGTTGGCGGAAAATCTCAACGTGGACCCTGCCAGCATGCTGATGGAGAACGAGGAGCCGTTCGTGGCGGAGATACCCTACCTGACCACATCCCTATACGAGATCAGTTCTGGTCCCAGCAGTCCTTATAACTGGCGAGATCCGCTCTCGGTGCCTTATTCTGTCGATTGGGGAGCGAAGAGACGAATCTATGCGCCACCGACCATCGCTCCATGGCGCAGTCTGATCTTTCGCAACGTAGAGTCAGGTTTTACCTACTCGGACGACACGACAATCTTCCCCCACATGCCACAGAGCACAGCGGGGCACGACTGCCGCGCACCACAATTGCTAGGCGAATGGATGCTTAGTATCCCCAGCCTCGACGTAGAGTATGAGAAAGACCTCGTGAGATACGAGAGAGACAACCGACCACAGCCGTCTGTGGAGGTACCTATCGGTCATCCCCGCTACGCAGAAGCGCTGGCGGCCGCGGAGCAGCGCGTCGCTAACTTCGCCAACGACGCCGTCATCACCGAGTGCAGCAACAAGCCGGACATCATCGACGTCAACGCCGCATCCCTGGAACCCAGGCTCTGGGCCGACTCCGTGCTCAATGCGAAGTCCAACCAGTGGCCGCGCAGGATTCCAGAGCGGCCGCACTGGGTATCACTGGACACGCGGTCGGTGATGAGCGCGAGTTGGACGCCGCGCAATACGAAATGGAAGCAGAGCCTGGTAGAGGGCACGATCCCGGCCTCTATCGTGGGCCAGCCCGAAGAAAAGCAGCAAGCTCTCCTCTTGCCGCTCCTCCGGAAGGCGCAGTGGGACCAGGAGTTCAAGAACTTCGCACTAGAACAGGTTCCTTTTGGCTACTGGGTCAAGAAGCCCGAGTGCAAGCTAGACGATGTGAAAAAGGGGTCTGAGTATCCGCCGGACCCCCGCTGGAGCTGGCTGGGTCTGCAGAGTGCCGCGCAACGCGAGCAGCCGGTCTACAGCCAAGCGCCGGGCGCTGCAATATTTGGAATGATCTGCATCAACTGTCACGGAGCTTCGTTCGAAGCGAATGGTCGCCAGGCCAACGTGGTCGGCGAGATCACGGGCGGACGGGTCGAGGTGGCCAACTTCCGCGACGGCCTCTTTGGACCACG
>JBEGTL010000536.1:0-5793 GCA_041179425.1 Pseudomonadota bacterium | reverse complement strand
GCGCGCACCAGCGAGTACAGGTCGAGGTCGAGGCCCTTGGTGATCGCGGGACCAAACGCGCCGTAGGCACCCAGGAAGTAGACGTCGCCCTGTCCGATGCCAGGTACCTGATCGCTCACGCCGTTGCGAGGAAAGTCTGGACGACCTTCGTCGATGACGGTGGCGAACACGTCCACCCACGGCAGCGTCGCGTTGGTTGCGTCGGCGGACAGGCGCACGCGCGCTCCATCGAAGCTGCGGCCGATCTCGTTCCAGTCGAGGTTGCCGACGACCAGCGCATCGCCGTAGCTGAGCTCGAAGCGGCCCGCGTCGAAGCGTGCGTGCTTCCCCTGCACGCGTGCGTAGCCTTCGTGCAGACCGAGGTTGGCGTCGACGGTGGTGTTGGGGGCTCCCGGCGAGTTGGTCAGGTTGCCGAACACGCCGGTCGCCTGCGGCGTGAACTGGAGACCCACCTTGAGGCCGTTGCCGACGTCGAGCAGACCCGTACCGATGCCGAAACGCGCACGGTAGTAGATGGCGTCGCCTTCGAGGAAGCGCTGGCGTGAGGTCGCCGACGAGATGTTCAGATCATCGAAGCCGGAGCGCAGCTCGTAGCGCGTGAAGTACGACCCGGTGAAGACCGGCGTCCAGCTCGGACTTGCGGCCGGGGGCGGCGCGAGCGGAGCAGGCGGCGGCACGGGAGCGCTGACCATGGGAGGAGGTGGCGGCGGTGCTGGCAGCGGGGGCAGCGGCGCGATCGGGGCCGGAGGGGGCGGCGGAGGCAGCTCCGCGGGCGGAGGCGCAACGATCGCAGGAGGCGCCACGACCACAGCAGGCGGCGGCAAGGTCACCGCGGGCGGCGGCGCAGCGGGGGGCGGCGCAATCGTGGTCACGCCGCTGGGTGCGGTCACGGGGGCCGGCGCTTGTGCCTCTGCCTGCGCAGTCGTCAGGCCGAGAACGGAGGATGCACAGACGAGGTACCAACTCGACTGGCACCAATGGCGCAGCGAGCGCTTCGGCGTCGCTCGTGCGTCGCTCGCAGGTGCGGTCAGGTCGAGCGGAAGATCCACTCGGTAAGCAGCAGACAAACTTCTCTTCGTCTCATCCATCGGACGTTCCTCGGTAGGGGGGTTAAGGCAGAAATGGCAAAACACGTTGGACGCAGCGCTGCCGTTCGCAGCCCGCCCGGCTCCAATCGGTAGCTGGGGAACCGCGCGTGGTCGCGCGAAATTGTTGAGGTCAGCGAGGGTCCGCGGTCAAGCGACCGTCAGGAGGTGGCCCGCTCCGCGGCGTGCAAAAAGCTAGGAACCGCGTCGCGCGCGGAGGTTTCCGGAGCGGCCGACGGGTGCGCTTGGTCCTCGAGGAAGCCGAGCAGCTGCTCGCGCAGACCCTCGAACGTCTCATCCTCGAACACCTGGCGGCGATCGCGAGGGCGTGCGAACGGCACCTCCAGCACGCCGCCGAGCGTGGCGTCCGGGCCGGAGGTCATCATGGCGACGCGATCGGACAAGAACAGGCTCTCGTCCACGTCGTGCGTGACCATCAGGGTGGTCTTCTTCGTCTCGGCGCAGAGCTTGGCCAGCACCTCTTGCAGCTCGGCGCGCGTGATCGAGTCCAGCATGCCGAACGGCTCGTCGAGCAGCAGCATCTTGGGGTCGAGCGCAAACGCGCGCGCGATGCCGACGCGCTGCTGCATCCCCTGCGAGAGCGAGGAGACGCGCTGGTCGAGGTCATCGCCCAGGCCCACGAGCTCGAGGTAGTGGGCCGCGACGTCGCGCTTCTCTTTGCGCGTTGCGTCAGGCTTTACGCAGTCGACCGCCAACAGCACGTTGCCGACGACGCTCAGCCACGGCAGCAGACACGGCGACTGAAACACCATGCCCCGATCTGGGCCGGGGCCGTGGATCTCCTTGCCGGCCAGCACGACGCCGCCGTTGTCGATGGACGTGAGCCCCGCGACCATGGACAGGACGGTGGACTTGCCACAGCCAGAGTGGCCGATCAGCGATACGAACTCGCCCTCGCGCAGGGTCAGGCTGAAGTCGCGCACGATGCGCACGAAGCCAGCGCCCTTGGGGAAGCTCTTCTCGAGCTGAAACATCTCCAGAAACTTGTTCATACGGCGTGCCCTGCGCTCGGGGTCGAAGCGCGCGGTCCGGCCGCACGCGAGTCTTGGTGTTCGCGCGCTGCCTGCTTGGCCTCGCGCTTTTGGCGCGCCTCACCGAGCAGGTAGTCGATGACCTGCACCTTGAGACGTTTGGCCTCCAGGTTGGTCGCGAGCTCTTTTTTGTCGCGCGGACGCGGCAGCGTGACCCACACCTCGGGCCCGAGCTGCGCCGCCGGGCCGAGGCTGAGCGGGATGATGCGGTCGGCGAGCAGCACGGCCTCGTCGACGTCGTTGGTGACCATCACCATCGTCTTTTGCTGACGACGGAAGATGTTCTCCACCTCTTTTTGCAGCGTGCCGCGAGTTAGGGCGTCGAGGGCGCCGAAGGGCTCGTCGAGCAAGAGCACTTCCGGATCCATGGCCAGCGCACGCGCGATGGACACGCGCTGACGCATGCCGCCGGACAGCTCGCGCGGACGCTTGTGGTGGGCGGCACTGAGGTTGACCAGCGCGAGCGTGTCCTCGACGCGCTTCTTGCGTTGCTCGGGAGAAAACGTGGGGAACGCTTCGTCGACGGCGAGCGCGACGTTTTGATAGGCGGTGAGCCAGGGCAAGAGCGCGTAGTTCTGGAACACGATGCCGCGGTCGCGACCGGGTCCGAGCACCGGCTTGCCATCGAGCGTGATGGTGCCCCGGTCGGGCATGATCAACCCCGCGATGAGCGAGATGAGCGTGGTCTTGCCGACGCCCGAGTAACCGACCACCGCCACGATCTCGCCGTCGTCGATGGTCAGGTCGACGTTGGACAAGATCTCACGGCGCTGTGCACCCGAGCCAAAACCCTTACTGACGCCCTTGAGCTCCAGCGTGGCCATCAGGTGCCCCCGAGGCGCATCTCCGCCATGCTCATCAGGCGGTCGAGCGCGTAGCCGACCAGACCGATGGCCAAGATGCAGAGCAGGATGTGTTCGTAGATCAGCGCGTTGTACTCTTGCCAGAGGAAGCCGCCGACGCCGGGCGCACCGGTGAGCATCTCGGCTGCCACGATCACGAGCCAGGCGATGCCGAGGCTGAGCCGGAAGCCGGTCCACATGTACGGCAGCGCCGCCGGCAACAAGATCTTGAAGAAGCGGCGCGCGGGCGACAGACCGAGCACGCGGCCCACGTTCATGTACTCGGCCGGGATGGACCGCACGCCGAGCGAGGTGTTGAGCACCGTGGGCCACATCGAGCACATCGCGATGGTAAAGGTGGCGGCCGGATCGGACTTCTGGAAGAGCACCAGACCGAGCGGCAACCAGGCCAGCGGTGAGACCGGACGCAGCACCTGCGCGAGCGGGTCGAACGCCTTGGCGAACGTCTTGGAGATGCCGAGCATGAAACCAAACGGCACACCCAACACCAGCGCCAGCGCATACCCCTTGGCGACACGCACGAGCGAGTACCAGACGAAACGCAAGATGCCCTGGTCGAGCTCGCCGCGTTTCTCGAAGGGGTTGACGATGTAGAGCTTGCTGGCTTCCCAGGTCTGCACCGGGGACGGCAGAGCGGGCGCCCAGGTGGCGCTGCTGAGCGCCCACACACCGAGCACCACGACGGCGCCGACCAACGGGAGGAGCAAGTTCTTGACGCTGATGTTCTTCATGAGTGTTTAGCCCTTCGCGCTCTTGACAGGGAACGACATGGCGTACGCATCGGCGGCCTTGGGGTCGAACGTGACGCCGTCGAACAACGTCTCGGGACTGTCGTCGCGGCCGCCGTGCACGTAGCCGATCTCTTTCATCGCCTCTTCGTAGAGGTCGTTGCGCATCACCTGCTTGGCGACGCCCTCGTAGTCGGGCGCGCCCTCGACCATGCCCCAGCGGCGGAACTGCGTGAGCCACCAGACCGCGTACTTGGGCTGCGGGTAGTTGCAGTTGCGGCTGCTGAAGATCATGTAGTTGGGGTCTTCGGTCTTGCGGCCGTCGCCGTAGTCGTAGTGCCCCTGCATGCGGCCCAAGATCAGCTCGGGCGGACAGTTGATGTAGGTCGCCGCCGAGACGATCTTGGCCTGCTCCGGGCGGTTTTTCATGTCGTCGAGCCAGACGCTGGCCTCGTTGAGCGCCTTGAGCACGGCCTTGACGGTCTTGGGGTTCTTGTCGGCGAACTCGGCCGTGAAGGCACAGACCTTCTCCGGGTGGTCCTTCCAGATCTCTTGCGTGGTGATGGCAGTAAACCCTGCACTGTCGGAGATGGCGCGCGCGTTCCAGGGCTCGCCCACGCAGAAGCCGTCCATCTTGCCGAGCTTCATGTTGGTCAGCATCTGAGGAGGCGGCACCGTGATCAGCGCGACGTCCTTGTCGGGATCGATGCCGCCCGCCGCCAAAAAGTAGCGCATCCACATGGCGTGGGTGCCGGGCGGGAACGTCATCGCGAACGTCATCGGTTCGCCCTTCTTTTTGGCCGCATCGACCAGGGGCTTGAGCGCCTTGGGGTCTGCCGCGACCTTACCCTTCAGATCTGCCTTGAGTGTTATCGCCTGACCATTTCGGTTGAGTAACCAAGGGATGACCATCGGTTTTTTCGGTGCACCGAGCAGGCCCATGGTGGAAGCCAGCGGCATGCCCAGCAGCATGTGTGTGGCGTGCAGATCGCCCGTCGAGAGCGAGTCTCGGATGGCCGCCCAGCTGGCCCCCTTCACCACGGTGCTGTTGATGCCGTACTTCTTGAAAAGGCCTTTTTCGTGGGCGATCACGATCGGCGAGCAGTCCGTGAGCGCGATCATTCCAAAGCGCAGATCAGGGGTCTCCGGGGCGTCGCTGGCCGCCGGCCCAGCCAGCGCCGCCGTGCTCTCTTTCGCCGGCTCGGCTTTCTTTTTTTCTTCGCTGCACGCCGGCAACAGAGCTGCGGCCGATGCGGCGGCACCACTGGTGACGAGGAACGTACGTCGTCCGAAGCGCACGTCCGCCTGCGCGTTCGTCGAAGCGCACGGTGCCTCCGGGCGCGAGCCAAGAACAGACTTTGTGGCGTCTGTACTGAGTGTCTGATCGGAGTCGCTTCGAGTCGGTCGCGTCATGGAATACAACCTCTGTTTGAGCCGGTGCGCGGCGCACTGACGAGTACTGAGCGCACACTCTGCAAGAGCGCTGCCAAGCTGCCGACGCGTGGCCAACCAAGGTCCAAAGCAGTCTGCAGACCACGTCGGCGGTCGATCGCAATGGGTGCGAAACCGACTCGATTCGAAGGCGACGAGCGCGCGCTACAACACGCGTCCGAGGCTCGATCCGCAGTCGACGAACTTGTTTGGTGACCCTACGGATTTGTCAGGGTCCCATTGCAGTCCTGCGATGGTTCCCAACTGAGAACAGATTCGCATCTGCAGATCGTTCGCGTCGCCCGAGGGCGCGCTTCGACCGGCAATCAGGAGGGCCCCATGGCACCGATGTGGGGAGTGAGTAGACCCCCGCAATCACTCATGCTACCCCCCGAGCGCGTGGTGAGGGTCTCGCCTCCCGCGTCCTGCCTTTCCTCGCCTGCGCACCGGACCGTGCGCATCGACCAAGGGATGGGGTGGTGTTTAGCCGAGTTCGGCTTCGCGCTCGACGGCTTGGTGTGCCCAAGTGCCCTCGGGAACGTCGCCGAAACACTGGAGACGCGATGACAACCCGGGCAATCACATTCTACGGAAGCACCATCGGCAAGAAGGTGGTGATGGCCACCACCGGCCT
>JBEGTL010000535.1:0-5808 GCA_041179425.1 Pseudomonadota bacterium | reverse complement strand
CTGTCTGCGGTTTGTGGCCAGCTTTGCCGAGACGTACTCGATGCAGCTGGCCGGTCAGCGCACCATGGCCGAGCTGCGTTCGGCGGTGTTCGCGCACATCCAGAAGCTGTCCATTCGCCACTTCGACCGCACGCCCGTGGGCCGCATCGTCACGCGCGTCACCAACGACATCGACTCGATGGCCGAGCTGTTTGCCAGCGGCGCGGTGACGGCGGTGGGCGACCTGTTGCTCATCACGGGCATCGTGTGCGCCATGCTCTGGCTCGACGCGCGGCTCTCGTTGGTGGCGTTCTTGGTCATGCCGCCGCTGGTGATCGTGGTGGAGTACTTTCGGCGCCAGCTGCGCGTTGCCCAGCGCCAGATTCGTTCGCGTACGGCGCAGCTCAACGCGTTCTTGAACGAGCAGGTGCAAGGCATCCAGGTGGTGCAGGCGTTCTCGCGCGAGCGCGAGTGTCGTGAGGCGTACGCCGAGATCAACCGCGACTACCGCGAAGCCAACCGCCTCTCCATTCGCACCGACGCACTCATGTTCTCGGCGGTCGACATGATCGCCACGCTCTGTGTGGGCCTGGTGCTGTGGTACGCGGCGCGTCGGCTGCACCTGCTCGGCGACGAGCTGTCCGCGGAGCGTCAAAAGGGCACGTTCATCGCGTTTTACGCCTACATTCAGCAGTTTTTCGTGCCGGTGCGC
The DNA here is from genome assembly GCA_041179425.1 of Pseudomonadota bacterium. GTDB lineage: Bacteria > Myxococcota_A > Polyangia > Polyangiales > DASUME01 > DASUME01. The sequence continues at coordinate 5,117 of JBEGTL010000535.1, read as the reverse complement.
GACCTCAGCACCAAGTACACCATGATCCAGAGCGCGTTTGCCTCGGCCGAGCGCGTGTTCGGTTTGCTCGGGGTCGACGACTTCGATGCGCCGGGGCCCATGCCGCTGGCTCCGAGAGCGCAGCCCGAGGCCGGCACGCCCCCGGCGGTGGCCTTCGAAGAGGTCGTGTTTCGTTACAAGCCCGAGGGTGCCTCCGTGTTGGCCGGCGTGTCGTTCACCATCGCGCGCGGAGAGACCGTGGCCATCGTGGGCGCAACCGGCGCGGGCAAGACCACGGTGACGGGGCTGGTCCAGCGCTTCTACGACGTCGAGAGCGGTCGTGTGCTGGTCGATGGTCGCGACGTGCGCAGCTACGTGCGCGAAGACCTGCGCGGCCGGTTTGCGGTGGTGCAACAAGACGTGTTCCTGTTCTCGGGCGACCTGCTCTCCAACATTGCGCTCGGCGACGCCGCGGCCGATCGCGAGCGCGCCGAGGCCTGTCTGCGGCGTGTCTCCGCGGCGCACCTATTCGAGGCGCGTGGAGGGCTCGACATGCGCGTCGCCGAGCGGGGCATGAACCTCAGCGCAGGAGAGCGGCAGCTGGTCTCCTTTGCCCGCGCGCTGTACCGCGACCCGGAGCTGCTCATCCTCGACGAGGCGACCGCCAACATCGACAGCGAGACCGAGGCGCGGCTGCAGCACGCGGTCGACGAGCTACTCGAGGGGCGCACGGCGATCGTAATCGCGCACCGGCTGTCCACTATCCGACGCGTCGATCGCATCCTGGTCTTTCACCACGGCCAGGTGGTCGAGCACGGGACCCACGCCGAGCTGCTTGCCGCGCGCGGCGTCTACGCTCGCCTCTATCAGCTGCAGTTTGCCGAGGACGCGCAGCCCGCCGTCGCTTCCTGACGAGACCCGTCGACCGGGAGCCGGGCGTGGTGCGGCGACTGCCCTGCTTGGGTCCCCAGTTGACCGCCGCGGCCGGTGTTTTGCCCCGAAAGGCTGTGCAGCGAGAGAACGTGTACAATGGGCCGCTCACGTGGAAAACGCCCCTCTCGTCTACGGTAAGTACCAGCTGCTCAAGCGCCTCGCGCGCGGCGGCATGGGCGAAGTGTGGAAGGCGCGTTCCCACGGGGTCGAGGGCTTCGAGAAGATCCTCGTCATCAAGCGCATCTTCCCCGCCCTCAGCGAGAACCAGCGCTTCGTCGAGCTGTTCATCGAAGAAGCCAAGACCGCGGTCATGCTGACGCACGCCAACGTCGCGCAGGTGTTCGACCTGGGCATGACCGACGGCACCTACTTCATCGCGATGGAGTACGTGAAGGGTCCCGATCTTGGGGCCGTGCTCGGCTGGTGCCGTCGGGGCGGCTCGGCCATGCCCACCGAGCTCGCCATCTACGTCGTCAGCGAGCTGGCCAAGGGCCTCGACTACGCGCACCGCCGGCGCAACAACGAGCTGGTTCCGCTCGGCATCGTGCACCGCGACGTGTCGCCCGAAAACGTGCTGCTCAGCCTGGAGGGCGAGGTCAAGCTCACCGACTTCGGCATGGCGCGCGCGAGAGAGACGGTGCGCTCGCTGTCCGAGCTGCCCCCGACCAAGTTCGCCTACCTGGCGCCCGAGCAGGTGCACGAAGAAGAGGTCGACGCGCGCGCCGACGTGTACGCGCTCGGCGTGATCTTGTTCGAGACGCTGACCGGCAAACGTGTGCTCGATCGGGAGTCGGCACGCGACACGTTCGAGCGCACGCGCCGCGGCGAGCCGCTCGATGTGTCCGAGCTGGTGGGCGACAAACCGGCAGCGCTGGTGGCGCTGGTCGAGCGCGCCACGTCGCCCCGTCGCGAGGAGCGCCACAACAACGTCGGCGAGCTCTACGAAGAGCTGATCGAGCTGCTCTACGAGAGCGGCCGGCGGGTCAGCGCACTCGAGCTCGCGCGCTGGCTCGAGGAGGCGGGCGAGCTCGCCAACGACGTCAGCACGCAGCAGGTGCTGGCTCCGTTCAGCGGGCTCGAAGAGATCTTCGGCGACCGCCGCGACAGCCAGGCGCGCGGCAGCGAGGCGCCGACTGCAGAGATCTTCCCGGGGGAGGCCGAGCCGGTCGCGCCGCTCTTGCCCGCGCGCTCGGAGTGGCGCGAGGTGAGCGTGCTCTTGGTCAACGCCGACCAACCGCTCGACCTGTCGGGCCTTGCCCCGCGCTTCGGTGGAGAGCTGCTGCGTACCGGAGAGGGCCGCGAGCCGCTGATGGTGTTTGGCCTCGGCGAGGCCGACGGCCGTGATGCGCACGCCGCTGCACGCTGCGCACTCAGGCTCGCGCGCAGCCACAGCAAGCAGGCCGCGCGCGTGGTGGTACACGCCGGCAGGCTGTTGCTCGATGCCGATGGGCAGGCTGCGCACGACGGCTCCATCGAGGCCCTGCGCAGCGAAGCGTCGCGCTGGCTCAAGCGCGCCAAGCGGGGGGAGGTGCTCGCCTCTCCGTCGGCGAGCACACTCCTGCGCGACCGTTTCGAGCTCTCGGCCGAGCTCTCCAGCGGCGCGCGTGTGATCACGCGCGAACGGAGGCCCAGCGAAGGTGTCGGCAAGTTCATCGGGCGGCGCGAAGAGCTCCGGCTGATCGGCGAGGTGTTTGCCATCGCCAACCGCGCCGAGCTGCGCGTGCTGGGCATCCAGGGCGATGCGGGCATGGGCAAGTCGCGCTTGATCGTGGAGATCGAGCGCCGCCTGCGGCACGCCGGGCACGACGTCGGCATCTACGTGGCGTCGTGCTCCGTGCAAGGGCGCGCCATCCCGTTCTTTGCCGCGCAAGAGCTGATGCGCGCCGTGCTTGGCGTCGAGGACCTCGAGTCTCCGGCGCGCATGCACGAGCAGATCGATCGCCTGCGCATGCTCGGGCTCACGACCGAGCAGCGCGACGCGGTCGCGCGGCTGGTCGGCTTGCCCAGCGCGTCGAACACCGGGGAGACCACCTCGGGAGGCAGCACCGCCAAGCTCGAGCAGGCGCTCGTGCGTGTCGGCTACAAGCTGGCGCAAGATCGGCTCACGGTGTTCGTGCTCGACGGTGCCGAGTTCATGGACTCCACGAGCCGCGAGCTCGCGCTCAAGCTGGTGTCGTCGCCTCTGCCCGCGCGCGTGATCGTCATCTTTGCCTACCGCCCCGCCGACGCCGGGCGCGACACCTGGGCCAAGCTTCCCAACTTCGACGCGGTGTCGCTCGGCCCGCTCGCCGACGAAGACGTCGCGCGGCTGGTGCGCCATCGGCTCAGCGCGACCGAGGTGCACGGCGAGCTGGTGCGCGAGGTGCTGCTCAAGACGGGGGGCAACCCGCTGTTCGTCGAAGAGCTGCTCGTCGCCATGCGCGAGCACGGGTCCGTCAGCGTCGAGCACGGCGTGGCGCGCCTCACGCCGGGCAGCACGCAGCTCGAGCTCCCACGTACCTTGCGCGGCCTCGTTGCCTCGAGGGTGGGCAAGCTGTCGTCCGCGCAGCGCCTCATCCTGCAGCTCGCGGTCACGTTTGGGCCGCGCTTCTCGCCGGCGCTGCTGGCCCGCGCCTCCGAGCTCGACGAGCCTACGGTGCAGCAGGCGCTCACGCAGCTGGCCGAGCGCGACATCGTGCGCATGGTCGGCCCGAGCGAGCACGCTTTCGCGCACGACTTGGTGCGCGAGGTGCTCTACGGCGCCATCCCGCTCGACGAGCGGCCCGCGCTGCACGCCGCGGTCGCCCGTGCCATCGAGACGCTGCTGCCCGCCGAGCTCGAGGCCGCGGTCGAGCGCCTGGCCTACCACTACCGCGAAGCCGGGCGCGCCGACGCCGCCGTGTACTACCTGACGCGCGCGGCAGAGCGGTACGAGGCCGAGCATGCGCTCGACGCGGCCATCGACGCCTACAGTCAGGTCATCGAGCTGCTCTCGCACGGCGACGCGCCCGATCGTTCGCGCGTGCTCGCGCTGCACGCCCGCATCGGAGAGCTCGCGTTCCACACCCGGGGCAGTGAGCTGGTGGCCGACCGCATGGGCAGCGCCATCGAGCTGGCCGACAGCTGGGGCGCGGACGAGTACCTCGCGCGCTTCGCCATGCTGCGCGGACGCCTGCTCAACAAGGCCTCGCGCTTTCGTGAGGGCCGGCTGTGGCTCGAGCGCGCACAGGCGATGGCGCGTCGACGTGGCGATCGCGAGCTCGAGCGCGACGTCGCGCTGGCGGCCGCCGAGGCGCACGCACGCAACGGCGAGTACACCGCGGTCGTGCAGTACGTCGAAGACGCGCTCGAGGTCTCGCGCGCTACCGGCGACAGCGCCGCCGAGACGCGCGCGCTGTTGCTGATCGCACCCGCGTACGCGGCCATCGGTCAGCTCGAGCTCGCACGCGAGGCGCTGGCCAAGCTGACTGTCCTGGTGGGTGAGCAGCCCGCACGCATGACCGCGGTCGAGCTGCTGCGGGCGCAGGCACTGGTGTTCGAGGCCGCGGGCGATCTCCCTGCTGCGTGCGAAGCCGCGCGCGGCGCGCTCGATCTCGCCAAGGAGTACGGCCTCGCTCACGAGGTCGCGATCTACGCCCACCATCTCGGCGCACTACATCTGCGTGCCGACGAAGAAAAGCGGGCGTTTGCGGCCTTGCGCCTCAGCTACGACGTCTCGACCGAGCACGGCTTTGCGCGTCTGCAGTGGCGCAATGTTTGTCTGCTCGGCTTTCTCGACGCGCTGCGCTTCGACTCCGAGCAGGGCTACGCGCGCATGCAGCAGGCCGTGCAGTACGCGCAAGAGCGAGGGTACGTGCTCGACCTGATCGACGAGATGTACTTACTCGCGATGGTCGAACAAAAGCGGGGTCATCTCGACAGGGCGAGTGCGTTGTTGCGAGAGGTGATCGAGCTGGCCGATCCGCATGGGCACGTGCGGCTGTGCGAGGATGCCGAGAGGGCGTTGCGGGCGGTGGCGGAAGAGACTCCGATCGTGCTTCCGCGCTAGCTCGCGCCTCCCCGCGAGAACGAGTACGTCTGACGTTTACGTGGACGAGTACGTCTGACGTTTACGTGGACGAGTACGTCTGACGTTTACGTGGACGAGTACGTCTGACGTTTACGTGGACGAGTACGTCTGACGTTTACGTGGACGAGTACATCCACGAGGACGTCGACGCGCACGC
>JBEGTL010000534.1:0-5809 GCA_041179425.1 Pseudomonadota bacterium | reverse complement strand
TACGTAGCCGTCGCCTACCTCGAAGAAGCGATGCGCCTGCGCCAAGAAGGCGTGCGGCTGCCCGTGTTGGTGCTCAGGGGCATCGTAGGCTCGCAGATCCCGCGTTTTTTGGAGCACGACCTCACCCTGACCGCGTCCTCGGTCGACAAGCTGGAGGCGATCGAGGCGTGTGCCGCGGCGCTGGGTGACCGGCTCCACAAGAAGCCTCGCGTACACCTCAAAATCGACACCGGCATGGAGCGCATCGGCGTGCACTGGTACAGCGCCGAGAAGCTGCTCGAGGCCTCGCTGCGCGCGCGTCACCTCGTGGTCGAGGGCATCTTTACGCACTTCGCCAACGCCGACGAGCGCGACCTCGGCCACGCGCGCCTGCAGCTCGAACGGTTTGCCGAGGTGCTCTCGTTCTACGAGCGTCGCTCGCTGCCCACGCCCCTCCGCCACGCGGCCAACTCCGGCGCGATCTTGCAGCTGCCCGAGAGCCACTTCGACTTCGTGCGGCCCGGCATCTTACTGTTTGGCGCGAGTCCTTCTGTCGACCTGCCACTGGCCCTTCCCGTGCGCCAAGCACTGCGCTGGACCACGCGCGTGGTGTTCTTCAAGGTGGTCCAGGCGGGGCACCCGGTGAGCTACGGGTCGTTGTGGTCACCCAGTGCGTCCACACGCGTCATCACCATGCCGGTCGGCTACGGAGACGGCTACATGCGCGCCATGAGCGGCCGTGCCGAGCTCATCGTGCGCGGCGCGCGGGTGCCGGTGGTGGGCCGGATCTGTATGGATCAGATCATGGCCGACATTGGACGAGGCAGCGCGTTCAACGGAGACGAGGTCGTGCTGCTGGGCGACTCCGCGGGCGCGTCGATTCGTATCGAAGAGCTCGCGGCGTGGGCCGGCACCATCCCGCACGAGGTACTGACGAGCATCAACACGCGTGTCCCGCGTGTGTACAAGGGCATCTGACGGCCATGCGAACTACTACCTGACTACTCAGCTCATCCGTTAGGCTGCGCGCACACCGCGCAACCATGGAGAACCTCAGCAACCTGATCGCCAAGCTCGGCTGCCGCTGCAGCGGCAGCAGCGGGGCGGTGTCGCTCACGCTCGAGGGCTCGACCAGCGAGCAGTACAAGGGCACCCTCAGCGGACCCGACATCGAGTACGGCATCACGGCCATCACCGAGCGCAACAAGGGCCCTTCCAGCCACGATCCACTGGGCTACCGGGTCGACACGGCGAGCGCACCCGCAGGCGCGGTCGACCTCAAGACGCCGGGGCGCGTGTGGATCAGCAAGGCGCTCGAGGGCGCGGCGCGCGAGCAGGTCGCCTGCTTGTTCGCCGGCCTGTTGCTGTACCAGCCCGCCAAAGAGCGCTGACCGGCGCGATGGCCCGACACAAAGCCGAAGCAACCAGGGCGGGAGCCACGCGGGTCACACACGAAAGCCGTCTCGGCCATAGCGAGCCTGTTGAAGGCTCGCGCGAGTAGGTGCACCCTCGCGCGCATGACCCTTTCGAGACCCCGCCTTTCGTGGCTTATCCTCGCGATGCCACTGTTCGCCAGCGCAGTCACCCTGCGGCCGCACAGCGTGCAGGCCGACAGCCAAACCCAGCCCAAGTGGGAGTACCTCGAGGACGACGACGGCGTGCGCCTGTGGCGGCTCGACGTGCCGGGCCAAGACCTGCCCGGGTTTCGCGGCCAGACCGTCGTCAACGCCAGCATCGACGACATCCTCAACGTCATGCTCAAGTGGGAAAAGCATCCCGACTGGATGTACCGCTGTGCCGAGTCCAAGCTCCTGAAGAAGGTCGATGACCGTCAGGCGCTCATGTACAACCGCACCTCGGCGCCCTGGCCGGTGTGGGACCGCGACGTCATCGTCGAGACCGACATCGACCGCTCGGCCGACAACAAGCTGCTCACGGTCAGCTTCAAAAACGTCGACTCCAAGCTCAAGCCCGCGCCGGACAACACCATCCGCATGCCGCGCCTGGTGGGCTTCTACAAGCTGTGGTTCGTGAGCCCGACCCAGACCAAGATCATGTATCAGGTCGAGTCGGACATCGGCGGCAGCATCCCCAAGTGGCTCGCCGTGCGAGCGACCAAAGACCTGCCCCGCATCACGCTGGTCAAGCTCAAGGAGCGCGTGACGGGCAAGTCCGAGTAACGACGCGCTTCGCTCGTTCTGGGTCTTGCGGGCTGTTAGCGATGGCCGTGGTGCCCGCCGCCGTGAAAGCCACCGCCGCCGCCACCGCCGTGGTGGCCGTGATGGCCGCCCCAGCCGCGCGAGTGTCGGCCTAGCCCGAAGCCGAGGCCCAAGCCCAAGCCAATCCCCAGGCCGGGAGAGCGATAGCCGTACCCGTACGAAGGTCCGTAGTAGCCGCCGTAGCCGTACGACGGACCGTAGTAGCCACCGCCGTAGCCGTACGACCGCCCGTAGTACGAGGGTCCGTAGTAGCTGCCGTACGACCCGTAGTACGCGGGCCGATAGTCAGGCGTCCAGCCCTGCGTGCCGGGGCCGCTGCGCTGGAGCTGCTGCACCATGGGGTCCATCGGCGCCGGTGCCTGTCCGTGCGGGCTGCTGTCGAAGGCCGCCAGGAGCGGCGAGGCTTGCGGCGTGAACCCAGCAAGGGGAGGCGCGACCGACGACGCCACGTAGGCAGCGGGCACTGGCGCGGAAGGCGCAGCGCCCGTCGTCACGCCTGCCGTCGACGCTGGCACTGCGGGGGCGCTCGTCGCGTACGGATCGGCGAGCGTGCCGCTGTCGACGGGCGCCGTAGCGACGCTCGTCGCGAGCGGCGGCGCGGGAATGATCACGCGCGGTTGCCGAACGCTGGGCGCTGGCGCGTTGGCGGCCGGGTCGTTGGAGGTCGCCAACAAGTTGCCGGGCGGCGCCAGCTCGGGAGGCGGTGTGGTGTAACGAACCGCACGCGGTCCGCTGGCGCAAGCAGCGAGCCCGAACGCGAGGACGGTCGCCGCGACGCCGTGCCAAAGACGCGGCCGTACCCAGGTCGAAGCGGACGAGCGGAGACTGGTTGGGGAAAGCACGTGACCTCCTAACGTGTCGAAGCGAGCCCTCAGGCGAGCGAGCGAAAGAAAAAGCGAGCCCTCAGGCGAGCGAGCGAAAGAAAAAGCGAGCCCTCAGGCGAGCGAGCGAAAAGAAACGGGGGCGGAAGTACACACAGTTGTCGGAACGCGCGTGCCCAACTCCTATGGTGCCCCAGCAGGACTCGCGGTTCACGCTTCTCATTCAACTCTGGATCGCGCGTGGCTGGGCGCACGCACAGAGATGGGGCACAGCTCACAAGCATCGGTCCGGCCCGTCGGGCCAGAGGCTCGGTCGACCCTCACTCGGGGCGATTGTACCGTGGGCCGCGCATCCCGTCGTGAGGGCATCGCGCAGGTCAGCTACGCTAGGCGCGCATGACCCGCCCGCTTGGCAACCTTGGTGCGTACGAGCTGCTTCGCCCCCTCGGGGCCGGCGGCATGGCCGAGACCTTTGTCGCGGTGCGGCGCGGGCCGGCCGGGTTCGAGCAGCGCGTGTGCCTCAAGCGCATCCTTCCTGGCTGCGCCGCCGACCCCACGTTCGTCGAGCTGTTCCTCGACGAGGCTCGTCTCTTGGCGCGGCTGCAGTGTCGCAACATCGTGCACGTGTACGACTTCGGCGAGACCGAGGGCACCTACTACATGGCGCTCGAGCTGGTCGACGGCATGGACCTCGAGGGTCTGCTCAAGGCGCTGCGTGCACGTGGTCAGCGCATGTCGCCGAGCGTGGCGCTGTACGTCACCGGCGAGGTGCTGGCGGCGCTCAGCTACGCGCACACGCTCGAGATCGACGGCGAGGCACAACACATCGTGCACCGCGACATCTCGCCCTCCAACATCCTCATCAGCAAGAACGGCGAGGTCAAGCTCACCGACTTCGGCATCGCCAAGGCGCGCGGCCGCACGCACCGCACGCAGACCGGGCACACCAAGGGCAAGATCGCCTATATGTCGCCCGAGCAGATGCGCGCCGAGCCGGTCGACGGACGCAGCGATCTGTTCGCCATCGGTGTGGTGCTGTTCGAGCTGCTCACGGGCGCCCATCCGTTCGACGCCAACACCGACTTCGCGCTGCAGCTCAACATCATGAACGGCAAACGTCCGCCGCTGCGCGAGCTGTTGCCCGACGCGCAAGAGCGCGTGGCCGAGCTCGTCGATGCGCTGCTCGCCACCGATGCCAACCAGCGTCCCGAGAGTGCAGCCCACGCGATCGACATGATCCCGCCGCTCGAAGCGACCTTCTCGCTCCAGCGCGAGCTGCAGCAGCTGGTGGCTGGGAAGAGTGTCGCATCGAGTCCCTCCCTTTCGCCTGGCTCGCCGGGCTCGCGTTCCGATCAGGCGCGCGCGGCCGCTGTGCACACGCCCGCAAGCTCTCCTTCGCACGGCGATGTTGCGCGCGCGTCGACCCAGAGCGCGGGCGACCGCATGCCGGTGAGCGCGCGCCAGACCACCACTCGCAAAGAGCCAACGTCGCGGCTCAAGCCGGCGTTCTGGCTCGGCTTGTTGGCGCTGCTGCTGGGGCTCGGCTACGCGCTCGTCCGCGGCAACACGAGCCCACCGAGCGCGGCCTCCCTGCCCGAACAGCCGAGCGCGCCGGCGCCCCTCCCCGCCGCTCCTGCCCAACCGGTCGCGGCGCCTGAGCGCGCACCGCAGGCCAAGCCGCCGCGCGTAGAACCCAGGGCAGAAGTGCCGCCGCCCGACGACGTGGTGCCCGCGGGCAAGACGCCAGAGGACGAGCCACGCGCGAGTCACCGCCATCACCACAAGACTCGCGAGCGAGAGACTGCAGATCGCCGTGCGGTCGACACCAAGCCCGACAGCGAGCCTACGCGCGCCGACGAAGGCGACGACAAGAGCACCTTCGTGACCTCGGCACGCATGGCACCGCCGAGCGATCCCGAGCCCGCGGTCCCGCCGACGCCCCGCGCCGGCACCGAGGCACGCGCGATCATCCAGGCCCCGCGCACCGGCGACAAGCCAGAGGCCGAGCCTCGCAAGGCCTACGTGACGCCGAGCGGACGCGTGATCCTGCCCGCGCCCCCGCTGTCCCAGTAAGCCGCTCGCCGACGCACCGGGCGCAAGCGGAACGAGCGTTCCACGCGTACGCGTCGCCACGGTGACCAGCGACGACCCGAGTTAGCCGTCCGCGTCACCAAGCGCGTCAACCTGGCGCGCGATCGCGGACCGCGGCACGGCACGCAGACCGCGTCTCGGCACTTCGTTCCCCGCGATGCGTCATACGCGGAATGTTCCGCCGTCGTTCGAAGAATTGCCGCGACCAAACGCAGAATGACTGACTGGGGGTGTCAGATCCTGGTGTATAGCGGTCACGTCGTCCTTGATTCGACTGCTCTTTCCGGAGCCGCGGGTCGAGGACGCGACCCGATGCCTGCTCCCCCCGCAGGCGCAAGCCAGGAGCTCCCCCTCCGCATGCGAAACGAGACGTCCCCGCGCATGAGACAGTCCAGCTTGTCGACCCACAGCTCGCGCGCCGGCGAGCGCGCTTCGACTTACGGCTCGTGCGCTCGAGAGCGCGCTTCGACTTACGGCTCGTGCGCCCGAGAGCGCGCTTCGCGTCTCCCCTCGCGCGCAGCCACGGTCTTCGCCCTGACCCTCGCGCTGACGCTCGGCCTGCTGAGCAGAGGCGCACGGGCGCAGTCCGTCAGCAGCGGCTTCGCGCTCGACCGGTTCGAGCCTTCGGAGCGCGGCAGCGAGTGGTTCTCGCAAGACTCGCTCGATCTGCGGGGACACCTGCGTCCTGCGATCGGGCTC
>JBEGTL010000533.1:0-5813 GCA_041179425.1 Pseudomonadota bacterium | reverse complement strand
CCGCCAATGCCATGCCAGGGGACCGCGAGCGCTGCCTGAGCCGTGGCATGGACCTCTATCTGGCCAAACCGTTGCGCACCGCCGACGTCAGAGACGTGCTCGGTGTCGTGAGCGACAAATCTCATGCTCCTGTGCACGTCGTCACACCGTCGACGCCCCAGCAGGCTCAGTGCCTGGACCTCGAACTTCTGGGAGAGATGTCCGATGGCGATCTGCAGCTCGAGAGCGACTTCTTGCGCGGAGTTGCTCGGGACCTTCCGCCGCTCCTCGCGCATACGCGCGAACGGCTCGAGGCGGGTGAACTGCGTGCCGCTGCCGAGTCGCTCCACCCAGCTTCCGGATTCGTGCGCGCCGTCGGCAGTGGCCTGATTCGCGAGCAGGTGACCGAGCTCAATCTGAGCTTGCGCAACGCTAGCACCAAGCCAAGCGATGCGTTGCTCGCCTTAGCGAGCATAGAGGAGCTCGCTTCAGCTCTACTGCGAGACATCCTGGCACACCTATCAGAGGACGGCCCGGCGTGACTGACGCCTCCGCAAGACAGGTTGTCAAGCCGAAGACGACTGTCGAGGACGTCCGCGTGCTGGTCGAGCAGTCGAAGCGCGGTGGGCTCATCACGGCGCTGCTCGCTTGCCCATTGGCGAGCGCCGAGTACACGGGCTCAACGTTTCGACTTTTGGCAGCGCTGCTGATTTCGTCCCTGTTCGTGGGAGTGCTGCGCCTCGTGGTCGCCCGCTACGTCCTGCGCGCTGGTGATCGAGCGCTGGAGCTGCTCAGTGCGTACCGGCTCATCGTGCTCTTGTCCGCGCTGGCTTGGGGCGTTTGCGTCGGAGCTACCGTCTACAGCGGTGACCTGGAGATCATCGTACTCGCGGTGACCCTGAGTGCCGGCCTCGCCGCGGGCGGTACGACCTCGCTGGTGGCGGACCCCCTCTTACTCCGTCTTTACCTCGGTACACTCCTCGCGCCGCTCGTCGTCGCGGTACTGTTGCGCGGGCGGCTCAATGCGCCCTGGCTGAGCGCAAGCATCGTGGCCTTCGGTGGCTATCTGATTGCGCACTCGCGGCACTTGCGCGCTTCCTTGTTGCTCGCGCGCACCAACGCAGTCTTGCTCGAGCAACGCGCCGATCGACTCCAGGCCGAAGGGCAGCGTGCAGAGCAAGCGCTACAGGGGGCCGAGCGCGCGCGAGGCGAGGCGGCGCAAGCAAACCGTGCGAAGAGCGCGTTTCTCGCCAACATGAGCCACGAGCTGCGTACACCCCTGACCGCGATCATCGGCTATGCCGAGCAGATCTTGCGCAAGGAGGACGACCCCGGAACGCAGCTGGAATACGTCGAAATCATCCGACGCAACGGGGCACACTTGCTCGAGCTGATCAACGACATCCTCGACATGTCGAAGATCGAGGCTGGCAAGCTTACGGTTGCGATGCACCCCTTTCCGCTTCTACCCCTGCTCGCAGACCTTGCGCACGTCATGCGGCCGCGAGCGAAGGAAAAACAAATCGAGTTCAATATCCGGATGGGAAGCCGCCTTCCGGAGACGGTTACTACGGATCTGGTGCGAACGAGACAGGTTCTCTTCAACCTGCTCAGCAATGCCATCAAGTTTACTTCCAGGGGAGATGTCCTGCTGAGAGTCTACTTCGATGCTGCCGATCTTCTTCTTACGTTCGAAGTCATCGATACCGGCCCGGGGCTCTCTCGCGAGGCGCAGCTCCGTCTGTTCAGTCCGTTCATACAAGAGGATGACTCCACCAGTCGTAAGCATCAGGGGACTGGACTCGGCTTGTTCATCGCGCGCAGGTGCGCGCGGCTGATGGGCGGTGACGTGGTGCTCCATAGCGCGTTAGGAGCAGGTTGCACTTTCACTTTCACGGTTCCCCTACAGCCGTCGGACTCGAGCGAGCTAGTTGACACACTCGCAGAGCCCGCGCGCGTGCAGTCCACCGCGGCTGCCCGAGCAACCCTACAGGTCCTGGCCGGTGCGCGAGTGTTGCTCGCTGAGGATGGGGCCGATAATCAGCGCTTGATCATCGCAATCCTACGTAGGGAGGGTGCGACGGTGGACGCCGTTTCTGACGGAGTAGCAGCAGTTGCCGCAGCGAAACGCGGTACGGAAGGCGGCCCCTACGATGTGGTTTTGATGGACATGGAGATGCCCACACTCGATGGCTATGGGGCCACGGCACGGCTGCGAAAGGGCGGCTATCGCGGTCCAATCGTGGCACTAACTGCACACGCGATGGAGATGCACCGGGAGCGCTCGCTTGCTGCCGGGTGTGATGATCATGTGGTGAAGCCCATTCACCGAGCCACCTTGATCGAAGCGGTGCGCTCTCGGCTCGACCGAGGGCGGTCGCCGACAACAGACGATGCGTCACTCACGAGCACGCTCGAGGACGACGACCTGATCAGGGACCTGCTGCCTGCATTTCTTGCTACTCTGTCCGACTGGGCGACCCAGCTCGAAGCGGCTAGTGCGCGAGGGGACTACGATGCCCTCAAGCGTGTCGCTCACCAACTCAGAGGAGCTGGCGGAGGGTATGGCTACGACAGGATCACCGATGCAGCGGCGGCGCTGGAGATTGAGCTGGCGCGCGACGAGCGCGCCTCAACTTGCGCCGTCGAGGCCTTGGTCACGTTGTGCCGTCGCACATCGCGCGTCGCGCGTGACCTGCCGACGGATGCGCTCCCCACCGGTCGCGCGGACTAGGGGGTGCTCAGCGATGCCGGGAGTATCATTCGAATCGAGGCATGCAAGAGGGAGGCGGAGTATGGGCGACGCTAACAAGGTCCGCGATCGGCGACGACAACGCGTAATTCAGCTCGGGTGCACGGGCCGCAGCCAGCACTACGCCGAGCACGCATGGATGTCGCGGTGATGTCGGTAGACTCTTTCACAGTCGCCAGCGATCGAGCGCTTGTGCCGACGGTCGCCGATCGCATTCGCGGCATTCTCTCGACCTACGGGATCGAGGCCGATGTCGCGCTGGAGCTCGAGATCTGTCTCGTCGAAGCGCTCAACAACTCGATCGAGCACGGCTACGCCGGTGACACGGGACAGGTCATCGAGATCCGCACGACCGTCGAGACGCACTCGCTCATCATCGAGGTTCGTGATCGCGGCAAAGGTTTGGAACGTACACACCTCGAAGCCATTGTGGACCTCGCTCCGGATCCTGATGACATTGACGCGATTCCGGAGCGCGGTCGGGGCCTGGCGATCATCAAGAAGGTGATGAACGAAGTCAGCTACACGCAGCGCGGAGGGGTGAACACACTACGCATGTCAGTGCGCCTCCCTCGACGCCCAAGCTCGCGCTGAACAATGCTACCTTACAGAATTTTTCGCTGACGGAGCAGCTGTTCGATCGCGGGCCGCCGACTCATGAGCTCGTCTAAGTCCTTGACGGGCATAAAGCGCCCATCGACCCCTTCGCGAGACACCGCCAGCATTTGCGTCGGCAGAAATGCGGTGAGTTCGTGGACGAGACGCTCGAACTGGATCACCTCCGCGCCGTCAACCTTCTTCTTTACAGCGAACCAGTTTAGAGAACAGTTGCTTTCGAGAGCTTCGAGGTCGAAGAGTAACGTGTTGGTGTTGAACGTCGGGATCGAGTCTTGGTCGAAGCTCGTCGGAAACCGAAAGCCTTCGACGATCTGCAACACGCCATTCACCCTCGCCGGGGCTCCGCCCTTGTCTCCACGAGCTTTGTCTGCGACCTCCACCGTGATCGCTTTGTTGCCAGAGAGGTGCGCGCCGATGATCGCGGGGTCAAACGTCGCTGCAAGGTTGTCCACATTGGACATGTAGAGATGGCGGACCCCTGCCTGACGCAGCTCTGCGAGGCATCCCGAGCGGCGAATGGCGAATGGTAGATCTCCGTGCCCGGGGGCGTACAGCGACACGTCCCCGCGCTGGTCGCGGTATATGCTTCCATCGCGCAAAAGTCGCAGCGACACGGACTGTGAAAACGTCTTGACCGGACGAGCGGAGGTGGTCGCGGCAAACGCTAGCTTGGATACCTCTCGGTCGGTGGCGAAGCTTGTCATCAGTAGAGTCGGCACGCGACCTCCAGCTCGCACTGCACTCGCGCCAATGTCGTCGAGTTTGAGGTCGAGAAATGTCCTGCCGCCTGCGACTTCGACCGCCGCCTTGACCACCCCTCCGAAACGAGTTGCCATTCCTCCAGCCAAGACCACGGCGGCAATCTCCCCCCCACGGATTGCCTGTTGTCCAAGCAAGGTCAGCTCGCTTCGCTCCGCGCTGGCGGTCGGTGGGAGGCGAACGAGATCGTTCACGGACGGCGGCTCAAGCGAGCCCTGAAGGTAGTTTTTCGTATCACCGAGCTCGCCGTCCCGTAGCCCCCTACGCAGCGTCTCGAATGTGCCGCGGTCGAAGCCATAACGTTCGAGCAATTCCATAGTCGTCGGGTCGAGCGAGGACAGTTCAGAGCTGTTCTGGGACATGTCTTTCTCCGGTGCGGAACGCTCCACTGGAGCGAGGAGACCATGGTACAGATAGACGGGCGCGCGTGTAACTGATCGCGGGGAAAGTCGCCGCCTACGACCATGATCGCGTCATTGCTGATGCCACCGGATGCACTGTAGCCGCACGATTGGCGTGGGCTTCGCTAGTGCGACCGCCCCATCCAACACTCCCCCGACAGCCAGGGGCAAGAGGTGTCGACCCTGTCCGTTCTACTCGCACCGGAGCTGTAAAAGCCGCGGCTGGTTAGTTGCCGCACGCAGACGGGTGCACTCGTCGGCGTGCACTCGCGAAGCAGGCTGTTGGTCGCGCGGACTGAGAACCAGCTGACTTTACGGACCGCCTCGCCCTTCGGGACCGCTGTTGCGCGTGTGATCTGCCATACGCTGAAAGGCGCTGGCCAGCGTCTCTCGGAGCATCGCGTCGTCGACACACTCGTCGAGCGCGCGGCGCATACACAGCATCCAGGCATCGCGCGCGGCGTCGTCCACCGCGAACGGCATGTGGCGCATGCGCAAGCGAGGGTGGCCGCGCTTCTCGATGTAGAGCTGAGGCCCTCCCAGCCAGCCGCTGAGGAACTCGAACAGCTTGTCGCGCGAACCCGCCTGATCGACCGGGTGCATGGCCAAGATGGTGCGCGCCTCGGGGAGCTCGCGCATCAGGTCGTAGAAGCGGTCGACCAGTGCGCGCACGGCGTCCGGGCCGCCGAGTCGTTCGTAAGGAGAAGAGACTGTCACCACGCGGCGAGCGTAGAGCACGCGACGGCCGCGTGCACCGTGGCAGGCTCAGCTCGCGTCGACCAACGGTACCGGCACGCACTCTCCGACGGCCACCAAGCGCTGAAACTCCTCGGCCAGCGCACGATTGTAGGCGCTGTCGCTGAACACCACGCCGATGTCGATGAAGCCGTCGTCTTCGTGCGTGGTGAGCTCGCCACCGCTGACCCACGTCTTGTTGTCGTCGACTACCACCACGCGCGCACGGAACGCGGCGCGCACCGAAGCAAACACCTCGAGCGCGCCGTAGGAGCCAAACCCGGCCGCGACGTGACGGCGCACGCTGGCGACGGGCTCGTCGAGATTTTTGGCATCGAACACCAGCCGCACCTTCACGTCTCGGCCGCTCATGAGCGCGCCGATGGTGCGCAACAGGGCTCGGTCGTCGGTGGTCGACAGCCCGTACACGTCGATGCTCTTGGTCGCCCCGGCGATCAGGTCTCGCACCTGGTCGAGGAAGTCGCGGGAGCGCGTGCCGGGCGCGGGCGGGCCGCAGTACACGAGCTGTGCAACCTGTCCGCGCGCACCGTCTCGCTCGGCGAGGGCCG
>JBEGTL010000532.1:0-5866 GCA_041179425.1 Pseudomonadota bacterium | reverse complement strand
CGACGTTCCGCCCGATGGGCCGGCCGAGCGGACCGAGGTGCGCGCGAGCACGCCACCGCACGACGTTTCGCCTGCGGACGAGAGCGGCAGCGAGCGCCCCGCAAAGAAGCCGGCCTCGGCGCGCCCGCGCAGCACCACCAAGACCTCTGCGAAGCCGAGCGGGGGCAAAAAGCGCAGCACGCCGAGCGCACGAGAGAGCTCCGTCCCGCCCGCGCCCGGCGCGGCCGCACCCGAGCCGCGCGCGGAGGCGCCCACCAAAAAGCGCGCGAGCTCGAGCCCGCCCAAGCGCACGCGCTCCTCGGGCCCGCCTGGCCCGCGCAAGGCCGCGGCCCGGCAACCAGCCACGGCCTCTCCCGCGCTCGAGGCTGCGCAGGTCGCGACGCCGAGGCTCGACGAGCCACCCGCCGCGCGTGTCCGCGAGCCCGCGCCCGAGAGTGTGCCGCGGCCTGAGAGCAACGTGCCCGGCGGCGTCATGCCGTACCAGCCGTCCGCGCCGTGCGCCTCGTGCGCGCGCGGCGTCGACCCACTGCGCGCCCCGTGCGTGAGCACGACCGAGCGCAGCCTCCATTTCTTCTGCTCGCGAGAGTGTCGCGAGCGCTTCCTACGCAGCGAGGACCAACACCGGCAGCGGCTCCACACCGAGGCCGGCAGGGTGGTCGCCACCGACAAGCCGCGCCCCCTCGTCACCGCGCCGGTGCGCAGCGCGAGCCTGGAGCCTGTCGCGCGACGGGTGGCACCCACCAAGGCGAGCACGCCGCTCTGGCCGCTGATCGGGGCCGTGCTGTGCGCCGGCACGACGTACCTTCCCGTTGTCGGCGCGCAGCAAGCGGGCGCCTTTGCGCTGCTCGGGCTGTCGATCGTGTTCGCCAGTCGTACGCCGCGTACGCGCAGCGAGGGCGGGCTCCTCACGTGGCTCGCCGGCCCTGTGGCCGTGGGACTGCTGGGACTGTCGGCCTGGCTCGGACCAGGCGGCGTCGCGGGCGGTCGCAGCGCGCTCTTGGCCGGGTCGCTGGGCGTGGCGCTCACCTGGCTGCGCGAGCACCTCCTCGAGCGCGCGAGCGCGGCGCGTCACGCGCAGCACACCGAGCTGTCGGCGCGCCTCTCGCGGCGCGTACGCGTGTCGTCCCCTCCGACCTCGGCTCGCGCGCACGAGAGCACGCTCCCACTCTTTCCGCAGGGGACAGAGGGCGCGCTTCGACGCGCCGCCACAGGCACGACCCACATCGCGCGCTCGGAGGCGGGCACGCGCACGTCGGAGCGCGCAGTCGAGGGCCTGCGCGAGGGCGACGAGGTGTGGTGCGAAGCAGGCAGCGTCATCCCGGTCGACGGCGTCGTCAGCGACGGGGCCGCCGAGGTGCTGCCCTACCCGCGTGCGCGCACGGCGATCGAGCGCGGCCGCGGGAGCGCCGTGCTGGCGGGAGCTCTGGTGGTGAGCGGATTGCTACGTGTGGTCGCCCAGCGCGTGGGCGATCGACGCGCGCTGTTCGGCGTGCTCCACGAGACGTCGGAGCCGGACGAGCAGGCCGACCAGGCGGTTGGTGCGCTCGCGATCGCGGGCCACGCGCGGGGACTTCAAGGTGCGCTTTCGGCCCTCGCCGCACTGTTGTTGGTGGCGCTCGTCGCCCCCCACGTGGCGACCGCCAAGCTCGCCGGTGTTGCGGCCGCGTTGCTCGCACTGCCCGCACTGGCGCTGGCCCGTGGCGTGCGCAACGTGTTCCGCATGGCGGTGCTGGGAGCGGCGGCGCGCGGCGTGCGTTTTCGTGACGCGACGATCATCGAGCGGGCCGGCCGCACCGACACGGCGGTGCTGCGCGTCGAAGGCGTGGTCGTGCCACGGGTGTACACGCTGGTGCAGACGGTCTCCCTCTCCGAGGGCTTCGACGCCAACGCGCTGCTCGCGTTGGCGCTGGCGGCGGGCAGCGCGAGCGAGGAGAGCCAAGCGGGCGTGGCGCGCGACGAGCGCCCTCACGCCATCGCACGCGCCGTGCGCGAGCACGCCGAGCCATTGGCTGTCGAGCCCGCGGTGCTACGCCGCATCACGCATACGCGCGGCCTCGGCGTGAACGCGCTGACCGATGGCCAGGGCCCGCTGGTGTTCGGCAGTCGGCAGGCGCTGCTCTCCGCAGGCGTGAGTGTCGCCGCGGCCGATCGCGAAGCACAGCGCGCCGAGTCGAACGGCCAGCGGGTGGTGTTTTTGGCCCTGGGCGGGCGCGTGCGTGGCCTGCTGGTGTTCACGCAGGCAGTGCGCAGCGAGGCACGGCCGGCCGTGCAGACCCTGTTCGATCTCGGGCTCGAGGTCGAGCTGGTGTCGGGCGACCACCGCGCGACCGTCGAGTCCATCGCGCGCACGCTCGACATCACGCAGCTCAAGGCCGAGCTCTCGGCCGAGCAGCGCGCGGCCGAGGTAAGTCGGTTGTGCGACGGCGAGGCGCAGGTCGTGGCGTTCGGAGCAGCCCCCGCGGACGAAGCCATGCTCACGAGTGCAGGTCTCAGCTTGTGCCTCGACGCCGCCGCGCAGCCGCACCACCACGAGCCGGGTCAGCCGGTGAGCTACGACATCACCACCGCCACGGACGACCTGCGCGATGCGGTGGCGGCTCTGGTGCTGGCACGAAAGGCGAGGCGAGCGCTACGGCGCGTCTACGCCGCAGCGGCGCTGGGCTCGCTGGCGGGGCTGCTCGCTGCCGCGGCCATCGCGCCGCCGCTGGTGGTGGTACTGCTGGCCGCCGGCGTCGACCTCCTGTGTCTCAGCAGTGCGCCCGGTTTGGGAGGCCGCCGTTGGTCAGCCGCCAGGAGACGCGCCGAGGACGCAGCCTGACAGGCGGCGTCGACCGCCGAATCGAAGTAAACCTGGCCGCGTCCGGGAGCGCTCGCTCCCTCGGCGCCAAGGTCAGGAGCAAGCGGATGTCTGGAAAAGCCTGGGGTGGACGTTTCGAGCAAGAGCCGGCCGAGCTGGCTGCCAAGTTCAGCGCGAGCATCGACGTCGACAAGCGGCTCGCGGATCAGGACATTCGCGGCTCACAAGCGCACGCAGGCATGCTGGCCGCACGGGGCATCATCAGCGCCGACGATGCGCGCCAGATCCACGACGGCCTCGAGCGCATCCGCGGCGAGGTCGAGCGCGGCGAGCTCGCCTGGGACGCGACACGCGAAGACGTGCACATGAACATCGAGGCCCTGCTCACCGAGCGTATCGGCGTCGCGGGCGGTCGACTTCACACGGCCCGCAGTCGCAACGACCAGGTGGCCACCGACATGCGACTGTGGACGCGCGAGGCGTGCCACGGGACGATGGCGCGCATCGACGCGCTGATCGCAGTGCTCGCCGTACGCGCGCGCGGTCAGGTCGATGTACTCATGCCGGGCTACACGCACCTGCAGCGCGCGCAGCCCGTGCGGCTGGCCCACCACTTGTTGGCGTGGACCGAGATGCTCGATCGCGACCGCGGTCGGCTCGAAGACGCAGCGCGCCGCATGAACGAGTGCCCGCTCGGCTCGGGCGCGCTGGCCTCCACCACCTTCCCCATCGACCGCGAGCTGACCGCCAAGAGCCTCGGCTTCGACCGAGCGACGCGCAACTCGCTCGACGCCACCGCCGATCGCGACTTCTTGGTGGAGGCCGTCGCCGCACTCGCCAACTGCGCCGTGCACCTGTCGCGCATCTCCGAGGAGCTGGTGCTGTGGAGCACGCAGGAGTTCGGGTTCATGCAGATGAGCGACGCGTTCACCACCGGCTCGTCGATGATGCCGCAAAAAAAGAACCCGGACATGGCCGAGCTGGTGCGCGGCAAGACCGGGCGCGTGGTGGGCGACCTGGTGTCGCTGCTGGTGCTGCTCAAGGGCCTGCCACTGGCCTACAACCGCGACTTGCAAGAAGACAAGCCTCCGGTGTTCGACGCGTTCGACACCGTCGACGCCAGCCTCGAGGTGCTCGCCGGCGCACTCGAGCAGGCCAAGTTCCACGCCGATGCGATGCGCGCAGCGCTCCGGACCGGCTTCTTGGACGCCACCGAGATCGCCGACTATCTGGCCGAGCGCGGCGTGCCCTTCCGCGAAGCACACCACGTCGCAGGGCGCCTGGTCGCGCGCGCGGTCCGCTCGCACAAGGTGCTGGCCGAGCTGTCGCTCGAAGAGTTTCGCGAAGAGCACCCCAACTTCAGCAACGACATCTTTGCGGCGCTCGACCCGGAGACGATGGTCGAGCGACGCAACGTGCTCGGCGGCCCAGCGCGGGCACAAGTGGTCGCCCAGCTCGACGAGCTCGACCGCAGGCTCGCCGCGCGCGCCAGCTGAGCGGCCGTTTCCACGCAATCGCTACACCCGGCGGGGCGCTGTGGGTACACTCGCGCCATGAGCGAACTTCTCGAAGCGCTGCACACACCGCTGCTCGAAGAGGTGTCCGGCCTCGAGCTCCAGCCTGAGGGCATGCGTGGTCAGCTCGATCTGCGCTACGGCCTGCTGTCGTTTCAGATCGATCACGACGAAGACTCCGAGGCCGTGCGCGTGGGCGTGCGCATCCCGCCGCCGGTCGGCGCCGGCCCGGAGTTCTTGATCTGGTGTCTCTCGCTCAATGCGCAGTCGTGGAACGCCAAGCTCGCCCTCGACGACAGCGGCTTTCTGCTCGTGCACGTCGACTTGCCCGCCAGCGGCGAGGAGGTCGAGCTGCTGCGCGACGACATCATCGAGAGCATCGACGACATCGCCGAGCTCATCGACGACAGCCTGTGCTCGTACCTACTCGAGCACAAGCTCGGCACGCCCGCCCAAGTCGAGCGCTGGTCGGGCGAACAGACCTAGCGTCGATCCGCCCGGGCGATATAGGGGCGGTCGATGTGGCCGACGAACACCTGCGACGGGCGGAACATGCGGTTGTTGCCGATCTGCTCGAACAGGTGCGCCAGCCAGCCCGCCGTGCGCGCGACCGCGTACATGGGCGTGAACAAGTCGGTGGGCAGGCCGAGCATCTCGTAGACCACGCCGCTGTAGTAGTCGATGTTGGGGTACAGGCCGCGAGCGCCGACCAACGACTCCATCTGGGTCTCGAGCTCGACCGCCGTGTCGTACACCGCGGAGCGGCCAAAGCGCTCGAACAGCTCGTCGATCAGGCGCTGCTCGATGGTGGCGCGCGGGTCTTTGACCTTGTACTCGCGGTGCCCAAAGCCGCTGATCTTTTCGCGGCGCGCGAGCCGGTCTTCGGCCCACTCGCGGATCGCGCTCGGACCCGTGGCGGGGATGGAGCGCAGCATGCGCAGCACGGCCTCGTTGGCGCCGCCGTGAAGCGAGCCGGAGAGCGCGGTGACCGCCGTGGACACGACCGCAAACGGATCGGCCAGCGTGGAGCTCGCGACTCGCGCGCAGAAGGTCGACGGCGCCATCGAGTGCTCGGCGTGCAGCACGAGCATGGTGTTGAGGGCGTTGGCGACCAACGGCTCGGGCTCACGCCCGTTGAGCATGTACAAGAAGTTGGCCGCGTGACCCAGATCGGCGCGCGGACCGATGGGATCGTCGCCGCGCCGGATGCGGTGAAAGGCCGCCACGATGGTGGGCACCTTGGCGATCAGGCGCACCGCGGTGGTGCGCATGTACTCGGGGTCGTGGATGTGATCGCCGGGGTAAAACATGCCCATCGCGGCGATGGTGGCGGACAGCGCATCCATGGGATGGCCGCTCTCGGGGAACAGCTTGAGCATGTCGATGATGCGAAACTTGAGCCTGCGCTCGACCGACAGCTCGGACTTGAACGTGGTCAGCTCGTACTCGGTCGGCAGCTCGCCGAACAGCAGTAGGTACGCCACCTCTTCGTACGAGCAGCGGTCGGCGAGGATCTCCACCGGGTAACCACGGTACTGCAGGCGTCCCCGCTCGC
>JBEGTL010000531.1:0-5875 GCA_041179425.1 Pseudomonadota bacterium | reverse complement strand
CGTGATATCCACAACTTACGAACGCTTCGGGATGACCTGCGAAATCAAGGCCCGATGACACTCAAGCGTGTCGCATAAACGGCGAAACTTGAGTCAGAGGCGCGCGTCGAGACCCGACGCGTCCCCGGGGAGGTGTGCATGCTGACAAAACGATTGCGGTTCTTTACCTGGTCCTCGCCATGCTCCGACTCACAGCGGGCGTTCGTGCCGGAGCGGTCGTCCAAACCCACGGTTGACACCGGCGCGCGCGGGCTCATGCGCGGAGCACGTGCCCAGCTGTGGCTCGCGTTCCTGGTGGTCCTGCTCGCGGCGTGGGCTACCTGGAGCGCCGGCAACTGGATACTCACAGCGTGGCGCTGGCCGTAGTCAGAGCCGGGGCCCGCCGAACACTTTTTTTACCAAAAGAGCGGTTGGGGGACGGATCCGTAGCTCGCCAGCAACAGAAAGAGAGAGCCGGACCGCGGGAACTAGCCGCCCTCCGGGGCACGGTCGGTGTGCGCCTCGAAAGCTGGAGGACAGAAAAATGCAAACGGCGAATGTCGTTCCCCCATGGGCAGTGCGAGTTGTCGGAGCGGTTTCACTGCTGTGTATGCCAGCAGTGGCGCTCGCAGACCACTGGACAGAATGGTACTCCGAAGAGGACGGCGATCTGATCTGCCCCCCGTACCAAGTTGCGCGCGGGTTCGGGTGTCTCGGCGATTACTGCGATTCGGTACGACTACTCTGCTGGCATACATTCGGCAATATAGAATTCTCCAACTACTACTGGTCACAGTATATCTCGGAGGAGACTTACACCGACGACTGGAACGTTCAGCAGCACATCTGCACGGGGCCGGGGGGAGCGCTGGGAGTTGTGAATGGGGTCTCGTGTGACGGCCCCTACTGCGACAACATCAGCCTCCACTGCCAGAAGATCAACGTGCCGCTCGACCACTGTATCTGGACGGACTGGATGTCCGAGGAACAGGGCAGCATCGTCTTCCCCGACCCCATTGGCTACTCTCGTCCCAGGTGGTTGGTGGGCCTCGAATGCCGCGGTGACTACTGCGACGAAAAGCGCTTCTACGCCTGCGCGCCGTCTACATGGTAAGTGCTGCGGCGGCCAGCGCTTCGACGGTTGAACCACGAGTCTCACCGAGACAGCCGAGTTTCTGCGCATGCGGAGTGATGGTGGCCACCGATGCCACGGCATCGTGATCACCTGGTTCAGACCATCGTGACGCTCGTTCCAGGGCGTGCCCGTGCACGTGATCGTGGTCGGCAAGACTTGGTGTGCAAGACGTTCATCGGAGCCTGGCTCGCTCAGGCGGCGTGCCGCGCCGGATTTCCGAGCGCTGTGCGCGCGCTTGCCGTGGGTTGCTGCAAGCTCGCGATCGCACGCGCTGACGGGAGTTACTCGGCTGTGCTGCAGCGTCTAGCGAAGACCGGCGTGATGGTGCTCGACGACTTCGGCGTTTGCGACCCAATGCCCAGTCGATGACGTGCGCCACGTACTGCATGGAAGGCTCGGCCAACTAGGTCGATTGGCTGTAAGGTGGCGCGTGCAGCGCACCCGCGAGCATGCTTGCCGCCCATACGTGGAGCCCTCGATGCGTCCAGCTCAGATCAAGAACAGAGTCGCGAAGACCGCACATATGACGGCGTGGATGCGCACACTCGCGCGCCTGACGGCCGGCCAAGACCTGGCCAACACCGACCACCTCGCCGAACGCTTTCTTCTGCCTCATCAGCGCTGGCTCAACCGAGCACCCCACCTGACGCGCTGGCTCACGGAGAGCGCGTATCCAGGGGGCATCGGATACTTCAACGCGCGCACGCGCTACTTCGACGACCAGCTGAAGCAAGAAGCTGCCAGCGGCCTCGAGCAACTGGTGCTCCTCGGTGCGGGCTTCGACACACGTCCAATTCGCTTCGCAGCGCAGCTCGCAGGCACCCGCACCTTCGTGGTCGACATGCCTCAGGTGTTGCGCCTGCGGGCCGAGCACCTGGCAAGCCTGTACTCGCCAGGGCCCGTCGTCGACGTCCCGGTCGATTTCGCGGTGGATGACCTCGGCGCCGCGCTGCTGGCCCACGGCTACGATGCAAGCGCGCGCACGCTGTTTCTGTGGGAGGGCGTTACCTACTACCTCTCGCTCGCCGCAGTCGAGGGCGTGCTCGCGAGCATTGCAGCCCTGACGCACGAAGGCAGCGGCATCGGGTTCGACTATGTGACGCAGGCGTTCTTCGACGGCGACTACAGTAGCTACGGCTCCAAGAATGCTGCCGCCGGCTGGCGACGACTCGGGAACGTCAACTTGTCAGGCGTTCACGACGTGGCCGAGTTGGTGCGCCCACACGGCTTCCGCCTGCGTTGCGAGATCACGCCGAGCGAGCTCGAGCAGCGCTATTTGGTGCAGCTGCCAGGCCGCGCGCTGAAGAGCTGGGGCTGCTTCCGAATAGCGCACGTCGAGCGCGCTTGCTGAACATTTGCGACACCTCCCATGAGCGGTTACACGCGCTTGCCATGCAGGAGCAGATACGAGAGCTCGAGGAGTGCGTGGTGGATGCCTGTCCAGCGGCCGAGTCGGCCGCACGAACACCGCCGTCCACGGGTGTTTGCCTGGTTGAGTCCCGGGTCGAGTCCGCGGGCGGGGCTCGAGATCGAGTCGGGTTGAAGCGACAGCAGAGCAGGTGCTTGCCTTCGCGCCCAGGAGTTCCTACTGTGGTAGGAACATGGCAAGAGCTCTGAAGAAGCCCACTGAGGCGCGCACAACAGCGCCGAAGAAGCGCTCGGCCGCGAAGACGTCGGGCAAGCCGACGGGTGTCAAGAAAGTGAGCGTCTCGCTCGCCGCCGACGATCTCGCCTGGGCGCATGGTGAAGCGCGCGCTCGCAAGCTCAGCCTGTCGGCGGTGCTGTCTGACGCTCTGCACCGTCGTCGACGAGCCGAGGCGTTGGAGACGCTGCTGCACAAGCTCGGCGCCGGCGAGATCCCCGAGGCTGAGCTCGCCAAGCTTCGCGCTGAGCTTTATGGAGCGCGCTAGTGCCGGGTCTGACCCTGGATACAGGAGCACTGATTGGGGTTGAGCGCCGAAAGCGTCGCGTCCTGGGTTTGCTGGAGGTCGCGCGCCGCGACGGCCTCTTGGTGACCGTGCCGGCGATTGCGGTCGCCGAGTGGTGGCGCGGTCGTTCCGACGTTCGAGACGAGCTGCTTTCGGCAGTTGATGTGGAGCCGATGACGGTGGAGCTCGCCAAGCTAGCCGGTGAGGCGCTTGCGCAGGTGCGAAGTGCGACGCTGGCGGACGCGATTGTGATGGCGTCGGCGGCGGGTCGTGGTGACGTGGTGCTGACCAGCGACTTCGCCGATCTGGACCGGCTGCGGCAGCGGTTTCCGGCGGTTCGTGTGCTGCGGGTGTAGCAGTTCGACGAGAGCCTTCTCATCCATCTCTCATCCAGGGGTTCGCGCCACTCTCTACCTTCGTCCGTATGCCCATGTTGCTATTCGCCGCCTCATGGCCGTCGCGGAGGCGATCACGTTTTCAGGCGGAAGAACAGAGCCAGGCGTCACCTCTGATCGTCGCGGCGCTCGCGGTCGAGTCGAGTCGACGCGAGTGCGCAGACCGATTGTCGCGCGGACTCTGCTTCACTTTTGGATCTCGACGCCCCAACACAGTCAGTTGCTTCGGTAAACTCAGTTGCCCGGTGTCTCAAAATCGTTGACGCGTTCCGCAGTCGGTCGCGAACGGCAGGCCGTTCGTTCGTTCTTGGCGCGCTGGTGGGCCCTGGCGCGTCGAGGATGACGCAGCGCTTTAGCCGGGTAGGTTGAACGCGTTGCCGGTTCGAGGAAAACTACTGCCGAACCCAACGATTCCCGACACCTAACGCGAACCGACGCCCACGCTCGTTCACACAGATTCACGCACGGGATGGTCCGGCGTTGGCTCGCGGGCAGTCGACTATGGAGGCCCGCCGTCGAGTCGGTGCTTGATACAAATTGTCGGTCCGAATATATTCGGGTATACGTTTCGTATTATGCCGCCTCCCATCTCGACGAAGAAGAGCACCGTACTGCGACTCGCGAGACGCGGGCCGCTACGGGCGCGTGATCTTGACAAGGTCAGCGTCCCGCGCGCCTATCTCAAGCGAATGCTGGACGAGGGTCTCCTCGAGCAGGTCGACCGCGGGCTCTACCGCCTCGCCGATGGCGCCGCGACCGAGCTTGGCTCGCTGGCGGAGGCCGCCAAGCGCATCCCTCACGCCATCATCTGCCTGCTCAGCGCACTCCAGGTGCACGAGCTAACGAGCGAACTGCCAAACGCCGTATGGGTACTCATCGACCGTCACGCCCGCGTGCCCAAGGTGTCCTATCCCAAGCTCGAAGTGATTCGCGCCAGCGGTCTCGCACGCACCCTGGGCGTCGAAACTCGGACGATCGAAGGCGTGAAGGTTGCCATCACGAGTCCTGCAAAAACGGTAGCGGACTGTTTTCGTTACCGTCGACACGTCGGTCTTGAAACTGCCCTTGCTGCACTACGCGGGTACCTACGAACCCACCGTGGTGGTCGTGATGCGCTGGTCGAGGCAGCCCGCGCCGATCGGGTCTACACGTTGATGCGGCCGTATCTCGAGGCGACCGCGTGACAAAGAGGAAGCCAACCAAGCTCGAAGCGAACGTGAGCGCTCGGCTCAACAAGCTCGCGCGAGAGCGCCGCGATGACTTTCAGCTCGTGCTGCTGCGCTACGCCAACGAGCGCTTGCTCTACCGCCTTTCGCAATCGCCGCACGCAGACAGCTTCGTGCTCAAGGGGGCTACGCTGTTCACGGTTTGGACGGGCCGCCCACACCGCGCCACCCGCGACATCGATCTGCTCGGGTTCGGCGACACGAGTGAGGCTCACATCCGCGACGTCTTCAAAGACGTGTTCAGGCTCGAGCTGCCGGAGGACGGCGTGGCGTTCGATCTGGCAACGATGGTGGTGTCAGCAATACGGGAAGACCAGGAATACGGAGGTGTTCGGGTCGTCCTGTTCGCGCACGTGGCGTCAGCACGAGTCCGACTTCAGGTCGATGTCGGCTTTGGCGACGCCATCACGCCACCGGCGACAGCCATCGTCTTTCCCACTCTGCTCGACTTCCCTGCTCCCCGTCTGCGTGGGTATCCACGTGAGACCGTCGTTGCTGAGAAGCTCGAGGCCATGGTGCAGCTCGGCATCAGCAACAGTCGTATGAAGGACTTCTTCGACGTCGCGGTGCTCGCGCGTGTCTTCGACTTCGATGGTGAGCTACTGAGCCGCGCCATTCGAGCAACCTTCGAGCGGCGAGGAACCCCATTGCCGCTCGTTACTCCCATCGCGTTGAGCACGGCCTTCGCGGACGAGCCAAACAAACGAAGCCAGTGGTCCGGCTTCACACGCAAGGCCAACGTGGGCGAAATCGGAACTCTCTCCGAAGCCGTGCATGCGGTGCAGCAGTTTGTCTTGGAGCCGCTGCAGTCGGTCGCGAACGGCAGGCCGTTCGTTCGTTCTTGGCGCGCTGGTGGGCCCTGGCGCGTCGAGGATGACGCAGCGCTTTAGCCGGGTAGGTTGAACGCGTTGCCGGTTCGATGATCGTGCGCGACGGAACGAGAAAGGCCGGGTAGCGTCTCGCGCTAACCCACAGCCGAGCAGCGCTTGCCTTCGTGCCGAGGAGTTCCTACCCTGGTGGGAACATGGCAAGAGCTATGAAGAAGCCTGTTGAGGCGCGCACAACAGCGCCGAAGAAGCGCTCGGCCGCGCAGACGTCGGGCAAGCCGGCGGGTGTCAAGAAAGTGAGCGTCTCGCTCGCCGCCGACGATCTCGCCTGGGCGCATGGTGAAGCGCGCGCTCGCAAGCTCAGCCTGTCGGCGGTGCTGTCTGA
>JBEGTL010000530.1:0-5899 GCA_041179425.1 Pseudomonadota bacterium | reverse complement strand
TCGACGCGCGCCTGCGCACGGCGATGTTCCTCGACGGCGACAAGCCCTCGACGCCAGGCGTGAAGGACCCGGAGTTCGGGACCCTGAACAGCTTGACGGTGGGCATGGTGGTGCGCCTTCCCGACGGGTCCGTGCGGCGTGCGACCGGCCCGTGGCTCGGTGCCAGTGTCGGTGCTGCGCTGACGGGCAAAGAAGTGCGTGCGACCTGGGAAGCAGGTCTCGGCTACGGCTTCGCGCTCAACGAGACCTTGGCGCTCGGTCCGGTGATCCGTTACGTGCAGGTCGTTCAGCCTGACAGTCAGCTCTCGCCGAGCGACGCTCGCATCATTCTGGGGGGCTTACGCCTCTCCCTCCACGACGCCAAAGAGCCGCCGCCCGAAAAGCCCGTGCCCACGCGCTCCGATCGCGATGGAGACGGCATCGCCGACGAGGTCGATCGGTGCGTCGACGTGGCCGAAGACACCGACAACTTTCAGGATGAAGACGGCTGCCCCGAGTCGGACAACGACCAAGATGGCATCCCCGACACGAGCGACGGTTGCCCCAACATTCCGGAAGACAAAGACGGCTTCCAGGACGAAGACGGCTGCCTCGACGACGACAACGACAAAGATGGGGTGCTCGACGTAGACGACCAGTGCCCGCTCGAGCCCGAGACCATCAACGGTGAGCGCGACGACGACGGCTGCCCGGATCAGGGCTTGATCGAGATGCGCGACGACCGCGTGGTGCTGGAAGAGCGCGTGTTGTTCGACACCAACAGCTCCCGCGTGAAGCAGACGGGCGAGCCGGTGCTACGCGCAATCGTCAAGCTGAGCAGTCAGCATCCGGAGTGGACCAAGGTCCGCATCGAAGGGCACGCCGACGCGCGAGGCGACGTGAACTTCAACCAACAGCTCAGCGAGCGACGCGCCACCAACGCGCGCGAGGCGCTGATCGCGCTGGGAATGAAGCCCGATCAGCTGGTGGCAGCGGGCTTTGGTGCCACACGCCTCCTGCCCGGCGGCGGGACCAGTGAGGAAGACCTCGCCAAGAACCGGCGGGTCGAGTTCGTGGTGATCGCACGCGTGCAGACCGCAAGCGCACCGCTGTTCTCGCCCGCGAGTGCCGGGACGCCGCTCTCGACGACGCCCGCGCCGGACGTGTCGACACCTCCTCCGTCGACGGTCGCGCCCGACAGCGCGGAGCCGGCACCACCGGCCGCGCCTCCCGCGTCGGACGTCAAAGGCTCGAAGAAGAAGGGGCAAAAGCCGTGATCGTGCTCCGCCGCGCTACCTTGCACAGTGCGTTTCGCGCATTCGTGTTCACCGCCGAGGTCTTCGGTGTCTCCTGGCTCTCCGGCTGCGGTGACCCGTTGGTCGGGCTCGAGTGTCGCGACGGCTACGAGCGCTGCGGCCACGGCTGCTACGCGCTGACGGACGACCACGATCACTGCGGTGGTTGCAACATCGCCTGCAGCACCGCCGAGATGTGTGTGTTGAGTATGTGTGTGCCCGCCGCGCCCACCGCGGACGGCGGCGGTGACGGCGGCGACGGAGGCACGAGCGAAGCGGGCACCGACGGCGGGACCGACGGCGGGACCGACGCGAGTCGCGACGCAGACATCGACGCCCACATGGACGGCGGCGACGGCAACGACCTCGATGGTGGCAACGGCATGGACGGCAGCGGCGGCGACGCGCGCACCGACGCCGATGCTCGCAGCGCCGACGCCGACAGCGACGCGCGCACCGGCGACGCGACCATCAACCTGCCGGACGGTGCCGTCCTGCTTCCAGACGGCGCGATCCTGCTGCCCGACGGCGGTATCTTTACGCCCGGCGACGGCGGTGGTGGCAGCGGCGACAACGACGGCAGCACCGGCGACGCGGGTGTGATCGTGACTCCGCCTGCGCTGTGCACGGGCCCCGGCTCGCCGCCCGATTGTGTGTGCGGCCTGGGCACCACTAAGTGTGGCAACGTCTGCATCAACACCAACACCGACCACGAGAACTGCGGCGGCTGCGTGCCCCCGACGCCGCCTCAGGTGGCCGGCGTTGCGTGCGCAGCAGACGAGTACTGCAACCAGGGCGTGTGCTCGTTGATCTGCACGCCGCCCGTCACGCTGTGCGGCGGTCTGTGCGTCGACTTGCTGCAAGACGACGCCAACTGCGGCATGTGCGGCATGGCGTGCGGTAACGCCGCGGCTTGTATCGCGGGCACCTGCGAAGGTCAGGCCGTGGGCCACGTCGTCGTCGTCGGTCACGACATGAGCGTGGTCACGCGTCCGATCCGTCAGATCGTCGCCAACGCAGTCTTCTTGGCGCCACGCACGCCGGTGCGCGTGCTCGCTTACGACGCGACCACCTCGCTCGCCTCGCGGGCGGGTGTCAGCTTGGCCATCCAGCAAGGCTCGACCACCATCGGCCGCGCTTACACGCTCACCACGGCCAACCCCGCCACCATCACGCAGCAGCTGGGCGACGCGGACGTGTTCGTGATTGAAGTGCAACAAGACGCGACCGACACCGAGCTGCTCAACCTGGGTGCGCTCTGGTCGGCCGC
This sequence comes from Pseudomonadota bacterium, assembly GCA_041179425.1. Lineage (GTDB taxonomy): Bacteria > Myxococcota_A > Polyangia > Polyangiales > DASUME01 > DASUME01. The sequence goes on along the minus strand of JBEGTL010000530.1, from coordinate 3,355 downwards.
GCTCCACACCTTCCTGTTCCGCGGCGGCGTCATCTTACTGTTCGACGGCGGCACGGGCATGAACGTGGGCACCTATCAGATCCTCAAGGCCGCCACCGAAGGTGTTTCACCCGCACCGGTGATTCCACTGTTCGATGCGACCGCGCGAATCGAGATCCCGCAGCGCATCGTGGGTCTGGTGCTCGCCAACGCCAGCGACGTGGTGGCTGCCGGTGTCTCCACCGTGTACCAGAGCCAGGGCGGAACGGTCGGTTTCGTGATGGACCCGATGGCCGTCAACCCTGGCAAGGTGGTCGTGCAAGACCCGCCCGCGCTCATGCAGATGCCTGCAACCGTGCCGGCCAACCTACCGGTCGTGATTCACGCGGTCACGGTGCAGTGAGCGTCTAGCCGATCGCCTTCAGGATGGCCTCGGAGAAAGCTTCGAGGTCGTCCGGTTTGCGCGAGGTGATGAGTCCGCCGTCTGTCACCACCTGTTTGTCCACCACCGTGGCACCCGCGTTCTTGAGGTCGGTGCGGATGGACGGCCACGATGTGACAGTCTTGCCGCCCACGATATCTGCCTCGATCAGCAGCGAGGGGCCGTGGCAGACCGCCGCGATGGGCTTGCCCGCGCGGGCCGCGTCCTTGACGAAGCTCACGATGGCCTCGTCCGTGCGGAGGTGATCCGGTGAGTACCCTCCCGGGATCAGCACGGCCGCGAACTCCGACGCCTTGCGCTCGCGCGCCGTGGCCTCGATCTTCACCGTTTCTTTGCCCTTTTTCCCCTTCACCTCGGTCCCGGCGGCCGAGACACCCAGCACGGTCAGCTCGTGACCCTTGGCACGCAGCCGGTCGTACGGGATGCGGAACTCCGAGTCCTCGAAGTCGTCCGCGAGCAGCACTGCAATCTTCGCCATGATGGCCTCCTCGAAAACCCGAGGTGGTGCATCGTTCGTGCCGTGTGGGTCCGGCCGATCGGTGTCAGCGCACGCCGGCGATTGCAACCTGCGAGTTTGTGCTGCGTGTGAGGCGCACGCGCGTTTCCCGCGAGGCACCGTCGCCCGGACTCAGCGCCGTGCCTGGGCTTGTCGCGAGCCGATCACGTGGTTCAGGTCGGTCAAGAACTGGCGCATGACTGCGTCGATGGCGGTCTTGGTACTATGTTGGGTCGCGCTGCGCATGGTGCTCGCGCAACCCCAGACGACCTTGCCGGAGCAACGGAATCGGGGCAGGCCGTGCCGCGTGGGTCCGCGCGATAAGTCTCAGTCTCATGCAGGTGCCGGGTTAGTCTCGGAGGGAGCCATGTCCAGCTTCGTACGCATCCTGTCTTGCCTCGTGATGCTCACCTCCGGCTGCTACCGCGCCGTGCCCCGAGAGGAGCCGCAGGCAGCGCCGTCTCCGTGCGGCGAGGCGCACGCGGTCCCGCTCACCGATCAAGCCAGCGCGGGGCCTGTGTTTCATCGACTGCGTGGTCCGCACCAGGCGAACCTCAAGTTCGCTTGTCCGAGCGACGAGCCGTGCACTCTGCCCAAAGACACGCAGCTAGAGCTCACGCTCACACCCGTGCGAGATGTCGCTTGCGAGTTTGCCGCCTGTCGCGTGCCTTACTTGGGCAGTCTACCCTTCAGCCAGGCGATCAACGATCCGTGCCCCGCGGTGCTGTGGTCGGTCTTCGCCGTCACGCTGCAGACGGATGGCCAGACGCTCGATGCGAGTGCAGCCGAGGTCAACGTGCTGTCGAGCCCCAAGGGCGAGGCTTATCTGCGCTTCACGATCGAGAATCCGCTGTCGCTCGCGCAGAGCGCGGCGCAGACGTCGATGCTGGACGTGCAGCTCGAGGTCGACGGGACACAGCTGCGCGGACAGCTGTCTGCGCTGTCTGCTCCGTTGCCTCGCGAGCCTGCGAGTGAGCTTCGGTTTACGTCTCTGTGGACTGCTACCTGGGAGTCTGCTCTCGTTTTGTGAGGTGCTGCCCGTGATTGGGCGTCGCTGGGTGGTCTTGGATCCGCGTGCCTGTGATTTGGGGCGTTTCCGCGTGGTCTTGAGGCTGTCTCTACCTTGGCGCTGGGGGAGGGGAGTACGCGGCGAAACGTGCCTTGGGTCCCCCATCCCATTCGCTGTTGGCGCGCTACGCGCGGATTTTTTCATATGCGCTCAGCAGAGAAACCGTTGGTTTCCCCCAAGGCACGTTTCGCCGCGCACTCCCCCTCCCCCAGCTCACGTTGAGGTTAGTTGATCAGCGAGGGAGAGCCGAAGACGGTGCTGTGGGTATCGAGCGCAAAAACCAACGGCGCGAAGCGCTTTCGAGGACGCACTAGGAGGGAGGCTCCGTCGAGGATTTTTTGAGGAGACTCCCCGCCCCGAAGCGTCCAGAGCACCCTCTCGTCCGCAGCGATGCGAAGCGAGCCGAAGACGAGCGATGCGAGCCGAAGACGAGCGATGCGCGCCGAGACGATCGGAGTGACTTAGGAACTGCAGAGCGCGTATAAGGAACCGCGTGCGAACTTCTTCCTATCTTCGTCGTGTGGGCTGCTGGCTCAGTCTGCTCAGCCTCGGTGCCTGTGTCTACGATCACCGCATCACCCAGGCGATCATGGATCGCCGGCGCAGGGCCCGCGAAGCGCAGGGTGCGCGCATCGTCGCCGCTCCTAGCGCGCGGCCCGTGCGGTACACCGGGCGCGTGCGCTTCTATGTGTCGGACGAGTATCGTGCGCAGCACACGCAGTGGCGGCAGCCGCTCGAAGACCTGGTGGATGCTGCCAGTTCCATCGTGGGGCCCACGTTTGCTTTCCGGTTTTCGTCCGTGGAGGTCCGTGAGTGGAGTCCGCGCTGTGCGCAAGCTGAGCTCACACCATGTCTACGGGAGCTCGTGCAACACGACGCGGGGGAGGCCGGCGTGTGGATCGTGGGCGTCCTTGGCGACACGCCGCGCTACACGGCCTCGTTCGAGCAACTCGGTATCGCGCGGCTGATGTCCTCGCACGCGTTGCTGCGCGACGTCAGCGACCTCGCCGAGCGCGACGCCATCGAGCAGGCCTTTGCCTCCCACACACCGAGTGACCGCGCGGAGATCTACACGCGCCGCAAGCGTCACAAACGCCTGGCGGTCTTCCTGCACGAGTGGGCGCACACGCTCGGCGGTCTGCACTCGAGTGACACACAAGACCTGCTGAACCCGAGCTACGACGATCGCATGAGCAACTTTGGCGACGCCAATGCAGGCCTCATCGAGGCGTCGCTGCAGAGTCGTTTTGCAGGCGACGACAAGGTGCTGCTCACGTACGTGGAGAGCGTCGACGCCGCCCGCTTCGTCGGACGAGAGCACGCCGGCTTGCTCGCGCAGCTGCGCGCCAGCACATCCCGCGCCTCCGCG
>JBEGTL010000529.1:0-5905 GCA_041179425.1 Pseudomonadota bacterium | reverse complement strand
ACAAATCTCCGACGGAGACTCCTCCTGTGCTCCCTACTTGCCACGGCGATGACGCAGCTTGGCTGCGGTACGCTCAAGTACGTCGTTCCCTCGTCCGCCGTAGCCCCGGGAGCAGACGCGAAGGTCATCGCAGATGTCCATGAGAAGCAAAACCAGACTCTGCTGGAAGTGCAGGTCAAGAACCTTGTGCCGCCCGCACGAGTAAGCGCCGATGCCGCGGCGTACGTTGCCTGGTATCGTCGTGACCAGAACGCCGCTTGGAGCCGCATCGGTGCGCTTGCGTACGACGATAGGTCCCGCGAGGGGTCGCTGACAGGCTCCGTGCCAGAGCTCGCGTTCTACTTCCAGATCTCCGCGGAGCCGGCCGGCTCGCCTGTCGCGCCGTCCTCGATCGTGATGTTCTCGCAGCACATTCACGACTGAGCACAATCAGTGCCGATTGGGTTTGCCTGCTCCCTGACACAAGTACTGCGACCGTCGCGCCCGACTTGGCCAGGCACATGCCGCGCCGAGGCTCGTTCGGGCCTCTCCTCGTGCGTGAATCCTGCTCTGAGTCGGACTGACAAACTCAAGGCGCATCCCCATTCGGCGCAGGCGCCCCCAGCCGTCTTATCTCCATGGTCCGCTGCAGCGCAAAGTTGCAGGGGACCACCTGCTCGCCACGAGCCGAGGCGACGATGATGGCCACTGCGCTCACCCGCACCACGACGCCCTCGATCTCACCCACCTTGATGCGATCTCCCGGAGAAATCAGCGCGCCAACGTAGTGCCGCGCGATGAGATGCTCGAAGACGCGGGCCCCGCCTAACGCGAACGACAAGGCAAAAGCCAGAGCGGTCGCTCCCATTGCCATCTGGATGAGACTTGTGAGCAGCGTGAGCTCGAGGCCGAGTTGGTCGAGCGCCACCAGCGCCGAGAGCGCGGTGACGAGCCCGGAGGCGGCGCCTGCGGCGGTCGAGGGCGTTGCTGCAGACGCTTCGCCCCGTCGCGTGAGACGGTCGACCAGCCCTTTGGTCATACCGGCCAACCAGAAGCCGACGGCGAGCAACGCGACGGAAGAGATGACCCGCGGCAAGAATCCCAGCACCGTGGAGATGCCTCGCTCGAGGCTGGGCATCGCGAGCGCATCGGCAAGCGCAGCGAAGGTAGCAAGCAAGCCGGCGTACCAGACCACCGCACGCACGACGCTCGCCAGGCCGTTCTTGACGCCGAGGCGATAGAGGAGCTTGGCGCCCCCGGCACGTTCGGCAAACGCCTCGAGCCCCGAGCGTCGCAACAGCCAGACCGCGAGCCTTCGTGCCAGGGCAGACAGCAGCAGTCCCCCGATAAGGATACCTACACACGACGCCGCCTTGGGCGCGATGAGGCGGGCCTGCTCGAGCAGCGAGCCAAGGAGATCTTCACGACCGTTCATCGTCGTCATCCTTCGATTCAGAGGGGGCGTCGCTCGGCGATGGGTCGACCGAGGCAAGTGGCGAAACGACAATCGAGACGGCCTCGCTCATCGTCCGCCCGAAGACGACCAGGAGGCTTGGATCTCCCTTACCTCGGGCTGCAGCGAGAGCGAGCAACCGTACAGCCAAACGCACGCCGAAATCCGAGGAGACGCGCACGACGTGCCGGCGGAGCGCTGCGAACGCATCCCTGGTCGACTGCTCTTCATCTTCATCTTCGACTCGCTCGACCAATCAAGCCCTGCTCTTCTCCAGAACCCAGAACTCATCACGCGCTCGCGAGAGCCGCATCTTCGCCGCGGACTCGCCCAGATTGAGCATGTTCGCGATTTCGCCGATCGACAGCTCCTCGACGTACCGCAAGACGAGGACCTCCCGATAGGCGTAGCTCAACTGTGGCAACACTTGCTCCAGCAAATTCCGCGCTTCGGCTTCCACCGCCGGTGAGGTAGTCGCCGAAGGTGGCTCGACCTCTGCGTGGTAGCGATCTCGCGTGGCCTTGTCGCGGCGACAATTGAAGGCCACGCGCGTCGCTATCGTACGAATCCAGGCAGCGAAGTTGTCACCGCGATCAAAGGTGTCGCGCGCCGAGAAGGCGCGCACAAAGGCCTCTTGAGACACGTCCTCGGCTTCACTCGCATCTCCCAACAGGTAGCCGACGAGACGGACGACCCGAGTCTGATAGCGCCGGACAAGCTCGCTGTACGCCTCATCGCCTTCTTGGCCCGGCTGGCGAAAGCGGCGGACAAGCACGTCCTCTTCTTCGTCGCGAAGACCCGGTGGTGGCGGCGGAATCATCGTGTGAGCTCTGAACTATCACGAGTTCACGTACTTGTCGTGGTTCGGACGTGCCCGAGACTTTTCTTTGTGACTCACGTCCAGTGAGCGGGGTTCAGACGATGTGCCATGAACGCGAACCCCAATATCAGCTGCCCCTGTGGGCGACGCAGCCTAGAAACGGAGAGTCCTCGAATGAAGCAATCGTTGGTTCTGACTGCATTGGCGACCCTCCTAGCCGGGACGCCGCGTGTGGTCCACGGACAGGAGGCGTCCTCTGCACCTTCCTCGGCTCCTGCTCCGGCGCCCACCGCGACTGCGTATGTCCCCGACGGCAGCTTCAAGGCATCTGAGAGGCCTCAGGGACTGGCCTACGGGGTTACTCTCGCAGCGAACCTGAACATCGCGTCCAACCGCGACGTCGTCGGGCAGATCAACGGCAACTCGGTTCTGTTTGGCGCGAGCTTTCTGGGCAACCTGGACTATCTGCACGATCGCCACGAGTGGCTCAATACCGGATCGCTCGCCGAGACTTGGTCACGCACGCCGGCCCTCGGAACGTTCGTCAAGAGCAACGACCAACTTAATTTGCAGAGCCTCTACAACTTCTTCCTGCGCGAATGGACGGGCCCGTTCGCGCGCATTGCGGTGCAGAGCAGCATCTTAAAGACCGACCGGGTCTCGGCGACCTCCTTGACGTACGTACGCGACACCGACGGTGCCACGACGCAGTCATCGCGCTTCCGACTGGCCAGCTCCTTCCAGCCGTTCACGTTGAACGAGGGACTTGGCTGGTTCTTTCAGCCGATCCGCAGCGACGTGCTGAGCACCAGCTTGCGCGTGGGCGCCGGTGGTCGCCACACGTTTGCAGACGGTGCACGCGCCATCACCGATGAGAAGGACTTGCGCGGCATTGTCTATACCGACTTGAAGGACGTGCACCAGGCAGGCGCCGAGCTATTTGCGGGCATCGACGGCAAGGAGCTCGGGGGCCGTCTGCTCTACAACCTCGGTGTGAGTGCGCTCTTCCCACTCTTGAACAACGACCACACCAGCCGCAGCATCCTCGAGCTGACACGAGTTGGCGTGCTTGCGGCATGCGGCATGGGCGTGACGTCCTGGCTCAGTGTCAACTACCAGCTGAAGGTCGTGCGTGACGTGCAGCTGATCGACGCACTACAGGTCACCAACTCGTTGCTACTGTCTCTGCAGTACACGAAGTCTTCACCGACCCCGGGCGCGAAGAAGACCGATGCCGAGCGGGCCTCGGAGCGTATCGCAGCACTCGAGACGCGCGCCACCGCAGCGGAACTGCGCGCAGCGGCGGCCGAGTCCAAGCTGCATACCGTGGAGCCAGCTGCGCTACCCGAGCCGCCCGCCGCTCTGCGAACGCCGGTCCTACCTATTGAGCCGTCCGCTCCCACGGACGCGTCCGCTCCCACACAGACGCCGTAGCTCAGCGAAGAGTTTGACGAATCGTCGGAGACACTGGGAGTCTTCGGCACAGCCGCAGCACAGTTCTCGAATGGAGATTATTCATGGCATCGGTCTTGACAGACTTTCGCAACTTCATCGGCAAGGGCAACGCGGTCGACCTGGCCGTGGGTCTCATCATTGGCAGTGCCATCGGCACCATCCTCAAGTCTTTCGTGGACGAACTGATCATCCCTCTGACCGGGTTGGCGAGTAAGGTTGATTTCTCCAATATGTACTTCGTGTTGAAGGGTGAAATACCTGAGGGCACACCGCTCGCGGAAGCTCGAAAAGCCGCCGGCGTCGTGGCGCTCGGCTACGGGCAGTTCGTCACCGTGCTGATCAACACCCTGATCTTGGCGTTTGCCGTCTTCATGGTTGTGCGCTCGATCAACAAGCTCAAGGACTCGCTCGCGCGAGAGGAAAAAGCCCAGGTCGTGCCGGCAGCGCCGCCTGCCGACATAGTACTGCTCGGAGAAATCCGCGACCTGCTCAAGGTTGAGCGCGCTCGCTAGGCTCAGACCGCGGCATCTCTGCTCGCGCCTTTCAAAGGCGCTGTGATGCGCCGTCCCTCGCTGCGCGAAAAGCTCGTTCTGTCAGTTCGCACGTTCGGTCGCAGGCTCGACCGGCTCAGAGCTGGGGTTGGCAGTCTCTCCTGGCGCGAGTTCCAGCTGCATCAGTGGGGTGCCCGCCGGTGGACCAGACGCTGTGTGTGGCGCCGCGATGCGTGGCGAACGGGCTGCTCGGTCTTCAGCAGGAGACTTGCTTAGGCCACGACCCCATCCGGTCGCAGCGAGGCCGCCGAGGGCCATGAGCGCGATCAGGCAGAGCAGCATGAGCCGGCGACTTACTCGCACGCGCCCGGTGTCGGTGAACACCACATGCGTCAACGACTGCTCCGAGCCGGACTGCATGCCAGCGCGCAGAAGTCTTTGTTGCAGCCCACTCTGCACCGCGTCACTCTCGGACTGCAGCTTCGAGACGGCGTTGACTCCCTCGGCGGCTTCTTTCAGCATCTTTTTGGCCGACTCTTCCAGTCTGACGGTGACGACATCCTCGGTACTCGCAACTCGGCGAGTTCGTGCTCGAGGCGGTGCCGCAGCGGTGCCCTGCGAAGACGCCGTCCGCTCCAGCAGAGTCTTCGACTCTTCGATTCCGGAGCTCGACCGCCCTCGCGGAGAGGCCGGCTCGCCGAGCTCCTTTCCCGTGACCTTCGGTAACCGCGGCTCAGCGAGCTCGCCTTGGACCCACTCGTTGATCGCCGCCAGCGAGTCTCTGCGCGGTACCTGCGCCACGCGCAACACCTCGCCGGCAGGCCCCCCACTGTCGGCGCTCGGCTGTTGAGTCGAACGGACAACCGGCAGCGGTGCGTCTTGACGCTCGTTACTTTTCATCAGAACTCCAGTCCGGAGGAAGCCCGTGGGCGCGAGCAGCTATCGAGGGCACGAAACCCGCGCTTGCTCGAGAAGGTGACCGACCGTGTTGCCAAGCGAGTTCATGTCGACCGGCTTGACCATGAAGCCGTCTGCACCGAGATCGGAGAGCAACTTCCAGTCCGCTCCGCTACCGTGAGCGGTGATGATCAAGATCGGGGTCTTCCACGCAGGATGCCGCGCACGGATTTCGGCTGTCAGCTCGATGCCATTGATGTCCGGCAGCCGCAGGTCGAGCAAGACGATGTCGGTGGGTTGATCGATCAGGCTCTGCAGCGCCTGTTTTCCGTCAGTACAGTGCGTGAAGGACGCGCCAGGAAACTTCCTAGCCAGCGCGTGCTCCACGAACACGGTGAACGCGGCATCATCATCCACCAGCAAGAACCGCGCAGAACTGCGCCGCTCGCTCAGGGTGCGACGTGCGCCTTCGAGCTCACGACGAAAGATCTGCACCGTCGGCGTTCGGGTGCGCGGGTCAGGATCGAGCGCCGCGAGAATGATTTTATCAAACGCATCTGGCAGGTCTGCACGCAGGTGACTGGGTGGCAACGGCGGCTCTCGCGTGCTTGTGACGAACTCGGAAAGCGTCTGACTCGGGAAAGGCCGACCGCCGACCAGGAACTCGTAAGCCATGACAGCGAGCGAGAACACATCTCGTCGCTGGATGATCGCCGGCTCTTGGATCGCGTCAAAGGCTTCGGGCGCCATGTAGTCAGGCGTCCCACCTGACTGCCGAAGCTCGCCTACGTCCAGTAGCATGGCGATCCC
>JBEGTL010000528.1:0-5914 GCA_041179425.1 Pseudomonadota bacterium | reverse complement strand
AGCAGGCTGCGTACACGGTTCATCGGCCACGAGCAGACCGCGTGAGCGCACTCCGAACTTGAGCTGACCGTTGCCGGCAAAACGCTCGATGCCGCAGTGGGCTCCGCCGTCCGCGGGTGCCACCACCATGAACTCGTCCAGCTTGTCACCATCGAGGTCGGCAGCCGCGCTGAGCACGCGGATGGTGAACAGACCGCCGTCGTTGGTCCCGGGCTGGAGCCGCACGTCGAGTGTGCCGTCCAGACGCTCTGGAGCGTTGGCGCCCCCCGCAAACGCGGGCACGCGCCACAGCTGCCAGGCAAATCCCGTTTGCTCTGCCAGCGTGGTGACGGCGAGCACGTCGAGCTGGCCAGGCGTCGCGAAGCTGCCGGTAGCCAGCGCGAGCGCCGGAAAAAACTCGAACGACTCGTCGATCGCGAAGCTGATCAGGGCCATCGCCGAGTACGGGGTGCGGTCGGAGCTGCCCTCGAGCGGCGTCACCGTCGAGGCAGACACACCATTGACGGTCTGCGTGGAGGTGACGATCAGGTTGTCGATGCTCTCTTCGCGGTACGAGACCACCTGCTCGGTGTGTCGGAAGCGCGCCACGGGGACCGCCTTGGACGGAGGGCCGTCGCGAACCCCGAACGCGATCATCAGCGTCTCGCGCTCCTCGGGAGAGGGTGCCGCTTCAACGTAGACGATGTCGTTGATCAGGTCGCCATCGAAGTCGCCGACGGCGAGCTGCAGCACCGGGCCCGACGTCGCCAAGCGCGCGGGGATGAGCTGACGGCCGCCGGTGCCGTTAAAAAAGTCGATACCGGACGTGCTGCTCGAGGCCGCCACCACATCCAGCTGTCCGTTGCCGTTGAGGTCGGCGATGGCCGCCGCGGTCCACACGCTGCGATCGTTGCTCAGCAGGGTCTCGTAGTGATGGTCGGGCTCGCCTGGTCCTCGCCACGAGGTGAGGAACGAGTCGTCGAGCACGTAGTCCACGTGGCCGTCCCCCGTCAGGTCGCCGGTGGCGAGCGGCAGGGGCGCGCTCAGCGACGAGCCGCCGTTTTGGGCGGGTGGAAGGCGGAACGGGACTGCCGCCGCAAGCGCCGCACCGTCGCCCAGCGCGACGTAGGCATGGCCGCCCGCACCGATCATGACATCGAGGTGGCCGTCGCCATTGACGTCGCTGAACAGCGGGCCGCCGTCGATGGCCGCTGGCGGGTCGAGCGAGATGGTGCGGCGCACCGCCTCGGGTCGCCAGCTGACGGTGCCGGGAACGCTGCCGAGCTTGCACAGGTCGACGAGCTCGAAGCTGCTCGCGCCGCGGTATGCAAACACCACTTCGTCGCAGGGCGAATCGACCGCCTCAATCACGTTTGCGCTGATGGGTTGACCCGCCAAGTCGGACACGGGCCCCGGCAGCGCGAAGCGTGGCACCAGCCGCGAGAGCGCGGTATCGAGGACCATCAGGTTGGCGTTGGCAGCCTTGGAGCTGAACACCACCAAGGCCGTGTTGCTGGCCGATCCAGAGTCGCTGTAGAGCCCCTGATCGTAGACGTCGAGGGTGCGTACCAGCGAGTCAGGCAACGTGTACGAGCTGAACGTCTCAGGGACCCAGCTGCGATCGGCTCTGCCCAGCAGCAGACCCACGTCGAAGCCGCTGAACACAAGGTCACTGCGAGTGTCAGGTGTCAGGTCCGCGACCACCGGCGACAGCACACTCTTGGGGAAGGCGACCGTCTGACTCAGGGCGCCGAGGCGGTCGAAATAGTGGAAGGTCAGCGGCGCGCGCCCGACCCGGTCGCGCACCGGACGGCTCACCAGGTCTGTGCGGCCGTCGCCGTCGAAGTCCCCAGCCAGCAGCGAGTTCGCGCCGCCGACCGCGACCGTGGTCGCCAGCTCGAAGTCGCCGGTAGGGTCGCGACAGATGTCGTCGGCATCGCAGCCCCGGCCGGACGTACAGGCCGGCCGCCCCCCGTCGGCGTCGCGCGCGCAGCTGAAGTGACACGCCCCCTCGGCGCCCGGTGGCAGACACGCGAGCGCGCCGGCATCGTGAAGTGGTTCGCAGTCTTCGCCGAGCTCGACGATGCCGTTGCCGCACACGCCGCCCTCGATCTCTGGCAGGTCGGTGCAGCTGACCGCCAGCAGAGACAAGCTGAGAGAGCCGCTTAACCAGAGAGTGGTGTGCAAAGACTTGGCCATGAACCGCGCTGTGCGCCACGGAAGCATGGCGCGCGAGGAGCGTAGCGGAGCCTCTGCCGGAAGCCACTTCCCTCAGCGCACCATGACGCGCACGTCGTCGACACCAAACGACTCGTCGGCCGTGCCCTGATCGAGAGTCGACGAGATCTGCAGGAGCAGGCTGTTGGTGGTGTGCGCCGCCTGGCTCGACACCGGCTGCGGACCCCGGTCGTTCCAGCCCCCACCGCACAGGTCCGTCGTGCCGCCGTACGTGAACTGGGTGTTGTAGACACGCGCGCCGTCGACGTCGACAAACGCACTCTCGCCATCCCAGGTGTCGACGACGACGTAGTCGAGCGACACCAGAGCCTCGCTGTGCGGGATCGACAGCAGGTCGTACGTGCGACTGGCGACATCGTCGTTCGCAAAGAGGCCGAGCATGTTGCCGTAGGCCGTGCAGCTCGTGATGACACTGACGTCAGGCCAGCCCGGCGCGCTGCCGGAGGCAAACGCCTCGTTGTCGATCACGGTCCAGCCTCCACCCGCAGTGGTCATGTCGCATTGGACACTGATCGACGGAAGGGCCCCTGCCCCATCTGGGTCGATGGTGTAGGTGCCATCACCGAGGGTCGGCGACGAGTTGTGCAGAGCCAAGCAGCTGGTACTCGTCGTCGTGTCGATCTCACATCGCGTGCCGGCCCACGAGGGGTTGCACGAGGTGCACGCCGGGAGGCCGCCACTGGCATCGCAGGTGCCGTGCCCATTGCAGAAGTAGGCCTTGTACGGAGACGACCAGAGCGTCTGCTTCCATACCCAGCCATCCCAGTCGGCGATGTCGTAGTCCCAGAACTGGTTCCAGTCCTCGCCGCACGGATACTTGATCCTGCCGAATGGAGTCTTCTTTTTGCACCACTCGACAGACCAACTCTCCGCGTAGACGTAGACGTTGCCGCGCATGGTCGAGAACTGCAGCCTCAGGTCGGCCCAGGCTCCGGTCGTGAGTGCGACGGGGGTCAGGTTCGTCACGCCCCACCAGACGCGTCCCGAGAGCGGAGAGCGCAGCTCGAGCAGCTTGAGGTCACCACCCACACCGACACGAACGCCGCCGCTGGTGATGGAGGCTCTCGCCGTGACGGTGATGTTGCCGCAAGGAGTCACCGTCAACGTCGCCAGGCCGATGCGCGAGGCGGTTCCCGCTTGCTTGAGCAGGTACGTTCCGAACTCCTCGCTCGCCGTGTACGGCTTGTTCACGCCGACGATGTCGACGTTGGCGACCAAGCCTGCCGTTCCGGAGAAGCGGATCTCCACGGTCACCGGGACGGCGCCGCACCACACGATCATGGAGCGTTTGATCTCCTTGGTCGCGTTCCAGTCCTTTTCGTAGTGGTACTCGGGAACTGTTCGGGCGTCGCCCCACAGCTTGGTCCCGAAGGCGGTGAGTCCGTAGTCGTAGTAGCTGCCGACCAGCGAGACGTTGGCCGCGCCCGCTGCGCCACCCTTGAGGATGTCGACCGAACCCACGAGGTTGGAGCCGAGCGAGATGCTCGCCGCGTTGTCGACTGACACGCCCGCGGTGGTGAGGTTGTTCCAGGTGTGAAACTCCCAACCCAAGCGCAGCGTGGACTGATCGCCCACGCCGTCTTTCCACTGGTAGTTGAAGCCGTAGCTCGAGGCGTCGGTCGCCGAGCCCGTGGTGTCGTGACGCACCACCTTGAGCGGGATCTCTTTGCAGTTGTTCTTGGGGTTGACGTCGAACGCCCCGTCGGCGTCGCCGTTGTCTTTGACCGGCACCAAGCAGGCGCGGACCACGAAGTCCGTCTGTTCGGACCAGGCTCCGTAGATGATGTCGGTGCGCGGATTGACGGCCTGTTTGCAAGTGCTCAGGTTGCGCTCGCCACAGTCGTTCTCCACGTACAGGCCGTGCGTGTAGTAGTGCGGCGTCTCAGAGACCGCTTCGGTCTCTTCGAACTGCGTCGGCGTCTGTCCGCTCTCGCCCGCTTCGCCGGCCTTGGCCTGTTCTCCCTGCTCGTGCAGGTAGAGCGGCTTCCACTCTGCGGTCTCCGCTTGCGCGGGCCGCACGTGGTAGACGATCTGCAGCCCGTGATCGGCGAGCACGTTGGTGACGAGCTTTTTGTTGTCGCCTCCAGCGGCCGCGGCTAGCCCCTCGACGCAAGGATCCACGCAGCTCAACGAGCAGCGCAGAAGTCGAGCTCCCGCCTAGTCGCAGTCCGCGCTGTGACAAGACTTTCCCCCTGGAAAATCTCGATAGGTCCGCAGACAGCAAACAGCTTCGTTCACGGAACGGCGAAGTTAATTCTCAGATTCGTTGCGTCGACTCCATCTGGAGACTGCAAGCGCAGCATGACGACGGGCAATGGAGATCTGAAACTCTGTAAGCTGCTTTGCTCCTGCACTCGGTCGGGTCGACATCAAGTTGGCTACGTCCGCGTCTGTATCGGCGAGCGTGTCTTGTCTCCCATCGGCCTCGCGCACGTGGAGCAGTCCGAGAAAATGGCCGAGTTCGTGCGCCATCACGGCCGCCAGTGTCTCGCTCTCTAGATAACGCGCGCCTTCCGAGAGCCCTGCACACCGCTCTCCTGCGACGAGCAGTGAGACCAGCGCTGCGGCGACACGAGTCCGCACGGCGCAACCAGACGCCGCTGCTGGGTCGAGCGCGGCACAGAACGGTAACCAACGCGTCTGCATGCGCGTCTCCCGCGTCGGCATCGACACCGCCCACAATCTCATACCGCCCCAGCGCGTGTCGAAATTCTCTTTTGGGCTCGCTCCGGTGACTTCTGGAGCGCCGAGTCAATGCGGGCTCCGGTCTGCAGAACCTGCGCAACGCACTCCGCACATGTGGGTCGTCGATTGCCGATTCAAAAGATGCGAACCGTCCACGTTTGGGTCTACGGTCGCCCCTCTCAGGGGAGGTACTGGCATGGCTCAATCGAAGTTCGTCACGCTCGCGGGCCCACTTACCGCAGTCGCACTTTTCGCCACGAGCAGCGCAGCAGTCGCCAAGGACAAGGAGTGCAAGGCCTACTACGGCCCCTTCCTCTCGAACACCGGCGCGCCGTGTACGTCGCCGATTGGGCTGTGTACGCACGGCATGCTCGAGGGAGAGTTCCCCGCGACGTACGACGCCACCTTCTTGACCATGGTGCCGGCGGGTGATGACAGCGACCCTTCCAAGTACGTGTACAGGGGCGTGAGCGTGGTGACGCCGCTCGATGGCTCCGGGGTCATCTACACCGAAGACACCGGCGTCATTCACATGCCGGCTCCGGGCAGCAATAGCCCCGCGCCGTTCGTCACCAAGGCCATCGTCTCGAGCGGCTCGAGCGCCTACAAAAAGACGACCGGAGGCTTCATCGCCAGTGGCGAGCTGTTGTTCTCCACGGGCGCGGCCGAAGGCAGCTTCAGCGCCGTGCTCTGCGGCAAGTAGCAGACACTCAGCGCGTACTCTCGCTTGCCAGCTGCGGCAGCGGCGACAAGCCCCGCTCGAACGCGAGCGAAGACTCGCTGCGCACGTTGTCGATGAAGCCGACGAGCGCGGCTGCAGACAGGTCGCGCAAGCCGACTTTGACGCGGTTTCCCGCGTTGCCCTCCACCGTGTTGATCTGCGATCCGTCGGCGCTGACGCGGAGCACCAGTCCGATGTGCCCGTGACCACCGCCGTGGTCGAACACGAACGCGTCGCCAGGAAGAGGCCGGTCGCGACGCACGCTGTTGGGTGTCCACAGTCCACGCCGCG
>JBEGTL010000527.1:0-5925 GCA_041179425.1 Pseudomonadota bacterium | reverse complement strand
ACGCACTCACCCTCGAGCGTGTGCAGCTGCTCACGCAGCGCTTCACCAGTCTCGGCTTTTCTCTACAAGACGCGCGCGACCGTGCACTCGCGTTGCTTGACGGCGTCGTCGATCAGCAGTCTGCCGTGCTGTCGTTTGCGGACACTTTTTGGGCAACCGGTCTGCTCATCCTGTGTTGTCTACCGCTCGTGCTCGTGCTCGCGAAGCCCGTCCGTGGTGTCAAAGTCGATCTCGGACACTGAGCGCGCCGTGTGCGGTGCCGGCTCGATTGTGTGCGGCACGACGTGCGTAAACCCGAGCCGTGACGAGGCCAACTGTGGTGGCTGCGGCAAGGCATGCGCGGGCAACCAAGTGTGTC
This sequence comes from Pseudomonadota bacterium, assembly GCA_041179425.1. Classification (GTDB taxonomy): domain Bacteria; phylum Myxococcota_A; class Polyangia; order Polyangiales; family DASUME01; genus DASUME01. The sequence continues at coordinate 5,567 of JBEGTL010000527.1, read as the reverse complement.
TCACCAAGGGCGAACAGACAGCGTGCGTCGACTGCGGTGGCCTCGGTGAGGCGTGCTGCGATCCGGGCCTCGGCTTCGGTCTGTGCCGTGGTGGCGCGGCGTGCGGACCCAACAACAGCTGCGTCCGCCCCAACGTGCCCGCCCAGGGTCCGGTCGTCGTGCCGCCCAGGCCCGTGGTCGACGCGAGCGTTCCGGTCGCTCGCGCCGCTCCCGTTCAGTAACGGGTCACCGGGCTCACGCGCGGCGCCTGCGCGCGCAACGGGCCGAGCACGCGTGCTGTGCACGAGCCCCACCGGACGGCATCTCTCGGGTGTCGTCCACGTTTCCGAAGCGGCGCTCTCCGCCGAACGAGGGCCCGAACGGTTGCGCGCGCTCCGAAGATCCTGAAAGTGTGCAGAGCGTACGCAGGTGACGCGGAGGGAACGCTATGGCAGAGGCGGACACGCTCTCGGACTACTTGGTGAAGCACCCCGTCTTCGCGGGGCTCACGCCGACCCAGACCAAACTGATCGTGAGCTACGCATCGGAGATCGAGTTCAAGCCGGGGCAGCGCGTCTTCCAGCGCGACTTCGACGCGCAAGAGTTCTTCATCGTGCGCAAAGGCAGTGTGGCCATCGAGGTGCCGGCCATCGACGGTGAGTCGCTGAAGATCCAGACGGTCGGCGACGGCAGTCTGCTCGGCTGGTCGTGGTTCATCCCGCCCTACCGCTGGTCGTTCGATGCCCGCGCCGTCACGCCCAGCACCGTCATCTCCGTCGACGGCCAAAAGCTTCGACAGGCCTGTGATGCGGACACCAAGCTCGGCTACCACCTCATCAAACGTTTCGCGATGTTGATGGCCGAGCGCCTCAACGCCGCGCGCGTCGAGGCCATGCGCCACTACGGCTCGCTCTGACGTGCCCGGGCACGTGCCCAGGCGTGCACCGCACCGGCGCGAAATAGCGTAGCTGTTTGGTGTGCGCCAAAGAGTGCAGGCGCGGCGCGCCGCTTGCTCTGGGCCCACTCATGAAATTCGGACTGCACTACCTGATGCCTTGCGCCGAGACGCAGGCACCCGCGCAGCTGTACCAGGACACGCTGAACCAGGCGACGCACGCGGAGACCTTGGGCTTCGAGTCGGTGTGGCCCGTCGAGCACCACTTCAACCCGCGCTTCTCCGTGTTGCCCTGCCCGACGCTTCTGCTGGCCGCCATCGCGGCCCGCACGCGGTCGCTGCGCCTGGGGACCGCCATCGTGCAGCTCGCACTGCAGAACCCGCTGCGCGTCGCCGAGGAGATCGCCACGCTCGACGTGCTGAGCGGAGGCCGCGTAGAGCTGGGCATCGGGCGCGGCGGCAACCCCCTCCACTTTGCCGGCTTCGGCGTGCCCATGGAGGAGAGTCGCGCGCGGCTGGCAGAAGGGCTCACGTTGCTGGAACGAGCGTTCCAGCAAGATGCCTTTTCCTTTCTCGGACAGCACTTTCGCGCGGACGACGTATGTCTGACGCCCAAGCCGCTGCAAGGTCCTGTCCCCATCCACCTCGCCGCCAACAGTGTGGAGACGGCGGAGCAAGCGGGGCAGGGCGGCTATCCGGTCTTGGTCGCGGCGCACGCGCTCACGTTCGACAAGTTGCGAGACGTGGTCGCCGTGTACAAGCGCGCGCGGAAGCGCGCCGGACACGCAGCGATGACGCCGTCGGATCTGAGTGTTGTCATGCCGCTCTACGTGGCCGACTCCACGGCGCAGCTCGAGCGCGAGATCGCGCCGAGCGTGCGTCACCACGTGGCCGTGGTCAGTGCGGCCTCCGAGTTGCTGATCACGAAGTGCACAAACGAGGCCGAGCGAGCCAAGCTACAGACGATGCTGAGGCAGATGCAGAACACGACGTTCGAGAGCGTGAACGGCAGCATGGGCATCTTCGAGACGCCGGGCGCGTGTGTCGAGCGGCTTCAGCGGATCGAGCAAGAGCTCGGTGTGGGGCGCGTCATCGCGTGGTTCAACTTCGGCGGCATGGTGTCGCACGGCGCCGTGATGCGCAGCATGGAGCTGTTCGCGAGCCGCGTGATGCCCCAGTTTGGCCTGTCGAGAGCAGCGTGATCACGCGGTCAGCCCGTGGCGCGCCAGAAAACTGTCGACCGCGTCGCCGATCTCGTCGGCGTGATCGAGCAAGGCCGTGTGGGTCGCGCCTTGGACCAGCACCAGCTCACTGTGCGGAGCTGCGCTGTGCATGCGCGCTCCCACCCGAGCGGGCGGCGCAAACTGATCGCGCTCGCCTGCCAGGATCAAGAGCGGCACCTGCAACGTGGCCAGCACGTCGAACGCGGAGTGCGCCTCCGCGGCGAGCGCCATGCGCTGACCGGTGCTCGAGTGCAGTCTGCCGAGATCGGACAGCAGCTGCCGCACGTCGGGATCGGTGGCTCCCACGAGACCCAAGGCGCGCGCGAGGGCAGGTCCCCCGGGTAGTGCCACCGCCTGCGCCAGCAGCTGCACGAGCGCAGCGCTGGCAACGCCGCCCTGGTGGTTGAGCAGTGCGTGGATCCACGCGCCCGGGACGGGCAGCGCCGTGTTGCGCAGCGCGTGCTCGGCGGGGCCGAACAGACAGCACAGTGCCGTACACCTTGCGGGGAGCTGTCGGTAGAGCTCGAGCACGATCTGACAGCCGACCGACCAGCCGATCTGCACGGCGCTCTGCACCCCCGCGGCGTCCATCACGTGCGCGAGCAGCGGGGGCAGGCCCGTGATGCTGGCCGAAACGTCGCTCTGTGCGGGGCCCGATCGGCCGTGTCCGGGTAGGTCCCACGTGACCACGGTGTGCGTGTCGCGCCAGTGCGGTTGCAAGTACTTCCAAAAAAAGCTGCTGGTAGTCAGTCCGTTGGTGAGCACCAGGGCCGGCCCTCGACCGGTCACCGAGTACGCGATGCGCGTGCCGTCGGGCGCAAGAACCATCAGGTCGTTGTCGATCATGCGGGCGCCGAGCATAGGCGCTGAGCGCGGCAACGCTCGCCAGAAATGGGCGCCCCTCGACGTGCTCGCTATGCTTGGTCCGTGAGCCTGCGCGCTCTGCGAGTATACTCGCCGTTGTTTTTGCCGCCGGCGGCCGACGTGGGTAGCCGGCACAGGTCACGTAAGGAGTCTGCTCATGCGTCTCGACGCCATTTCGATCGGTAGAAACCCGCCTCATGAAGTCAACGTCGTCGTCGAGGTGCCCGTAGGGGGTGAGCCGATCAAGTACGAGATGGACAAGGCCTCCGGTACGCTGGTGGTCGACCGCTTTTTGTACACGTCGATGCGATACCCGGGGAACTACGGCTTCATCCCCCACACGCTGTCCGACGACGGCGACCCGTGTGACGTGCTGATCTGTAACCAGCGCGGCATCGTGCCCGGCGCCGTGGTGGCGGTGCGCCCGGTCGGCGTGCTGCGTATGCAAGACGAAGCAGGCGGCGACGAAAAGATCTTGGCGGTGCCCGTCTCGCGCCTCACGCGCCGCTACGAAAAGGTCCTCAACTACACCGACCTGCCGCAGATCACGCTCCAGCAGATCGAGCACTTTTTCCAGCATTATAAGGACCTCGAGACCACCAAGTGGGTCAAGGTGCTGGGCTGGGGCGACGCCGAAGAAGCGTCGGGCCTGATCGTGCAAGCCATCGAGCGAGCCAAGACCGCCAAGTAACGCATCGGGCACCGAGGTGCCGTCCGTGCGCAACGGCCACAGCGACGGCGTGTCGCTCAGCCTCCGAGCGCGCCGTGTTTGTACAGACGCACCGTGTTGCGCAGTGCCATGGTCACCGTCATCGGTCCGACACGCGGCACGAACACGGAGGCCTGGTCCACCACGTCGGGGGCGAAGTTGCGCAGCGTGGAGAAGTTGAGGCAGATCGCGCCCGGCTTGAGCTCGTCTTTGCCGATCAGCGGGAAGCTGCGACTCGGCACGCCCGTGATCACCACACTCGAGCGAGCGAGCGCGTCTTTTCGTGTGATGAAGGTGGCACGCGTGCGGTGCGCATCGTCCCCTTCCCCAGGCACGAACAGCTTGGGGCCGTCGACGTCGAACGAGTACACCTCGGCGCCATCGTTGGCCATCATGGCCGCGAGCGGATAGCCCACCACCTCGCTCCGGTTGAACACGCACGCGGTCACACCGTCGAGCGGACGCGCAGCCTCTGCATTCGACGCGCCGGCCTCGTCGAGCAGCTTGAGGATCGCGAGCGGCGTCGAGGGAAGGACGGCCTGCAGGCGGTGCGCGGAGTCGACGTAGCGGCGATTTTCGTACAGACAGCGAGCCCAGAACGAGTGCAGCCCCTCGATGTCCTTGCGCGGGTCGACCAGCTCGCGCAGCCAGCGATCGCGCTCGCTGCCGCCGATGGGGTAGTACACCAGGATGCCGTGCACCTCGGGGTCGGCGCTGGCTTGGCGCACCGCGCGCTCGGCGTCGTCGTGCAACACCTTGTGCAGCTCGAAACGAATGCCCACGTCGTCGCAGCCCTTGCGCGTGTACTCGGCGTAGGTCGCCGAGGGTGCGTCGCCCTCCGCGAGTAGACCAAGTAAGGTGAGGGGACGGCCGAGTGCGGCCACTTCGTCGCGCAATTGCGCGCGAAACGAGGCAGCAACGGTGGCGGGGTCGACCAGGCGAGCGGGCATGGCCTGGATGTAGCCGGACGGCGTGCTGGCTGCACCGATCATCGTGCTGCTGCGCGCGAAGGCTGGACGGATTGCTGGGACAGCGACTACAACGAGCGAGCGGCGCGCAGAGCTTTGCTCACCGTGCGCCCTCTCACCGCGGAGTTCTGAAGATCGTCATGGCCGCGTCGCACTCCGAAGCCGAGCAGCTGCTGCAAACGCACCTCGCCCGTGCGCTGCGCGAGCGCGAAGATCTCACGCGCAAGCTGCTCGAGCGCGAGGCACTGATGCGCATGGTGCAGGAGGTCTCGCCGACGGGGCTCATCCTGTACCACGCACGCCGCGACGAGCAGGGCACGTTGATCGACTTCGACCTCGTCTACCAAAACGAAGCAGCGGCGCGTGTGAACAGCTTTCCGCCCGGGTCCCACGACGAAGGCAAGCTAGCGACCCGCCCGACGTGCTCCTGTCGGACATCGGCATGCCCGAAGAAGACGGCTCCATGTTGATCGAGCGCGTCCGCGCGCTGCCCGCCAGTCAGGGTGGCCGCACGCCAGCCGTGGCGCTCACCGCCTACGCGCGCTCCGAAGATCGCACGCGGGCGCTGCGCAAGGGCTTCAACCATCACGTGGCCAAGCCGGTCGACGCGCAGGAGCTGCTGGCTGTCGTCGCCAACCTGATGGGCCGCTTCGGCGCGTGATCTCGCGTGATCTCGCGTGATCTCGCGCGAACTAAGCGCGAACTAAGCCATGGCAGCGACGTGCACGTTCACGTTGAGGACGGGCACAGGGAGCGCGGGACCGAGGTAGCTGCCCGCCACGGGCGGCACGGTCTCTGGATGGCGCGCCACCGCCACGGCGATGTGCTCGGTCCCCGTGATCAACCCTGCCGTCGGATCGAACCCCTTCCAGCCGGGACCTGGCAGGTACACCTCGGCCCACGCGTGCGTCGAGCCGGCGTCGGTCGCG
>JBEGTL010000526.1:0-5948 GCA_041179425.1 Pseudomonadota bacterium | reverse complement strand
ACTACTGGCGTGAGCGGCTGGGAACGAAGCCGGCAGCCACCGAGCCGCTCGGGGTTCGGCTCGTGCCTGCGGTGGTTGTGCCGGCACCGCTGCTTTCGCTTGAGCCGGGCACGACGGGGGTGCCTGCCTCACGTCCCTTGCCGATCGTGTGTTTCTGGTGCTCGGTGACCGAGAACGTCTCGTTTTTGCTGATGGTGGTACTTCTGTCGCCGTGGATCTCGATTCCCTCGCCCTTCTCGTCTTTTCCACCGATCGACTTCGTCCGCTTGCCGGAGATCGTGTAGGTCTCGTTTCCGCCTACGGAAACCGAACGCGTCGCCTTGATGCTCAATGAGTGAGCGTTCTCGACCTCTTCCTTCAGGTCCTTCTGTGCGTGCAGGTGCGTGCAGATACACCTGCTCTTCGCCCTTCTTGTCCTCGAACAGCAGCTCGTTGAAGCCGTCGTTGCCAGGCGACGAGGATAAGCCCTACAAACGGCACCCTCCGCCCGCAGGGCGACGTAACGCATTTTCAGCGATCTCCCCGAACGCATCGGCGCAGCCCCGAAGGGCCGAACGGCGGCATCAGCCTGCTCGCCGGACACGGCGTGAGCATGGCCGCCGTGGGCGCGGTGTTCCTCACCAACCTTCCCGAGGGCCTCTCGTCCGCGGCAGGCATGAAGAAGGCCGGTCGCGCTGGAGATACGTCTTCGGCGTCTGGACCGGCATCGCCGTGTCGTGTGGTCTCGCGTCGCTGCTCGGCTACGTGGGGTTCGTCGGCGCCGCGCCCGCGCTGACGGCGAGCATCACCGCCACCGCCGCCGGCGCCATCCTGGCCATGCTCGCCGACACGATGATCCCCGAGGCCTGGGAAGGCGCCCACGACTTCACCGGCTTGCTCACGGTGCTCGGCTTCCTGGCCGCCTTCCTGCTCGGCCAGCTGGAGTAGTCGAGTCCGCTGTGCATCGTGCGGGTGCGTGCGGGTGTCCGAGCGGTAAGAAGTCTGCCCGTCGATCGCAACCGTCACCGATGCGACGGCGAGCCCGCGGCCCGCGTAGCAGACTGCAGCGCCATGACAGCGCTCTCCATCGCGAGCTCCGGCCCCGTCGTCAAGCTGGCGCTGCGCATGGCGCTGGTGGTCGGCAGCCTGCTCAATCTGATCAATCAGGGCGACGCGCTGTTCGGCACACGCGACGTGCACGTGCTGCCGCTGCTGTCGACCTATCTCGTGCCCTACTGCGTCGCGACGTACAGCGCGACGCGCATCACGCTCCAGCGTGAGCGCCGCTAGACGCGGAAGGGCGCGGCGACCCGATTCGTCTATCGTGGGAACGCGCAACTCGATCCGGTGTCGAACGACTGCAGCTGGCGAAAATGGGAATCGCGTGCCGGGCGTCGTTCGAGTATGGGTGCTCATCATGAGTGTGCGCAGAAATTTTGGTACCGGTCTCGGCAGCGCGTTGGGGATGGGGTTGCTGGTGCTGGCTTGCAGTCGTGCGCGCGAAGACACGCCGCGTGCGGCCGCGACGACCGCTTCGAGCCCCACGCCCGTGCTGAAGACGCGCTTCGCTGATGAAGGCCAGGTTTGCTTGGCGATCGACACGAAGGTCGCGCCGGCTGCGGCCACGGACTCCCAGGGCGCTACCTTCCTGATCGCGGGCGCACCGCTGATCGCGACCGTGCACGCGCCGCAGGAGATGCCTACCAGCGCTTGCTTGCAGGCGGGCTCGAGCTGCCAGGTGCGGCTCGAGGGCACGACGCTGCAGATCCACAGTCAGCTTCGCTTCGATCTCGAGGGCAAGCTGGATTGCATCGCCACGTCGAGCGCGGCGGTCGTCTGCGACGGTCCCGCACTGACGGATGGACCGTACGTGCTGCAACACGGCTCTACTCGGATCACGTTCCAGGTACCGATCGCGACAGCTCTTCCGTTCTGCAATCCGACGCAATCGTGAGGAAGTCAAAGCAGGAGTGAGCGAGCTTGCCCGCTTGTGAATTCGTAATAGACGTGCCCTGCACAAAATGCGCGGAAGCGTGTGCAGGGGCAATGAACATGGAATTGACGAAGACGAACTTTACATTGACTCGCTTTCTGGTCGTCACCGGTTTGCTGCTCACGCAGCAGGCGTGCGGCGCAGACAGCGACCCAGGTCCAGAGCGGGAGCTGAGCTCCGTGTCCTCCGAGTTACGCGCGCGCGTTGGCGACAGCGAGCTCACGCGCATGAGCGCATGGCTCAAGCGTCGCTACACGGCAGACGAAGTGGCCGAGAAGTTCGAGCTTCGAAACGACCGGTTCGACTGCATCCCGTTCGCCAGTCAGCAGAGCGTGCGAGACCTCGTTGCTGCGGGCCTGCCCGTTGCGCTCAAGGCGGGGCCGGAGATGTCGGAGGACGAACGCAAGGCATTCGAGCAGGCCGCTGGCGACGATGACGAGGCTCGCCCGAGTTGCCCGGAAGGCCATGTGGCGCAGCGTCGTATCCCACTAACCGAGCTTGCACGGTTCACGAGCTTGGCTCGCTACCTCGACAAGTATTCGGGCGCGGAGCTCGATCCGGGCGCCCTCGAGGGCGCCAACAACCGCGATTACGCGACCGCTGGCAAGACCGTTACGAACTACGGCGCAGATTCCATCATCAATATCTGGTCTCCTTCGTTGGAAGTGGACGGCGACCACTCCATCTCGCAGATCTGGATCGGCGGCGGTAGTCCAGGCACCAACCAGCGCCAGACCGTGGAGGCCGGCTGGCGCAAGGCCACGTGGCTGGGCGACTCACGCCTGTTCGTCTACTCGATGGGTGGCACGCAGACCGGCTACAACACGACGGGCGGCTTCGTACAAACCAGCCAGGCGGTCGCGCTCGACAGCACCTTTGCGGCGTACAGCTCGGCGGGAGGCACGCAGCAGGAGAGGCGTTTCACCATCAAGAAGGAGGGTGACAACGGAGACTGGTGGTTCGGTTATCAGGGGCAGTGGATCGGCTACTGGCCACGCAGCCAGTTCGCCTCGACGGGCCTGCAGAACCGCGCCTCCGACTACAAGTTCGGCGGGGAAGTCTACGACATTCCGAACGCCAACAACGTTCACACGAAGACCGACATGGGCGGAGACGGCAGCTTTGCAAGCGGCGGCAACAAGCACGCCGCCTACCAGCGCAACCTGAGCGTCTATAAGGGCGATGGTGTCTCCACCACGCTCTACGACGCATCCGACGTGACCACATTTTTGGTCAGCAGCTCCAAGTGCTACGATATGCAGTTGTTCGCCAACACTGCGAACGCTTGGCGCTACTGGATCTACTTCGGCGGTCCCGGCTGGAGCTCCGTCAACTGCCCCAACGCACAGTAGGTCTGCTCGATCGAGCGCGCGCCAGAGCGATGCGCCACGCGACGTGCCGCGACGGTCGTGCGCGCCAGGGCTGTCCCAGCGCTTCACCCGAGGTGCGAAGGAGGCCGACGCCGCGCCCGGCGAGATTGCCGCGCATCTCTCCTGCTCGCGATGGGTGCCGCTCCATGCCGCTTTGCAGGAGGATAAGCCGTACAAACGGCACCCTCCGCCCGCAGGGCGACGTAACGCATTTTCAGCGATCTCCCCGAACGCATCGGCCCAGCCCCGAAGGGCCGAACGGCGGCTCTGGGGCCGGGTGAGCCGGTGGTGACGTGCAACGTGAAGCGCTTCGCGCGCGTGCCGCAGTTGACGGTCATTCCGTTCACGAGCGAGTGAATGATTGACGGCGCGAGCAGGCTAGCTTAGACCGGCGCCGTGCTCCGCCTTGCGTACCTGATGGCGTTTTCGCTAACCATCTTGGGCGCGACTGCCCTGCCGCATGCCTCCGCAGATGCAGTCGGCACTGCTGAGACGGACGCGCGCGCCGCCTTCGAGCAGGGCCGCGCCGCGTACGAACGCGGAGCATTCGGCGAGGCGCTGGCTCACTTCGAGCGCGCACAAGCGCTGAGTCCGCGCGCAGAGCTCCTGTACAATATCGCTCGCTCTGCGGACTCAGACGGGCAGACCGCACGCGCGATGTCCGCGTATTCTGCCTATCTCGAGGCGTATCCCACGGCGCAGAATCGCGCGTTCGTCAAGGCGCGCTTGGAGAAGGTGCGCGCGCTCGAGCAAGAGCGGGAGGCGAGTCGCGCTCTGCAGCCGGCTACGCCGACCCCGCCGCCGCTGGCAGGGCGACGGCGGGAACCCGCCTTTGCCGACCTCGGAAGCTGGTCCGCCAGATGCGGGCACCGATGCCGGGCCGCGAGAGGGGAGCGTCGCGCCCCCGGATGCCTCGCCTGGCAACGCGGTGCTGCCGCCACGGCCAGTGCTCAACTTGGGCGCGCCTTGCACGACGGACGCGATGTGCGCCGGCGAAAAGGCGCGCTGCGTGAGCGTGACCTCACCACTTGAAAGCGGTGCGCGGCCAACTGGCTTCTGCTCGCGTGACTGCTCCAGCGTTGCGGAGTGTCCTGTCGGCGGAATTTGTCCAGCCGGCGAGCCAATCGCCATGGCTGGGAGCATTGCCGCCACTCTAGCCAGCTCGTTCGAATCCGTCTGCCTGGAGTCATGTCCGGTGGCCAACGAGACACGGCAGACCTGCCGCTCCGGGTACGTCTGCTCGAGCCTCGCTGCGCGAGCTACCCCCGCCACCGCCGCCTTCTTCACTTCGGCCCCTGCAAAAGCGCCTTTCTGTCAGCCCCCGGCAACCCTTCTCGACGCGGGCGTGCGCAGAGACGGCGGCTGAGACGATCATCCACGCGTCCGACAGCTCGCGGCGCGACGCACAGGGCCTCGCGATGAGAGGACCGTCGCGCTAACGTACGCTGGCCCACACGCCAGGCCGCCCGGGGCCGCGCGTCTGGCGGCCAGGCATGCGCAAAACGCCAGCAAAGTTGGTAGCTTGCAATGACTGCCTCAAGGCGGACGATTGCGATATGTCGTCGGATAGCCTATGTTGTTGGATATGGAAAACACCAGGCGGGTCAAGCTATTCCGCAATGGCAGCAGCCAAGCACTTCGGATACCGGTCGACTTCGAGTTCCCAGCGGACGACGAGGTCATCCTTCGACGTGAGGGCGACCGGCTCATCATCGAGGCCGTTCCGCGGTACACGAAGGAGAGCGTCGCTACTGCGCTCGAGGCATATCGTCGGCTGCATCCGAAGCATGACCCCACGTTTGCCGCGGACATGGAGCGTGTGCGAGAGCTCGTGGGCCGCACGGAAGAGGCCGGTGACCCGTGGGAGCGGTGATCGACACGTGTGTGCTGATCGATCTTGAGCGAAACAGCACGCCCGATGCGTTGCGCAACCATGCTGGCATCCCCGATGGCGCGTTGCGGGTCTCGCTCGTATCGATCGCAGAGTTGCAAACCGGCGTCGAGTTCGCCGATACGCGCGAGCGGCGCAAATCACGGGCGGACTATCTTCAACACGTCCTTCGTAACTATCTCGTCGAGCCCATCGCGGAAGACGTCGCGCTGCGCACGGGCACCTTGCTGGCACAACTGATGGGGGCCAAGAAGAACATCGGCAAGCACGACTCCTGGATCGCCGCGCTCGCACTCCAGCTCGACCTGCCCGTGGTGACGTCGAATCTCAAAGACTTCACGCAAGTGGCTGGGCTGAAGGTCATCCCCTGGGACAAGAGTGACCTTTGACGATCATGCGTGTGCGTCGCTGGCGGCGCGCCTCGCACTGGATTGCTGATCTTTTGGGGCGAGCTCGATCAATGGCGCGGCCATCGGCGCAGCAGCGCGCTCGCGCGTGCGGTCTCCCGCCCGCGCTGATCGCTCAGAAGCGAAGCGAGCCGCTGAGCCCGAGGCTCGTCCCACGGCTCGTACTTCGATCGAGCCAGGGCGTGTGCTTTCGGCACGCGTGCGTGACGAGGAGCATTGCAGGAGGCAGGCTCTGGGCGCGGCCCAGCGCTCCAGGGTCCTGGCAGCTGCCTGACGAGCGCGCGAGCCCGGCGTGCGCCCGTGCGCCG
>JBEGTL010000525.1:0-5951 GCA_041179425.1 Pseudomonadota bacterium | reverse complement strand
CGTGCAGCACGAACGCGACGCGCTTCTTGGGCTTGAGCCTGTCCAGCCGACCGAACGCGAGCTTCAGCTCTTGCCTCTCGTGCGCCGCGGCCTCGGGCGAGCTGCCGGGCGCGACCAGGTCGAGCACGGCCGCCTCATCCCAGTGCGACTGACGGCTGCGCGCTCGCTTGCGCAGGTAGTCGTAGCCGACGCGGACCGCGATGCCGTGGATGAAGGCGCCCAGCGGCGCTTCGCCACGAAAGCTGGGCAACGCCCGATACAGCTCGATGAACGTTCGTTGCACCAAGTCTTCAAGCTCACTGCTCGGGCCGACCAACCTGGTGAGCCGTCCGTAAACTGCGTTGACGTGACGCTGATAGAGCTGATCGAAGGCGCGGCGTTCTCCTCTCTGCGCGCGCTCCAGCAACGACTCGTCTTCGCATGCGGGGTCTTCACCCATCCGTGCGACGAGCGCGAACAGCGGCGCAGCGGCGGCATTCACGACCACCCCCACGCCATCCCGAGCGAGAGCCCGAGCGCCACACGCGGCGTGACGAAAGCGGTCTCGTCTGCACTCAGCAGACGAGTGCGATTCAAGAAGGTGTCCACCTGCACGCGTACGCCCAGGCGGAGTCCACGACGAACGGGAAGCCACACTGCCGCGGACACCCCGACCCCACCGAGTACGTCGCGATGACCCTGCCCACCGCGCACCCAGTAGGGCGCGCACACGCCACCGATGGAGACTAGCAACGGCGCGAAGCCGAGACCAAGCTCCGTGCGCAGCGCGAGGGACTGGAAGTGAAGCTCGGTACCCGTGGTGCGCGAGTGCACGGTGGGCATGGTCCAGTACTCTGAACGGGCCCCGAGCATGAAGCGGCGCGGAAGCTTGATGGCGGCAGCGAGTCCCGAGGCAAAGCTCCAGCCCTCGCTGGACTGGGCTCCGTGGATGGCCGCGGCATCGATCCCGACCCGGTAGCGATCGAGCGCTGCACCCGTCGATCGACCCAAGTTGCGATCGACCTGCCACGGCTCGGGGTTTGCTGCTTGGGCCGCGAGGTCCGCTGCCAACACGGCGACCACGCGCGCGGCGTCGCTCCCCTCTAGACCGGCGAGGTCGACCACGCGACTGCGCGGTCCAACGGAGATCAGCAGGCGCCCTTCGAGGGGCTCGAGCCTGAGCTGGCCGTATGTGAGCTGCGGTGCGCGCGCGGCGAGTGCACGACCCAGCTCTGCTTCCTCGAAGGGCAAGGCGTTCTCTGCCTGCGCCTGCACCCGTGGCCCGCACCACAGGGCACACAGCAGCACGAACGCTCGCCAGCGGATCAACACGGTGTAGAGTCGCTACCAGAGTCGAACAGCGAAAAAAAAGAAATCGGCCAGGCGATCTTTTTTCGCCGCCAGGCTCCAACGGCGACTTCCATCGAGCGTGCACCGCAGAAGATCGCACGTCGAGGGGAGCGTTTTCGACATGAAGGTTACTCAAGCCTTGCAACGTATACTGATGGGGATCGCGGCCACGTTGCTCGCAGCGACAACCGCTTGCGATACAGAAGACGTGCAGCTCGAGCCCGTGTTCGCGAAGGTGGTCCAAGGCGACGCGGCGACCCCTTCAGCGCTGGCCTGCGTCACGGTCTACGTGTCGACATCGGCCGATCCGGCGGAGGCGATCTACGAGATCTATCTCAATGGCGCCCCACTGACCTCCACGTACGGCGTGAAGATCACCGTGGGATCGAGCGCGGCCAATGGCTACTGCGTCGACCCGGGTTCCTACAACATCTCTCTACGTCGCAAGGGACACATCGTGGGCGCGACGGGAACGATTGTCGCCGCTCCCGGCGATGCGTTGGCGCTGTTGGCCTACGGAGCTCCGGACACCCCAACCGTGCGCTGGTTTGCGACCGTCGACAGCGACCCAGGACTCGCGCTCAAACACGCACGCTTCAGCAACCTAGACCTCGGGCAACAGCCCGCGGAGATCATCTACCTCGATGCACTGCATCGAGAGGTCGCGCGTTCGCCGCTCGTCGCATACGGCGATACCTGGAGCGGGCTCATCCCGGACACAGTCACCAGCTACACCTTCCCCGGAGAGTTTCCTGGCTCTGATCCGCCGGGCAGCTACCCGTTCACCTGCGACTTCGAACACACGCAGGGCGTCGTGCTGCTTAGCCATCACGCTCTCATCGGAAACCAGACGTACGCCGTGATGCCGGAGTTCGCTGGTCTGACGCGCGGTTGTCCGCGCTGAGCTGCGCGGGCTTGTAGCCCGCTCCTGTCTAACGACACTCCCAACCGGCAGCGCTAACGGCGAGCTCGCGCGCGCGACGCGCTCGAAATTGCCTGCCGCAGGCCCCCCGGTTGGTTGCTGGACGAGCCCAGCGCGGTTTGCGACGGGTCCCGCATTCGGACACTTGGTTCGCAACGCACGATTCGCGCTGCCCGCGAGCGCGTCACGAGCGTATGAATTGGAGGGACGGAATATCTCGAAAGGAGATCTCCCATGCCCGCAGCGAAGCAACACCAGAGCGAACCTCTCCACGACCACGATCTCGAGCTGGCCAACCACGGCGGCGTCCTGCTGCGCGACTCGGTCGCGGAACAAGCGGTAGAGCAGAGCCCCGCGCAAGAAAAGCAAAGCGAGCAGACCGCACCGAGGCAAGCGTAGCCGCCGTTCGGCCCGTCGGGCCTGCGCCGCGCGATCACGGACTTCGCCGAAGATGCCTTGTGACGCCGGCAGAGGGCGGGGTGCCGTTTGTCCTGCCTATCCTCACTCATCAGCGACATGTTTCTTGCCCGCGCGCGACCGCTCCGGCTGGCAATGCGTCATGACGATGGACTTCGGTGAACGCGTTCAGCAGGGCGATTGAAGAAGCGCTGCGGCATGCGTCAGGCCGACCAGGTGCCACCCGTGCACGAACCGCTCTGCCACTGCTGCAGGCATTCTTCCGGTCGACTCGGCAGCAGGTCACGTCGCTGCCGCCGATCGACCAACTGTACTCAATGCTGGAGAGCCGCCGAATTCTGAATATCGACCAATCAGAGGCAGCGCACTGTCAGTGTTCCCTGCCAGACGGGGGAACCGGCCGATTCGTCGATGGACCACCCGCAGTCTCCGCATACTAGACTGCTCTGGTGGACGATGTCGTACCGCTGATGACAGACGTCGTCAGCTTTCCGTTGGCAGTTACCAATGTCATACTTGCACTCTATCTCAAAGACGGTTGACTCGTCGCTCGCCTTTACCTTCTCAGCGCTCGCGAGCGGAAAGGGCGCCATCGAGCACGCGCTGTTTGAATAGAGAAAGAGTAAACAACAAGAAAGTACTCCACGCATCGTTGATGCTATGCCTCCCAAGCCAGTCCACGGCTACTCCGGCGGTCGGGCGCTGCACGGGGAGCCCGCATTTCCAACACGCCGGCTAGTACCTCGACACAGAGGATATGACCGGTCGAGGCAGCGAACGCTCCGCGCCGCACGGCCGAAGAAGTAGGGCTTCGAGGACACGGGGCAAACTCTCGTCGTCAACGGCCACGAGCGCCGCAAACCATGCCCCTTCCGTGCGGCGGAGCCAGTCGAAGTTTCGAAACATCACATCGTCGGCTACTTCACTCGGGTCCATGGCTGTGCGATCTGCGCGGCGAGAGATCGAGCGCGAGTCCTTGCCAAGCGTGGTCGTGATGCGGATCACGAGCAAGCCCTCGCAGCGCGACCGTATCGGCGCTTGGCTTAGGACCTGCGCGGCGCGCCGCAACCAAACCAGCAGACCCCGCGTGGGAACGTGAGCGGCGCCTCGTCGAGCGCCGGCCAAACGGCGGCGGGTCGCGCGGCGGTTACGCGGGCGGAGCACGCGCAGCGAGACCCAGGTGCTCGAGCAGCCGACGAACAACACACGTGTCAAGGATGGTCGCGATATGCCGTAGCCGGCCTCCACAGCGCGGACAAGCGAGCACGTCGAGCTGAAACGTCACGCGCATCAGCTCGGACCAGGTCTCGCGCTCGGAGCGAGTCTGGGTCTCGGTCGCCGGCGGGTCCGGCAGAGCTGTAGGCCGAGCGTGGCGCACGACCTCGGTGCGAAGCTTGGCGTTGGGTGCGAGGCGCAAAGCGTGGGCGAGCACGCCGCAGCGCAAGAAGCGCTCGAACGACTCGTCGACAAACGAGGCCTGCCTGCGTTCGACCCCGGAGCGTGTCAACGCGTGTGAGCCACGTACAAGTCGAAATCGATGAGCGGACCATTGAGTCGAGACGCGCCATCTTCGGGCGTCGTCGACGGCGGATGTCTGAGGTCGGCTGAGTGCTCGGTCTGTCGCAGTACAGACGCGTCGACTCTTAGTCATTGCGCAGCGTGCGCGCGGCCCACGCTGCGCTCTCGCGCACGAGCTCGCTGTCGTGACTTCGTGCTGCTTGGTCGAGGATGGGGAGGTGGCGTTTGTCTCTCGAGTTGCCCAGCACGATGGCCGCATTGCGCGCCATGCCGATGCGGCCCGGTCTACGCAGCGGACTGCCATCCGCGTAGTCCGCGAACGTCTGGTCGTCCATCGTCAACAAGTCCGTCGCGGCGTGCGACGACCAGCGCGGGTCTGCCTGAAACGGTAAGGTCTGTTCGGCCGGCACGGGCGCCGTCTTGTTGAACGGGCAGACGTCTTGGCAGGCATCGCAGCCAAAGATCCAGCTGCCGAGCGCAGGGCGCAAGGACTCGGGCACGGAGCCGCGCTGCTCGATCGTGAGGTACGAGATGCAGCGCGTCGCATTCAGCTCGCGTGGGGCCACAAAAGCCTGCGTCGGACAGCCCGTCAGACACGCGCTGCACGCGCCGCAGCGCTCCTTCATCGGCTCGTCTGCCGGCAGCTCGGCGGCCGTGACCAGCGTCGCGAGCACCACGTGTGAGCCGAGACCGGGGATGATCAGGCAGCAGTTTTTGCCGATGAAGCCGAGCCCCGCGCGCTGCGCCCAGGCGCGCTCGTAGATGGGCCACGAGTCGACGCCAGAACGCGTGGCGTAGCCTGCGGCGCGCAAGATCTTGGCGAGCTTGCGGACGCGCTTGTCGAGCACGTTGTGGTAGTCGCGCCCTTGTGCGTAGCGCGCCACACGGCCCGGTGCGGGGCCCTCGGGCGCCTCCGCACGCGCGTACGACATCGCAAACACCAGCACGCTCTTGGCACTGGGCAGCATGCCCTGGTGGCGCACGTCGGCGCGAACGTCGGCGGTCTCTTCCATGTACGTCATCTCGCCGTGGCGGCCGTCCGCGAGCCAGGCTCGTAGGCGCTCGCTCTCGACGGACAGCGGCTCGGCGTGCGCGACACCAAAGCGCTGAAAGCCGAGCTCGGCGGCACGCACGAACAGACGCTCTTTGAGCGACGCACCGCTCGTCATCGTTGCCCTCGAGACCGCTCAGCCGCGCGCGAGCGGGCGACGCGGGCGCAAGCCGAGCGTGGAGCCGGGCTCGATGGCCGGCGCCTTGCCGGGCGGGCCACGCTTCTGCTGGGTGCTGCCGTGCTCGCTGTCGTCGGAGTTGGCAGGCCGGAACGGGGACACGTTGTCTTGTTTGGGATCGTTGGGCGAGCGCGGCGGGTTTTTGAGGATGAACGCCTCGGCGTTCCAGGTGCCGCACTGGCTCTCGTTGTGGTGCAAGGCCCACTTGATGTACACGCGCCCATCTGGCGAGCGGATCTTCTCGGGCGTGGGCGGGTACGGGGCACCGCGCTGCACGGCGTTGAACGCGCCGAAGTCGTACATGAGGCTGCCGCTCGGGCGCACCACGCCCACACGGTCGAGCGAGCCATCCGCGTTGATGACGATCTCGACGGTGGTCACCAGGTCGGGATTGGCGAGCTCGCCCGACGCCGGCAAGCTGGACAAGAAGTCGTGCGCGAACTCGACGTGCAGGTTGCGATGGAACGCCGCCAAGTACGCCGCAAACGGGTCGGCCGCCGCGTTGAGCTTGGTCTGGTTACCGGGCTTGACGCCCA
>JBEGTL010000524.1:0-5954 GCA_041179425.1 Pseudomonadota bacterium | reverse complement strand
ATCAGCGCCGACGCGGGCTTGGACGCGGGTGACGGCTCGAGGGTGCCCGATTCGGGGCCTACTCCCAGCGATGGAGTGGATGCGAAGGTACTGGACGACGCTGCTCGCGAAGACGCTGCTCGCGAAGACGCTGCTCGCGAAGACGCTGCGCGCGAAGACGCTGCTCGCGAAGACGCTGCTCGCGAAGACGCTGCTCGCGAAGACGCTGCGCGCGAAGACGCTGCGCGCGAAGACGCTGCGCGCGAAGACGCGACGGTGCCGCCCGATGCGACCGCGCCCGTGGATGCCGGGCTTCCCGATACGGGTGCGCCGGTCAGCGGGAGCGTAGACGCTGGGCCGGACACGGGCACGACCGACCCCTTCTTTCGCGACGTGGACGACGACGGGATCCCAGACATCTCCGACAAGTGTCCCAACTACGACGACACGAGCTGTGTCCACGGTAGCTGCGCGACTCGAACGTGCGTCTGCGATGCCAACTGGACGGGGGCACGCTGCGACACGGAGGTGACTCCGAGCTCCACGTGCGCCTCCGTGCTGGCCGCCGGCGGGAGTACTGGCAACGGCGCCTATCCCATCGACCCCGATGGGACGGGTGGTCAGTCCGAGTTCTCGGCTTACTGCGACATGACCTTTGAGGGCGGCGGTTGGACACTTGCCCGACGCACGTCTGGTACGAGTCACTACCCGGGTGACGACAACGCCGCGGGAACCGACGTTCGCGGAACCTACGTGGCCGACCCGCGCGCGCCGAGCACGTTCTCGGTGGCCTATGGCGTGTGGAACTTCAGCCAGGTGCTGCTGCGCACCGGCGACCGTGAAAAGTGGATGATCGTCGATCGCGCGTTTTTTAGCAGGAACTACAACTGCAAGACGCAGCGCGCGGCGGTCGTCAAGAGCAACGTTAGCGCGGTGCCGTATGACGTGGTGGCTTGCAACCGTGACGACCGGACCGGTTATCCGGAAGACCCCTGGGTCACGGTCCGAGATCACAAATACAACGGACTCACGTACTTGATGGATAGTGAAGAGCACTCGATGCTCTACGGCGAGAACAGCAATCCACTCTGGACCAGCTGGCTCGTCAATCATGACGGCCTAACGCTCTGGGTTCGCTGACCACGCCAAGCGCGCACGCGAGCGCCGGAAGGCGGCCTTCTGTCGCTCCGCCAGCAGCTGTCGATCAGCCTCGCGCTGTTTTCAGCGTGGCGGGTGACAGCGACCAAGCCCCGCTTCCGACGTGTCAGAGGGCCTCGTGTGCCGAGTGAAGGATGTCTTCCAGGCTGCTCTTGAGCGGCAGCGAAGGCTTCCACTGCACGGCTTGCTGAATCTTCTGGTTGGAGCCGATGATGGCTCGGTTGTCACTGGGCCGAACCAGTCGTGGGTCTGTCTCGAACTCTACGTCGGTACCCAGCAACTCTTGCATGGTCTGTATCACTTGCTGGATGCTGACGCCGATACCACTGCAGACGTTGTAGACCTCGCGTCGGGTCCCCCGTAGCAGCAGGTCGAGATAGGCTCGGACCACGTCGCGCACATCCACGAAGTCGCGCACCACGGAGCGATCTCCCGTGATTAGCTTTGGAGTGGCTCCTTTGTAGCGGATGGCCGTCAGCTGCCTAGCGATCGATGGCACGACAAACACATCGCGCTGCAATGGCCCAATATGATTGAAGGATCGCGTCATCACAACATCGATGCCGTAACCATCGGCGTAGACCTTCGACAGCATCTCCTGCGCCACCCGCGCCACTCCGTAAGGACTCACGGGCCGGAGCTGAGCGTCTTCTCGGAGCGGTAAGTTTTCCGCGCCGACATCTCCATACTCTTCCGATGACCCGACCGAGAGCACGCGGCAGGACAGTCCCAGACTGCGCACTTGCTCGAGCAGATTGAGAAAGATGTTGGTGTTGTTGGTGAAGCTCTCGACGGGCTTCTGCCAGCTGAAGCCCACACTGCTCTGCGCGGCCAGGTGCAGGATGTAGTCGGGACGGAAGCTGTAGATCACGTCGTCGACGCCCGCCTTGTCCAGCAAGTCGAGGTGCCGAAAGCTGCAGCGAATGTGGCGAAAGCTCTGCAGCGGGAAGGCAGGCGCGCTCCGGCCGACCCCAAGCACTTCCATGTCGACGGCGCGCTGCTCCAGATGAGCCAGAAAATATCGACTCACGAAGCCCGAAAAACCCGTGATGAGGATCTTGCTCATGGTGCTGCTGTCTTGATGCGATCTCCTGACGGCTGCAACTTCTCCGGGGCCCGAGACCCGCGATCCCGAGCTCGACTTGTGCGCGCGCAAGTATATTGGAGCTCAGTCGCGAATCTGAACGTGGTGTTTCGGGTGGGACCCTCGTGGCCGTGATACGGTCGCAGCAGAGGGAGAAAGCGTACGTGCGAGCAACCAACGAGCACCTTCCACCGATCTTGCGTACGGTTCCGGCGGGCTGGTTTCTGGAGCTACGCAGGATCTTCAGAAGCGTCACCGGACGCGAGCTCGGGTTTGCTCATGCGACCCGGCTGCTTGCCAACGTGTTGCCTGACTGGCAGTCGCTTCCTCTGCAAGGACCTGACGAACTTCCCATTCACGTCGACCTTCGCGTCAGGGAGGGGTACTTCGCCACTGGCTTCGGCAACACCATCGAGCACATGGATGCGCTGCTGCCATTCGTCCACGATGGCGACGTCGTCATGGACGTGGGTGCGAACATCGGGGTTTGGTCACGGCACCTGCTTGGGAAGCGACGTCTCAGCAAGATCGTTGCGTTTGAGCCGGCAGGCAGGAACTACGAGCTCCTCGTGCAGAACTTGGCAAGTTACCCGATGGCGTGCTGCGAAGCGTACGCGGTCGGACGCACCGTCGGCCTGGCTGAGTTTTCGACCGATCGCGATAGCGGACAGAATCACCTCGTCAGCGGAGACGCTCGCAGCGTGCACGTGCGCACCGTCGAGATGACCTCGCTCGATGCGTGGAGCCAGCAGCACGACCTACAGCGCCTGGACTTGCTCAAGATCGATGTCGAGGGCTGCGAGCTCGAGGTCTTCGAAGGAGCCACCGCATTGCTCGCGCGGTTCAAGCCCGTGCTCTATTTCGAGCACGTCCCCAAGCCCGGCGGAGACGTTTGGGCGACCCCATGCACCCATCCGCTCGCCTCTCTCGGATACACGGTGCGCGCTGTGCTGGCAGACGGTCGACTGGTGGATCAGGCCGAGAGCTCCGCGCACCCAGAGTTTGCGTTTAGCCACGACCTGATTGCCGTGCCGCCAACGAGCGCAGGCCGCTAGACGCAAGGCAGTGCTGGCGCTGTCGCGCGCGTTCTGGGCCCGACCCGAACGAGGCTGGGACATGGCGTCGAGCTTCTCGGCTGCGTGAAGTCGTGCGCAAGGTCGGCGCCGCGGCCGAGCTCCAGCGAGCGCCGCGGTGCAGGCTCGAAGGCCTACAAAAATAGGCGCGCCACGCGAGTCGCTCCTGGGACAGTCCGCGGCGCGGATGAATGCGCGCAGGCTCCGCAATTAGTTTTTCTGCGGCATGCCCGAATGCTACATTGCCCGACTATGTCAGAGACGGTCCTCGTTACCGGCGCAGCCGGCTTTGTTGGCGCTCACGTGGCTGAGCATTGTCTGAAACTCGGCATGAACGTGGTTGGGCTCGACGACCTGTCCGGTGGCTTTGTCGAGAACGTTCCGCCCGGTGTGCGTTTCGTCGAGGGCTCGATCACGGACAGCGCCCTCGTCACGCAACTCTTCGCCGAGCATCGTTTCACCTACGTCTATCACCTGGCGGCGTACGCTGCGGAAGGCCTCAGTCACTTCATTCGACGCTTCAACTACGAGACCAACCTCGTCGGGAGCATGAACCTCATCAATGAGTCGATTCGACACGAGGTGAAGTGCTTCGTCTTCACCTCGTCGATCGCGGTGTACGGGGCGGGCCAGACTCCGATGACCGAGGAGCTAACGCCGATGCCGGAGGACCCGTACGGGATCTCCAAGTATGCCGTCGAGCTCGACTTGCGCGCCGCGCACCACATGTTTGGGCTGCCTTACATCGTGTTCAGACCACACAACGTGTACGGCGAACGCCAGAACATTGCTGACCGGTACCGCAACGTTATCGGCATCTTCATGAATCAGGTCATGCAAAGCCAGCCGATGAGCGTCTTCGGGGATGGCCAGCAGACTCGCGCGTTTTCGCACGTCGACGACATCGCGCCGCTGATGGCCAACGCACCTCGCGTGGCTGCCGCGTACAACGAGGTCTTCAACATCGGTGCTGACGTCCCTTACAGCGTGCTCACGCTCGCGGACGAGATTGCATGGGCCTTCGGGGTCAAGCCCGAGGTCACGCACCTGCCCGCGCGCAACGAGGTCGTGCACGCGTTTTCTAGCCACAACAAGGTGGCACGTGTGTTTGGCCCCACCGCCTCCGTGCCGCTGCGTGAGGGCATCGCGCGAATGGCAAAGTGGGCACGCGAGCGCGGACCGGTTGCACCCGTCGTGTTCGAGAACATCGAAGTGCGCCGCAACCTGCCGCCGTCTTGGAATGTCTGACGTGAGCCACGACGCGCTTCCCAAGATCAGCGTCTGCTTGTTGACCTACAATCGAGCGCACGCACTCCCCGCCACCCTCGACTCGCTGTTGAACCAGACCCACGGCGACTTCGAACTGCTCATCCACGATGACAGGTCGACCGATGCCACAGAACAGGTCTGTCGAGAGTACGAGTCACGGGACGCTCGAGTTCGCTACTACAAGAATCCGAAGAACCTGCGCTATGCGGGCAACCAGAGCGCAGCAATCCTGCGGGCAAGCCACGAGTACGTCGCGATTGTGCACGATGGCGACGTCTACCGCAGCGATCTGCTCGAGAAGTGGACGAGGGTGCTGGTTGCCCAGCCGACCGCGGCACTGGTCTTCAACGCGCTCGAGGCGATGGACGGCAACGGTGCTGTCGTCCGCGTATTTCACCATCCGTATGGGCAGCTAGTGCCCGGTCTGCAACTCGTCGACGAGATGCTGCTGCGGCCGGACTCACCCATCTTCGGCATCGCGATGGTGCGACGGTCGTCGGTGCTCTCGGTAGCTCCGTTCGATCCTCGCATACCGACCCTGGCCGACGTTGACATGTGGTTCCGTCTGCTCTTCCGCTACGACGCTGCGTACATTCCGGAACCGCTGATCCGTGTCGCTGCTCGCGAAATGAACCACCACAATCACCTGGGGAACTGGAAAGTGCGGAGTGAGCATGAGCTCATCTATGCTCTCAACTCGGCGCGGCGGTATCCGGGGCAGCCGGGAGAGGTGGCAAGATTGCGCCTCCGCATGACTCCGATGATCTGGAAGCTGCGCGCGCAAGCCATTGTTGGCTGCCTTAGGCGCGGAAAGCTCCGAGATGCTTCGAGGGGATTGGCGTATGCAGCACGTCGGCGCGACTTCACCGCAGGCGCCAACGTCGACAGTGTGGTGGATTGGACCGGGATCGCGGTCCAATCGCAGTGCTGAGTCGTTCCCTTCGTCGCGACTGCTCGCCTATCGCTGCTGATCACGCGCTGACAGGGGACCAACGCTGCGCAAGAGCGGCCCCCACTCGCGGCAGTTCGCATCATGGCCTCCTTGCCATTGATTGAATGCTCGGAGGGCGCGGCCCCGGTCCGGGCACTGGAAAGAGCGTCGCCATGCGCCTCTTGAACGCACGCGTATCCGGCTCCCTGACGTCGTCGTCGGCACCATCGAGCATCCGGACCTCCGTCCTTGTCCGAACCCGCATCTGCGTCACCGCCGGGCTGGCTGGAACCCGGTTCGCAGCTGACCAAAGCGAGAAAAGCCGAAAACAAAAGGGTGCAGCTCAGCCCAGATCCACGTTTTTGATGAACAAAGTGGATGAAAGAGCGGGGGATCTGAGAGATCTTGCGGTTACCACACCAATCAAGAGCTCCCGGACCCGCCCGCATGCCCAAGATAT
>JBEGTL010000523.1:0-5986 GCA_041179425.1 Pseudomonadota bacterium | reverse complement strand
TCGACCAAACGAGCGTGGATGAGGGATTAGCTGTCGCGAACATCTTGCGAGCGCTCGCTGTCACGTTGCTCAACCGTAACTCCCCTTCCAACGTTTGGACTCCGTTCCGGCAGGGTCTGCGAGAGATGGGCGATCAAGCATTGAGAATGCTCGGCGGCAAGGACGCGACCACTGCCCGCGAACTCGCCCCGAGTTCCTGGAAAATGCTCCAGACCGAGCGCGAGGTGTGGTTTCCAGCGGAGCCCGTTGAGCCGTACGCTCCGCGCACGACGTCGCGGACCGAGGGGCTGGAGTCCTTCGCAGACCGGCTGCGCAGTCAGATCGAACGTGCCGATCCCATCGACGAGATCACCGCCGTTCGGCCCTTCGGGGCTGCGCCGATGCGTTCGGGGAGATCGCTGAAAATGCGTTATGACGCAGGGTAGGGCGTTTGTAGTTCCTATCCGCAGGCGACCCAGCAGAGCATCCCAGTTCGGCTCTTCGCTAAATAACTCTCTGACAGGGTCCTGCGGCGATCGGAGTCCTCAGGCTGCTCTCGGCGGGGGTGTCTGGGCGTGAGCGCAGACACCCGGACTCTCTTGGACATTTGTCGTCAGGCGACTTCTTGTAAGGCGGCGGCGACGTGCTCGGTGGTGACCGTCTTTGCCCTGGCGATCGCGGCGGCGAAGAGTGAGTGGTGGGCGAGGTTGTTGGCCTTGCGGGGCAGAACGCTTGAGGCCTGGTAGACCGCCTCCGCTGTGGGCGGCAGGGCAGATCGGCTAGCAGTCATCGCAGCGCATCGCAGTCGGTAAGGCGCGACGAGATATCCCCGCACACAGGGTCAATGCCTAGCATGGTAATCGAGGCCGGCATTTCACCGGGGGATGTCCCGGTCGCTGTTGATCTTGAAGCAGCGGACCCGGTTGGTCTGAGTGTCTACGCGGCGACCTCCGCCGCGTCAACACCGTCTGGTCGTCCGAGTGCGCGCAGAGCCTCGACGAGCTTGGGCATGCCTTTGTAGCCGCGCAGTTTGCGGAAGCCCTTCTCCGCTTCGTGTATGCCGAGGGCAGCCCATCTTCGGATCATCGAAGCGTCTCGCCAGCGTCGCACACGGCGTTGAATGCGGCGGATGGTGCCGTTGAGGTTCTCGATCGGGTTGGTCGTGCTGAGCGTCCGCTCAAGCGCTTCAGACAGCTGCAAGTCCTTGAGCGTGAGCGTCTCGTCGAGGCCCTCCTTCAGCGATGCTGCGGCCCCGGTGTGCTCGGATTCGAAGCGCGCCACGAGTTGTAGTAGGCGTCGTTTGGCGATGGCTTTGCTGGGGCTGCGATAGGCGTCCCGCAGGACTTTGTTGACGCTCGCGTGCAGCTTCTTGGGAAGCTGGGCGAGCACGTTGCGGCGCTTGTGCTCCTGGCAGCGCTGCACGAGCACGCGGTTGCCGAACGTGTCACGGATCGCCTTGCGCAGCGCCTTGCTCCCGTCGATGACGAACAGGTACGAGCGCTGGGGATCGAGGCCGCGTTCGACGAGGTTGTCGAGCAACGCCTGGCACACGACGCTGTTCTCGGTCGCTCCATCCCACAGGCCAAGAGGCTGCTTTTCGCCCGACTCGCTGATGCCAAGCGCCACGACGACCGTGTGTCCGGCGACCTCGATGCCGTCGATCATCACGGCAGCGATGTGCTCGGCCGAGAGGTCTCGCTCAAGCCATGCATCGAGTTGCTGCTGCGTCATGCTCACGAGCCGGCGACTGACCGCGCTCTTGCTCGTACTGTCGGCATCCAGCTCCTTGGGCAAGGTCTCGACCGAGCGGCGGTAGCCCCGTGTCGAGACGCCCAAAGCGATCTGTTCCACGGTCCGCTCGTCCAGAGGATCGCGATCGGCAAACTGGCTCCACGCGGGTAGCTCCACCTCGCGCCCGTTGTCGCGGACGCGCGGCCTGCCCACGGACACGCGCTGGCCGCCCATCACGAGCCTGCCCTCCGTTCGACCCCACCGCACCGGCCCCGCGCCATCGCGAGCGTACGCAGGCCCGCACAGGGTCTCGCGGTCCATCTCGAGCATCACGTCCAGCGCCTTCATCCCCTCGCGAACCACGAACGCGAACAGGTTCTGACGCACTACTTCGGCGAGCATCAACGTGCGCTCGCTCGGCGCGCTCTTGGCGCCTTCCCTCGTGGCCTTCTTGCTGGCAGTCTTCGTCACGGCGGTCTCTCCTCTGGGTTAAGCACCCCGAGATTCCCTCGGGGCCAGAAGGGACCGCCACTTCAATTTCAACAGTCAGAGGGACATCGCCTTTCACCGGCGCGCTGCTGCGGCGCATCGTCAGCGTGGACAGTGTCGCAGCGATCGAGCGTTACTGCCCAGGCGCCACGCAGCGGCAGAGCTCCTGCACCCATGGACTTCCCTCGGGGCATGGCAGCGGGGGGCACTGCGAGCCCGCCTCCGTAGGTTTATCGCCAACCGATGCGTCTCCACCAGCAGCGCTGCCAGTGCTGTTGCGAACGTCTTGGCCCTGGTCGTCGGCTCCACAGCCTGCACAGCACGCGGCCACGGCTATCACTCGCAGCAGCAGCGCGGGCTCTCGCCAAGGACACGATTTCATTGAAAAGGTCATTTTTTGCTACCCTCCCCAATTCGGAACGTGGGGCTAATTAGTTAGTTATAGTTAGGCTAGCTATCCGCCAGTACGTCGTGCAGGCGCTGGTCGTGCAAACGGACGAGACGCCCTGGTACATCGCCGGCGCGATGCTCAATCGCGTTCAGCGCGTACGGATGATTCGATGATGTTGCTCGCTACGCGCGAGAACGGCACGGGTGCTGCGCGGGCGCCGATCCATGCTCTGCCTCCGGAGGCGCCCATGCGTTTCCATCTCGCCCTCGTACTCAGTATCTTCGTCTTGCTCGGCATACCCTACCGGGCAGCGAGCCAGGCCATGCAGCTCGATGCCATTCCGTATCCGGGCGGATTCGACTGGCTCTCCGTGTCAGGTGACCGCTTCGTCTACCGTCGCCAGTCACCCTCTCTCTGGCAGTGGTACACCGGGGATGCTTTACAGCGGTCCTTGCTGCCTCTCGCCACGGCGCCTGTCGGCGTAGTCGGCGAGCCCGGGTACTGGGCGGGTGCTCCCATCGAACAGGTCCGCCTTGCGGATAGCACATTCGTAGGCAGCGCTCACGTCGATAACGGCGTCAGCGTCAACAACTATACCGCAGTGTTCCTCCGCACCTCGGCGGCGTGGACGTTCTTGGCGGCCGGCTTCTCGAGCTGCGCCACGTGCGGGCCTACGAACTATTTCTTTCAATCATTCACTACGCCTTACGTGCTGAACGAGGGGGTCGCGCTGTTTGGCGCTTGGACGCGCGATCTCCGATATGGCTTGTGGACCGCAACTGGGCCTAACCCTGCCCCTTTGGTACGGACAGGAGATGCCATGCCCGGCGGCGCCGTCGTCACGCGTATCGGCTACTTCCAAGAAGAAGTCGCCGCGCGCCAAGGCGGCGTAGCTTGGATCGGCAGCGTGCAAACAGACGGTGATTTGTCGGATCGCATCTACCATTGGTTCGATGGTACTTACAGGATGATTGCGAACTTCTCTGAGGTTCTTCCAGGAGCCGACGGACTCTACCGTCCCTATGCCGTTGCCGTCTCCGGCGAAAACGTCGCCTTCGTTGGTATGGATAGCTCCTTCAGCACGGTTCTCTACCTGGGCCGGCGAGGAGGGCCCTTGCAGAAGGTCGCCCAACGGAACGCGCCCTTTGCAGGCCAGTTCATCGCGAATCCTGTTAGGCCGTGTCTCGCTGGCGAGACGTTGTTCTTTCAAGCAGGGAGGGCTGTTTTCGCGCGGCTTCCTTCTGGCACCGAGAAGCGGCTGCTCGGGGACGGAGATGTGCTGGATGGCCGGACCCTCGATACGGCTGCGATCAATACCTACGGAGATGCCTACAGTTGTGACGCAGGCCAACTTGGTGTCGAGGTAGTGTTTGCGGATGACGGGAGCCGCGCGCTTTACCGCATCCCAGCTCCATCCGACGTGCCGTCTACTCCGACCGTGCCAGCGCTCGGCACTGCCGCGAGCGTCACGTTGCTATTCGCGCTTGCGGCCTTGGCAGCTTTCAACGCGCATCGTCGAAGCTGAAAACTTCCGGAGGAATCCTGGTCGGCGTCCGGTTCCTGACTTCCGATAAGTCGTACTGTGCCGAAATGGTTCTGTTGCGTTGGTGAAGCACAAGTAAGATGAGAGTTCGGCCACCAGCGCCGAGCGCTACGCAGCCAGTCCGTAGAAGGCCTCGGTCGCGGACATTTGTTACCGCCTACGTCAGCTGATGGCGTAGCGACCGCGCGCGGCGATGCCCATCGTCCTGATGGCGTAGCGACCGCGCGCGGCGATGCCCATCGTCCACGCGGGCGACGCAGTCCACAAGCATGATGCCCATCGTGTCGGTGATGACATCGTCCACCAAGATAACGACCACCAAGACGACGACACCCACCGTCCGGATGGACGGTGGGCATCATGTGCGGGATGTCGATGTCGACCGGTCAGCCGTCGTCGGAGTCGGCCTGCTGCACGCGAGCGACTACGTCACGGTCGACGAGGTCGGCCGCAACACGGTCAAGCGCATGCTGGCGGAGGCGGGCATCGCGCCCGCGCCAGAACGGCGCAGGCGCACGTCGTGGAAGACCTTCCTGCGCGCACACTGGGAAGCCATCGCTGCCGCCGACTTCTTCATCGCGCCCACGATGCGCGTGTAGCCCCAGCGCGGGTTCTCGCGCGCCATTCGTTGCACCAGCTCCACGACGGTGCCGGCCTTGCGTGGCCGACCAGGCCCGCGCTTGGCAGTCCCGTCGTACTTCCGTGCGATGAGCTCGCGGTACCACCTCAGGATGGTCTCCGGCGTGACGATGCTAGCGAGCTCCCGAAGCCCCTGCGGCCGAGCGCCTGCCCCGGTGCGCAAGGCGCTCGCGGGGGCATGAGAGACGCGCGATTCGCACCTTCCGGAGAGTTTCAGAGCGTGAGCGTGTGGGGCGTGCTGCTCGTCGTAACCTGCTCCGCTCCCTGCGTGACCCTTCCCGCGCTAGGCGCAGGGCCCCTCACGAGTCCCCGCGCACTGAGTTGAGTCGCTGTGCTTCACGGCCTAAACCTCGCGTGTGCAGGAATCGGATCCGCCGCGCCGGCTTGCCCGCACGCCCACCTTCGGCTCCACTTCGCGCAGGGAGCAACATGATTCGCAACGTCTTCTTCGTTCCCGCGAGCCCACGACCGGGCGACGTGGTCCAACTTTCCGTCGAGGCCGATACGCCTGTCACCGTCGGCGTACGATGCTTCGTCGAACCACCACACCCTCCTAGTTTTCAGCCCTGTCGAGAATGCGGAACGCTTCGAACTCAGACGTGGCCGGGACGAGAGCCCCAAGTATTCCACATCGTAGTCAGCAAGGTGGTCTTCGATATCGCCAGGGTTGTGCGCGGATTTCTCGACCTAGACATCATTGACCAGTCGGGCGACTCGCA
Source organism: Pseudomonadota bacterium (assembly GCA_041179425.1). GTDB lineage: Bacteria > Myxococcota_A > Polyangia > Polyangiales > DASUME01 > DASUME01. The sequence continues at coordinate 495 of JBEGTL010000523.1, read as the reverse complement.
ACCACTTCGAATTTTGGTTTCGCTATGAGCAGCGACAAGCTGAGCCACGAATTTGAAGCGCTGCAGCGGATGTACGGAGAGCAGTACGGCGGCGCTGACCGCGAACGACGTGCTGTAGCCGCTGAGGCTGTTTTTCGACGGCTGGTCGCGTACGGCTTCAAGCTCGCCGCTGTCCTCGGAGGGATCGCGGTCGCCTCGGGACTCAACGAGCAGCAAGCGCACCGCGTTGGGATTGGGATCACAGTTGTGGTAGGACTGGACCTAGTCTTCAGTAACCACAAGCGGTTGCTCGTCACGGCAAAGGCGGCGCACGCCTATCGGTGGTCATTGAGCCGCCTCGCCATCGACTACAACCTCGGACTGAAAAAGGCTCTCCTGACGTAGTCGTGGGCGGCGGATGAGCGCGCACCCCGCCGATCCTTCATGTTTGGGCTTGTCTAGGGTCCAACCAAAAAGGGAAGCGGGATGCGCGGCACAAAGATGCTGGCTCGCGCG
>JBEGTL010000522.1:0-6014 GCA_041179425.1 Pseudomonadota bacterium | reverse complement strand
TCCCGGTTTGAGCGAGCGCAGCCCGCTGACGTAGCGCTCGGTGGCGCGCACCAGCTTGTCGTCGTCGTTGGCTTTGCCGCAGCGCAGGTTGAGCGGACCGTATTTGGCGGTTGCGTCCGTCGCCAGGGAGAACACGACCTTGCCCGGATCGGTGATGGAGCAGTCGTCTTCATCGCTGAGGTGGACGATCGCGAGCACCGCGTGCTCGCGCAAGAAGCCCTGGTTTGCGCGATCGCCTTGCCCCTGACTGCCGCCCGAGAAGGTGTACAGCGACTTCTGCGGGCCTGCCGGCGGCGTGCTGGGTGCGAGGGCCTTCCACATGGACTCGAGCTGCTGCTCGAACGGGCAGCCGCGCACACCCAGGTTCGCGACGCAGCGAAACGCGAGCCCGACTGCCGCCGGGTCCTCGCTGGTCAAGTAAGACTGGTACGCCGGCTGCGGCGGGAGCTGACACTCCGGAGACGGCGGGATGACCACCGCCCCCTCCGCGTACCCCTGAAACTCTTGGCGCGTGGCGATCACGCCGTTGACGGCGTTGACAGTGCTGCGCTGCAGGATGCCATCGTCGCCGAGCCCGCGGCAGGAGAGCACCTGCTGCTGCGTGCCGGTGGGCTCGTCGATGCCACCCATGTTGGTGGAGACCACACCTACGTGCAGCGAGCTGACGGGCGTGAAGCGCCGCGCTTTGTCGCTGAGTCCGGGCGGCACCCGATCTTCGCGCTCGGCGTAACGGTCGCCACTGGTCAGCACCTTCACCATGCGTGTGAGCTCGCGCGCCAGCTTCTCTTGCTCGGATGCCATCGAGCCCGAGTTGTCGATCACGAACAGGACGTCGAGTGCCGAGGTCGGCTCGTACACGATGGTGCGCCCGCCGTCGGGGAGCTCGGTGAGGACGGGTTGTCCACCGTCGATCGCGATCAGACTCACGGACCCGTCGAGGTCGCGTTGCCACGTGTCGGGCTCTTCGAAACACCCGACGGCACACGTGACTAGTGCACCGGCGACCAGTCGTCGCGTGCGCCCTTGCTGCTTCGTCATCGTCATCCCTCGTTTCGGGGCGGTCGTGGCCGGTCGCGCGCCTGTCGTCCGCGACGACACGTCTCCGCGCGGCCACACCGCTCGTTGCGGGTGACGCCCGTATCGACGAGCGCACCCTTGAGACGTTGGTGCCGGCCGAGAGCGGGAGGCTCGGGAGATTCGACGACGTTTGGGGTGAACTGGCCGCCAGACGTGAGCCAGGACCCGAGCCATGGCGCCCGGCTCGGGTGCGCGCTCGCACCAGACTCTCGTCAGATCACGATCTGTGGCTCGCAGCCGAACTCGACGATGATGCTGGTCTTGCGGTTGGTCTTGAACGCCGTGCACGCCTCGCCGTACAGCTCGATCTCCGTCTGCGCGGCGTCGACCCAGCCCCAGCCCGCGCTCTTGGCTTGCGTGACGTCGAACTTGATGAGCTCGCCATTGAGGTACAGGTTGGCGAGCTTTTTGTCGGCTTCGACCGGCACGCCGGAGACCGCGAACGAGCAGGTGGCCAGCCGGTCCGAGACCTGGGCGAGCGCGGCGTCGAGGGCGGTCGCGTCGACCGCGTCGATGTAGGGGACCTGACTCATGTCCTTGGGGTCGGAGCTCGCCGTGCCGCCGCCGGCGACGATGGCGCGCAGCTGCGCTTCTTGCTCGGGAGTCTTGCTCTCGGCTCTGCCGAACCGCACGACGTAGGTCTTGACGCCCTTGTCGAGCAGCTTCTTGGCGCTGGTGCCCAGGCTGGTCACGATCTGGTCTTGGGTCAGCTCGCTGCAGTTGTCGCCGCCGTCGGTCAACATCACCACGGCACCCGACACGGCAGGGTCGGCCAGGCGGCCCGGCTTGTCGGCGACGCTCTGCAGCGCGGCAAGCAACGGGCTCATCCCGAGCGGGATGCGCTCCAGCATCTTACTCATGATCGTGATCTGTGTACTCAGTCCGGGCGCGACCTCCGGGTCCGTGCCGACCTCGCACGAAAAGGCACCCGAGGTCTTGAACGGGAACAGCTGCATCCCGAACTCCACGTCATCGTTGATGGGCGCGATCAACGACTGCGCGAGTGCGTGCTCGACCACCTCCCAGAACGTGAGGGTGGTGCGGTCGGTGCCGTTGCCGACGCCGCGCAGGCAGTTGTACTGACCGCCCGACTGACACTCGATGCGCGAAGCAGACGAGTCCAGCACGTGCAGCACAGCCCGTGGCTTGGTCTCCACCTTGACCGCCGCCGTACCGCACACCTCGGTCGAGCAGACCTTTTTGGACTCGACCGTGGCGCCGCCGCGGACCGCCTGGCAGGGCTTGCCGAACAGCTCGACCTCGCTTGTCTTCCCGTCGACGAAGTCCCAGCCCTCTTTGTTGGTGCGGTCGCGCGCCACCGGGTTGCCGTTGACCGTGAAGCCGAGCTCGAATGGATTGAGGGATGCTGCAGGGTCGAGCGTGGCTGGGATGCCGAAGCGGCAGCTGCCGACCTTGGTCCCGACCTGCCCAATCGCAGTGAGCAGATCTTCTGGTTTTTCGGCGGCGAGCGCCTTGTCGAGCCCCGCACCTCCGAAGCGCGCCAGCGTGTCGAGCGCTTCGATCCGTGTGGCTGCGACGTTGTTGGCCGCCATGCCGGTGGCCTGCCCGGCGACGAAGCCCACGGGGATGATGCGGATGTTGCGTTTGACCAGCTCGACCGCGAGCTTCTCGAGCGCGAGCCGTTTGTCGGCAGGGTTGGAGAAGCCGGAGCCGAAGCAGTTGTCGACGCCGTCCGAGACGATGACCAGGTAGTTGGTGCGCGTGGGGTCGGCCAGCTTGGTGTCGTGGGTGAGGTAGTAGTTGATCGGATCGATCAGCGGCGAGCTGGGCAACAGACGATTGCCGGCACCGGGCGGCGCGTCGCCGAGGAAGTCGAGCAGCTCTGCTTCGGTCGGCTTGCCCACCTCGAGCACGACGTTTTCTGTGGTGCCGCACAGGTTTGCCTTCTCGATCACCGCGTCGAAGCTCTCGGGTGGGTTGCCGTAGAACAGGTGCACACCGAACTGTCCGTTCGGATTTTCTTTGCGCAGCTTCTTCACGGCGTCTTGGACGCGCTCCCAGTGCGGCGCCATGGAGGCCGAGCCGTCGACCGCGATCATCACGTTGACGCCGGTGGTCCGGAGGTCGACCACGTCGCCACCGCAGGACGCTACGCCGGAGTCGGGAACGACGGCCTTGTCCTTGCAGAACGGATTGTCTTTTGGACACTCAGGGACCACCGGCTCGTCGTCGGTGGGCTTCGGGCGGGGTTTGCCGGCGTCGCGACGCCCTGCGTCCGCGCTCCCACGGGTCGAGTCTTCGTCCGTGCCTCTTGCAACGCGCTGCGCAGAGCAGGCCTGACCCGAGAGCAAGAGCGTGACAGCGAGCAGCAGAGGGGAAGTCGATGACCCGGGTAACCTCGATCTCATCGCGTCTACATCCCACAGCCGGTTTTTTGTCGAAAGCCTCCGTGGGCCGTGGCCGAACGAATGAACGACCGTTCATTCAGCCCTCCGTTGGAAGTGGAATGCTCGCTCCCTCTTGCGCTCGGGTGCTCGGTTGATGCCGTAAAAAGGTGGTGAGCAGCCCGATTCGAGGCGCGTCAGCGCAGGTTGGACAAGCCGCCGTCGATGACCAGCGACTGGCCCGTGACGTAGCTGGCTTCGTCCGAGAGCAGGAACAACGTCGCGTAGGCGACCTCCCAGCCCGTGCCTTGCCGCCCGAGAGGGATAGGCGTAGCGGCACGCGAAGCACGTCGTTTGCTCGCGTTGCGTCCGAGTGGCGTGTCGATCAAACCGGGCACCACCACGTTCGCGCGCACGCCTCGCCGGGACCCCTCGAACGCCACGTGTCGAGACAGTCCGAGCAGACCCGCCTTGGACGCGTCGTAGGCGGGGATACCCGAGCCGGGTCGGAGTCCGGCTACCGACCCGATGAACACGATGGAGCCGCCTGCAGACAACAAGGGAAGGGCGGCCTTGGCGACCAGGAAGTGCGCGCGCAGGTTGAGGTTGAAGGTGAAGTCCCAGGCTGCGAGGTCGGTGCCGGCGAGGCCCTTTCCTGCGCCCGTGCCGACGTTCACCACCACGCCGTCGAGGCCACCCAGCGCGCGCGTGGCCGCTTGCAGGAGCTGCTCTACGGCCGCCGGGTCGGTCACGTCGCTGGTGAACGCGAGCGCGCGGTTGCCCTCTTGCTCGATGCGCCGAACTGTTTCGGCGGCGGCTTGCTCGTGTTTGTCGACGGCGCCTACGAGCGCGCCCTCGCGCGCGGCCAGCAGCGAGATTGCGCGGCCGTTGCCTTCGGGTGCGTCGGGCTCGTCGAGCGGCTGCGCGCCTGCGCCCACCACCAGGATGCGGCGTCTTCCTCGCCGCGTGGTCCGTCCCACGGGCGTGTGCGGAACGCAGTCGTCGAGCGGTATAGCCTGTGTGCTTGCCTACGTGAGCCCTGCTCCCGCTGGCTTTGCTGGCCAACTGGCGGGCTGAGCGAATCGGCAGCATCAAAGAGCCGAAGGGGTGGCGGCTGTCGAAAAGTGACAGACGACCCCTACAAGCCTTTCAGGTCCGCTTTTCGGGGCCACTCCGTCTACGAATGGGGTACTAGGGACAGGCTCGGTGCTGGGAGTGCCAAGGTGAAACGAGTTCTGATTGTCGACGACGACCCCGACGTGACCGAGTGTCTCGAGCTCATGCTGCAGGAGACCTACAGCGTGACACTGGCGGAGAACGGCGCGCTTGGCCTCGAGAAGCTGCGCACGGAGTCGTTCGACGCGGTGGTGCTCGACGTGATGATGCCGGTGCTCGACGGCGTGGGCGTGGTGGAGGCGCTGCAGCGGGAGGGCAACCCCGTGCCGGTGATCTTGGGCTCGGCGATGTCGAACCTGCGCGCGTTGGCCACGCGACTCGGCGTGTCCGACTTCATCCCCAAGCCCTACGACTTCGACCTGCTGCTGAAAAAGATAGCCCACGCTGCACAGGGCAGCGGCGAGATGGGGGGTGGGTCGTCGACGACGCCCTCCACGCCTCAGGGGCTGACGGACTGCTCCCAGAAGACCACGTTGCCCCGGCGGTTGGCGACGAACGAGACGCCGCCGTCGTGCGAGATCACGATCGCCAGCCCCTGAGGGTGATCGTTGACGAAGCGGTACGCGGCGCGATGTCGGGTCCCCACATTCTCGAAGTCGTCGAGCTCGGTCTGCGTGCCCTCGGTGTCCGTGGCGCGGTAGACCTGCGAAGGAGACGGAAGCTCGGCGGAGACTTCTGCGCCGAAGCCGAGCAGACCAAACCGTTTGTCCATGACCACCGCGCCGTCGATCGACGTCAGGTTGGCGAGCAGACGACTCATCTCGAACACCGATTGCTCGAGTTTTTCGAGGTTTCCGCTCGCGTCGAGGGCAAAGTCAGACCAGCCCACCGAAGACTTGGAGGTGGTGGCCGCCACCGCATCCAAGATCTGAAACAGTAAGGTCCGATAGCGGTGCGACGGCTCGTCTTGCCCGAACCGATACTTGAGCCGCAGACCCAGGAAGCCGTGGACGATGGCCTCGGGGGTCGCGTCGACCACCAGGATCATGCCGCCGTGGCGAGCGCCTCGCACCAGCTGGATGACGCGCCTGAGCATGTGTTGCCCGACCCGACCGACCAGCGAGTGCTCCACCTGGGTGGGCGACAGACTGCGCGCCTGCTGGGTGGCGTGCTCGGCGCGCACCTCTTCGCGCTCGGCCGCAAACATCGCCGGTAGCCACTCGGAGTCGAACACGTCGAGCTGGGCATCGACGATCACGCCGCGCTCGAGTGCACCCACCAGCTTGCCTGCGCAGCGCACCGCCAGCTGGCCGGGGCTCGTCACGTGGATGATGGGGTCGTAGGTCCAGGTGGGGACTCGGCTCCGTCCGCCCCAAGTGGGGGCGAGCCAAGCTGGGCCGGAGTGGGCGATGCCCCACACGCGCAGCTTGTCGTCTTCGACGTGGGCGCCGATCAGGGCGGTCTCGAACGGAGTCG
>JBEGTL010000521.1:0-6021 GCA_041179425.1 Pseudomonadota bacterium | reverse complement strand
GGAGCGCGAGCGAGGGGCTTCACGAGCAGAGGGAGTGTGCGAGCTGGCCTGACCGTCCCGTGGACGTCGTGGTCATTGGCGCTGGGATTACAGGGCTCTCCGCTGCGTATCACCTGCTCCAAGCCGGGAGTACGGTGATGGTTATCGACAAGGGTGCGGTGGCCTGTGGCGAGACGGGTCGCAGCACCGCGCACGTGTCGAGCGCGCTCGACGATCACTACTCCGTGCTCGAGCGCATGCACGGCGTCGAGGGCGCGCGGTTGGCCGCCGAGAGCCACGTTGCAGCCATCGCAAGCATCGAGGCGATTGCCAAACGAGAGGCCATCGACTGCTCGTTTGCACGCGTCGATGGCTACCTGTTTGCCTCGCACGCCCGTGAGGTCGACTTGCTCGAGCGAGAGCTTGCCGCCGCGCGTCGCGCCGGGCTCGAGGCCGACCTGGTTGCGAGTGCACCTCTGCCCTTTGCCACGGGCGCTGCACTGCGCTTTCGGCAGCAAGCGCAGTTTCATCCCGTTGCCTACGTCGAAGGCTTGGCGCGCGCGGTCCGTGCCATGGGTGGACTCATCCGCACCGGAGTCCGCGTGCAGCACGTCGAAGAGGGCTCGCCCGCCAAGGTCCACGTCGACGGCGGCGGCACGGTGGTGGCGCGCGCGGTGGTGGTGGCGACCAACACACCCGTCGTCGACGTGTTTGCGATGCACACCAAGCAGGCTGCGTACCGCAGCTACGCGATCGGTATCCCGGTCGAGAAGGGCTCCATCGAGCGCGCCCTTTATTGGGACACGCAGGACCCCTACCACTACATTCGTCTGGCGGGCGACGACGACCTGCTGATCGTCGGCGGCGAAGACCACAAGGTGGGGCAGTCGAGCGAGCCCGAGCACAGCTGGGAGCGGCTCGAGCGCTGGACGCGCGATCGTTTCCCCATGATCAACAGCTTCGAAGAGCCGCGCTACCGCTGGTCTGGTCAGGTGTGGGAGCCGGTCGATGGGCTCGCGTTCATCGGCAAGAACCCCGGCCGCGCGAACAACGTGTTCATCTCGACGGGCGACTCGGGCAACGGCATCACGCACGGTGCCATCGCCGGCATCTTACTGTCCGATCTGATCGCGGGGCGCGACAACCCGTGGGCCGGTCTGTACGACCCGTCGCGCAAGGTGACGCGCCCGCTGGCCGCGCGCGAGTTCGTCAAAGAGAACCTCAACGTGGGTCTGCACTACGGCGACTACTTCAAGCCCGCGGCCAATGCGGAGCACATCGCACGCGGGGAGGGCGCCATCGTACGGCGTGGCGTACGCCGCGTGGCGGTCTACGTCGACGAGGTGGGCCAGCGTCACGAGTGCTCGGGCGTGTGCACGCACCTCGGGGGTCCGCTCAGCTGGAACCGCGCCGAGCGCTCGTGGGACTGCCCGTGCCACGGCGCGCGCTTCGACCCCTACGGCCGCGTGATGACCGGCCCTGCCGTGCGCGACCTCGAGCGTCTGGAGACCGACCAGCCCGAGCAGGAGCCCGCGCATCTCGCTCGCCCCGCAGCGGAGTAGTAAGGTCTCCGCAATGGAGAAACCCGCTCGGAAAAAGTCGGCGGCCAAAAAGGTCGCGCCCAAAAAGCGTCCGGCCGTCAAAGCAAACGATGCGCCGCGCGAGCCCAAAAAGGTCGCGCGCAAAAAGCCCGGGGCTGCTGACGTCAAGCTCGCCAAGTATCGCTCCATGCGCGACTTCGAGCTCACGGCAGAGCCTCAGGGCGGGGCTGTGCCGAGCGACCGCCTCGACTCCAATCACGCGTTCGTGATCCAAAAGCACGCGGCCTCGCACCTGCACTACGACTTTCGCCTCGAGCATGCCGGCGTCTTACTCAGCTGGTCGGTGCCCAAGGGGCCAAGCCTGCGGGTGGGTGATCGCCGCCTGGCCGTGCGCACCGAAGACCACCCGCGCGAGTACGCGGACTTCGAGGGCATCATTCCCAAGGGTGAGTACGGCGGCGGCAGCGTCATCGTCTGGGATCGCGGCGAGTGGGTGCCCGATGGAGACGCACAAAAGGGTCTCGACAAGGGTCACTTGGCGTTCGACCTGCGCGGCCACAAGCTGACGGGCCGCTTTCACCTCGTCAAGACGCAGCGCGGCGGCACCAAACAAGAGCACTGGCTGCTGTTCAAGGGCAAAGACGGCAGCGCCGACGCGAGCGTCGACGTGGTGACGGCGCGGCCCGAGAGCGTGCTCAGTGGACGCACCATCGAACAAGTCGCCGCGGCGCCCGACCGCGTGTGGCACGGTAACCGCAGTGCGGCCGAGCAAGCGAGCGAGGCCTTCGAGGAGGCCGAGCGGAGCGCTCGCCAGCCAGCCAAGGGCGCAGCCAGAGCCAAGGCGGCCGCAAAAGGCACCGCTCCCGCGACACCTGCCAAGCAGAGCGCGCCTTTGGATGTGGCTTCGGTCGTGCGGCGTCTGCCCTTACCGTTTGCGCTAACCAGTCTCGACAAGGTCGTGTACCCCGAGCAAGACCTCAAGAAGGCAGACGTGCTCGCGTACTACGCGGCGGTGGCGAGCTACGCACTGCCGCACCTGGGCGGGCGCCCGCTCTCGCTGGTGCGCTGCCCCAACGGCTACGGCCACAAGTGTTTTTATCAGAAGCACGTGAGCGAGGGTGTCCCGGCGGTGGTGCAGCGCATCGACGTCAAAGAGCCTGGCAAGACGGGCTCCGACGTCGAGGTGTACATGGCCGTGCGCGACCTCGAGGGACTGGTGGCGCTTGCGCAGATGGGCGTGCTGGAGGTCCACACCTGGGTCTGCCACGCCGACAAGCTGGAGCTCCCCGACCAGTTCGTGTTCGATCTCGACCCCGACGAGGGCCTCGGCTGGGATGCGGTGGTCGAAGCGGCCCTTTTGCTCAAACAGCGCCTGGCCGACCTCGAGCTCGAGAGCTTCGTCAAGACGACGGGCGGCAAGGGTCTGCACGTGGTGGTCCCGGTGACGCGTAAGCTCAGCTGGGATCAACACTACGAGTTTGCCAAGTCGTTTGCTGACTCGATCGCGCGTGAGCAGCCCAAGCGCTACCTCACCAACATGCGCAAGTCGCTGCGCAAGGGCAAGCTCTTCGTCGACTACCTGCGCAACGGTCGCGGCGCGACGGCGGTCGCTCCTTACTCAACACGAGCGCGAGAGGGGGCCACGGTGTCGACGCCCATCAGCTGGCAAGAGCTAGAGCAGGGCGTCGATCCGCACGCCTTCAACCTGTACTCGGTCATCAAGCGCCTCGACGGCAAACGCGACGACGCCTGGCGCGCGTACGCCACGACCAAACAGACCATCACCGCCAAGGCCATGCGCAAGCTGGGGATGTAGCCCCTCGCTGCGGCACTCAGCTCTTCTTCTATGCGTCCTTGCGGTCTTGTGGCGCGATGTCCTTACCTGCCCAGCTGGCGGGCGCGTCGCTGGCGGGGAAAGTCTGCTTTGCGGCCTCGTCGAGCTGCGCCTGCGTCTTTTCGGCGCTGACGTTGGCTGCGTCCTTGGCCTTTTGCGCGCCCTTGTCCGTCGACGGCGTCTGTGCGTTTTGATTGGCCATGAGATCCTCGCTTTGCTGTTTTGATACGGAGGTGACTACGACCTCGTGAACCGGTCCACACCGCCCAAGGTGCACGCTGCGTGCCGCTCCGTAGCGGGCTAAAACGCGGCGTTTGCAGCGGGGGGCGTCGTTCGTGGCGTGTCAGATCTGCCACACGTGTCAGCGCTGCGGCCCGTAGGTCCGAGATGGGCACGTTTCGGGGGCGATTTTCTGAGCATGAGACTTGCTCGGTGCCGTCTGTCAGATGGAGACGAGAACCACCAGCTTCGAGGTGCCAAGCACGCTTTGGTCCGAGGAGAGGGAGCGCTTGCTCGCTGCACGCGTCGACCAGCTCGGGCTCAAGATCGAGGGCACACGCCTCGAGCCGCTCGTCGACCAGCTGTACGCCGAGCTCGAGCACGCTGGCATCGATGTAAAACTGATCGAGCGAATCGTGGAGACCGCGATGGCACGCGACCTCAGGTAGCTCACTCTTTTTCGATGGCCTTGCGCAGGGTGGCCAGGTTGACGGGCTTGAGGAGGTGCTCCTCGAAGCCGGCGTCCCGTGCCTTTTCTTTCTCGCCCTCTTCGCTGTAGCCGGTGAGGGCAATCAGCCGACATGAGCCGGCCGGCAGCACCTTGCGCAGCTCGCGCGCAAGCTCGTAGCCGTCCATCATGGGCAGTCCGATGTCGACCAGCGCGACGTCGGGTGTGAACTCGATGGCGGTGCGGATGGCACTCAGGCTGTCCCGCGCGGTGCGTACCTCGTAGTTGCGCGTGACCAGCACCTTGGCGAGCAAGTGCGCGAGGTCTTCGTCGTCGTCCACCACCAGGATGCGCAGGCGCGATGCGTCTACGGGCGTCCCCGTGTGAGTGGGACTCGCATCCGGATCGGACGGGCGGGGTGCGGTGGCGTCGATGGCCATGTGGGTTGGCCTCCTTTGTTATAAGAGTCGCGAGAGCGCACAGTTCGTTGTGAGAGCGAAAAAGCGAATACCGCACGCGTAACGTAGCCGCAGTATTGAGTACGAAAGCCTCATGCGCTTGCAGGTCTTTGTGACTCGCGCTCGCCCTCGCGCGGGAGCACGACTCGAAACGTAGTGATCCCGTCGTTGGACTCCGCCGCGATGCGGCCCTGATGGGCGAGCACGATTTGCTGCACGATGAACAGACCTAGTCCGAGGCCTTCGACATTCCCCGTACGCGTCTGGCCGCGGCGGAAAGGCTCGAACAGACAGCTCAAGACGTCGCTCGGGATCTGACCTCGGTTGGTGACCGCAAGCACGATCTCGTGGGCTGCCGACCCGTCCAGGGAGAGCAGCACGCCGCCCTCGGACTGGCCATGCCGCAAGGCGTTGCCAAGGAGGTTGGACAGCACCTGGCCGAGCCGGTCCGGGTCGAAGCGCCCCCGCGTATCGCCAACGCGGGTGACCTCGAGAGCCTTGCCACGTTCGCCAGTCGCCAGCTCGGCCACGATCTTCTCGGCGACAGGTGTCAGGTCGACGTCGCTCTGAAGGTGCACCGGGATGCCGCCGCTGAGCCGCGCACGCGCCAGGTCGAACAGCTCGTCGATCATCTTGGACATGCGCCCGGCGCTCGAGCGCAGTCGCTCGATGATGCGTGTCTGGCTGGGCTCGGACGCTTGTGACAACAAGAGCTCGGCCGACATGACCACATTGTTGAGCGGTGTGCGCAAGTCGTGGCCCACGGCGGCCACGAAGGTCTCGTTGAGCCGCAGATTGGCGCTGAGCTCGTCGTTGAGACGGCGCAGCTCGGTGACGTCGCGTGCCACCGCGAGCAGTCGGTCGACCCGACCACGTGCGTCGCGCATGGGGCTCACGACCACGTCCCAGTCACACGAAGTAAGGTCGAGCAGCCGCTGCCCTCGGCTCTGGAAGCGGCACGGCTCGCCCTGCTGCGCGGCCCCAAGACAGCGTGTGGCCTCGGCGGCGTCTGCCCACAGGGCGGACCACGCGATGGCGGGGGCTCCCGTCGCGCTCGAGAGCTGCTCTCTGCCCTGCCTCGTGAGCGAGCGGACGGTGCCTTCGAGGTCGATCACCACCATCAAGTCTTGGGTGCTCTCGAGGATGCGTCGCTTGAGCTCTTCGTTGGCGCGGATGATCTCCATCTGCGAGGCGAGCTGCTGCCGCTGACGATGCAGCTCGACGAACGTGTCGACCTTGTGGCGCAGGATGTGTTGATCGATGGGCTTGAACAGGAAGTCGACCGCACCCGCGTCGTAGCCCTGGAAGATGCGGTGCGCCTCACGCGCGCCCGCGGTGACGAAGATGATGGGCACACGACAGGTGCGCTCGCTGCCTCGCATGAGCTCGGCTAGCTCGAACCCGTCGAGCTCCGGCATCTGCACGTCGATCAGTGCGAGCGCGACGTCGTGGACCAGGAGCAGCTCGAGCGCCTCGGTGCCCGACTGGGCCTTGAGCAGCTCGAGGTCGGGTCGGCGCAACAGCGCATCGAGCGCGAGCAAG
>JBEGTL010000520.1:0-6022 GCA_041179425.1 Pseudomonadota bacterium | reverse complement strand
CATGCGGGAAAAGGTCGCACAATTCGTCCTGCCGCCCAGGCGCTCCGAACGACGCTACCCGAGAGTTGTCAAAATCAAGATGAGCAAATTCAAACGAAAACGCGCGAAAACCCCGCGATTGGTCACTAACTGAACGGCATTGGCTCTAAAGGAGACGCTCCGTGGACCGCTTATTACCGCTCAACGAAGAAGGCGCGGACGCGTTCATCGCGACGATCGCCGACGCGACCGTGAAGGAGCTTGTTCGCCTGGCATACGTCGCGGCTCGGATGGAGTACGCGCATCAACGCTATCCGGCAGCGCCATTCGATATGGAGTTTTTTGTCCGCACGGTGGCCGCGGCCTACGCGCGCCCTCAACTCGTTCGTCAGGTTTTGGGCGGTCTGACCGTCGCGAAGGCGACGGGATGGGACGCGTTGAATGAAGACGAATAGGCGATCGGCGCAGTGGCCGCCGATGGCAGCGGCGATCGGCTGCATGTCGTGCGTGGAGGCTTCGTCAAGACGCCTGGCCAGCGACGACAGGACTCCCCACAAGGAACGAAGCCGTATAGGTCGGTCGCGTCAGGGGCCGCTTGGTACCGGTCTTGGGCCCCGCCCCCTGCACGGCTCCCGGCGGCACTGCCGGTGATGGGAGGACCGCCACCACCTGCATGACGTAGGTATTCAAGAGATCGCGACGACCCGGCGGCGAGATTGGCTTTGGCTGTTTGGCAGTGTTTGCTTCGGCCCAAACCGCTTTCAGCGCCGGCAGAAGAGCGACCGCGCCACCGCAACGGCTATCAAAGTGGTCGGCGAAGATCGGCCGAGCCTCTCGTGGCAGGAGATCCGCGACACCATCACCGCAGACCTCCGTTGACACATCTCGGAGGCTCGCTAGAGCGAGGCGCAGATGTCCCCCTTGAACAGCTACACGCAGGATTGCGCCGCGCGCTTTCGGGTCGCCGTGCTGGTCTTCGCCGGGCTCTGGATGAGCGGGGTCGCCGCCAAAGCCGACGATACCGCCGAGCCGCCGGCCTACCGCGAGACCGTCGCGGAGGCGCTCGAGGAGTACCAGGCGCAGAACTACCTCGAGGCACATGCACTGTTTGCACGCGCACACGCGCTTTGGCCCAGTGCCCGTACCTTTCGCGGCCTCGGAGTCGTCTCTTTTGAGCTTCACCGGTACAGCGAAAGCGTTCGCGCTCTTGAGCAAGCGCTCGCGTCGGACCGCAAGCCACTGGACCCTTCGATGCGCGAAGACACCAAGCGGCTACTCGCACGCGCCTGGTCTTTCGTGGCACGGCTCAAGCTGAGCGCGGAGCCACCCGACGCGGTCGTTGCCATCGACGGCTTGGACGCAAGGCCGTTGACCAGGGACCCCCTGCTTCTCGATCTAGGGCCGCACCAACTCGAGTTCCGAGCACCGGGGCATGTTTCCGAGCGACGCGCGTACATCGTCGCCGGGGGCGAGAGTGCGACCTGGAAGATCTCGCTGCAACGAGTTGGAGCGCCGGCTCCTGTTGCGAAGCGGTCGGTTCCGCGCGAACCCTGGAAGAAGGTACTGAGTGGAACGGCTGTCGTGATTGGCGTCGCGGCTCTCGTGGCAGCAGGCGTATTCACGTCTCAGCACCATGACGCGGGGAAGCGCTATCGTCTGGTCGACCCGAACGATACTGAAAAGCCGCGATACTTGCAGAAATGGGAGCAGACGCGTGCGCTTCCACTTGTCTTCGCAGGAGTCGGAGCCTCTGCGCTAACAAGTGGGGCCGTAGGGATGTTGCTGAGCACCCCCAACGGCCTCATCGCATCCATCTCCGCAGGAGTCAGCGGCGCGGCGGGCGTGGGGCTTGCGGCATGGGGCATTTATGATTTGCTGAGCGGAGATGCTTGCGGAGCGGGTTCTCCCGATCGACAGCAGTGCTCGGATAAGAGCGAGCGCCGCGATCGCGGCGCAGTCATTCTTTTGTCGGCAGTGCCGTGGCTTGCCGTTCCGATCACGCAGCTACTGCGACGTAGGTCCGATGCCTTCGCAGTTACCCTACGCCCGCACTATCTTCCGCAACGAAGAATGGCGTTCTTCGACGTGTCGACGAGCTGGTAATGATGAGAGAGAGGTCTCTGATGAATCGCTTTATGGTGGTTGCCAGCTTGTTCCTGGGCCTTTTGGCCTGCGGGGACGACGCAGACTCGACGTGTCTGACGAAGAACGCTGTGCGGGACGAGTCAGGCGCATGCGGGTGCCCCGCAGGCACTCATATCGAAGTTAGCATCTGCGTGCGCGACGACGCAGGGGTGGACGTCGCGCCCAGCACCGCCGCTGACGGTGGACGCGGCGAGCGACCAGCGCGGCCCGACGCCGGGAGCGTCGATGCAGCCGGCAGGTCGGACAAAGACGCCGCTCCGAATGCCGCAACTCCGCTTGAGCAAGACGCTGCACAAGTGCAGAGCGAAGATGCAGCAGCGCCCGGGGATGCTTCGCCGCAGCCGACGCCAGACGCTGGCATGCCGATGAGCATGATGCCGCCGTCGTGCGTGCCAACTGTGCCACCTACTGAGGTCTGCGACGGCGCAGACAACGACTGCGATGGCAAGGTCGACCTGGGCGTCAAGACGCGGTGCTGGGCGGATGCAGACGGAGACGGCTATGCGGCCACTGGCGCAGCTCTCGTCGAGAGCTGCGATGCGTGCGGCGCCAAGCAGACCGCGCAGGAGCCTGCTGCAGGCAAAGTCGACTGCGACGACGCTGATACCAAGAAGAGCCCCGGTGCGACCGACATCTGCGGCGACAAAGTTGACAACGACTGCGACGGCGCTATCGACGAGGGGGTCAAAAACGAGTGCGGCGCATGCGGCGCTTGCACCGTCACCAACGAATGCAAGGAGCCCTTGTGCACCGGTGGCACCGGTTGCGGCTCGCGCAACCGGACGGGTGGAGCCCGCTGTAGCACCGGCGTCTGCGATGGCTCGGGAAACTGCGTAGCGTGCCTGCTCGACTCGGACTGCCGCGCCGGATTGATCTGCGACACACGCATCAAGAGCTGTGTGGTCCCCGAGTGCGGAGACGGCTTGGTCACGAGGCCTGATGAGCCGTGTGATGCCGCCGCATCGGGCACCGCCAACGACACCTGGCACTGCTCGCCGGCATGCAAGACGCGCACGGCCTATATCCTGTGCACCAGCGCAGGCAGCGAGTGCGCCGCCACCTACTCGTGTCAGGTCACGTCTCCTGGCAAATCTATGTGCATGCCCGAGAGCGGGCTTGGCTTGAGCGACACAGGACACCCCAACGTTGTGTGTCCGGCGTTGTCCGGATACACGCAGTCGTTGTGGTCCAACGCGTACTGCGTGATCTCCTGCACCTCGTCCCTAAACTGTCCGTCCCATCTCTCACGTTGCGAGGACAGCCCGTTCGCGGGTGCGGGACCATTCGAGGCAACGAAGTACTGCGTGGCGCCTTGAGGCCCTTTGCCTGCCGACAGACAGGGGCGGCTTTCACTCGGCTTCGCCGTCTCCCTCGGTCATGATGCGATAGGTAAGCTGAAGCCGTGGGTCCTCGGGAAACTCCTTCAGCATGCGCTCAATCACGCGCTTGGCCTCCGGGGTGCGCCCCGCGTTGACCAAGATCGTCGCATGCTGGTAGCCCGCCGCGAAGCGAAGCTCTGGATCTCCAGCCTGCTCGCTCACCGTCGCGTAGAGCGGCAGCGCCTCCTGCGGTCGACCGAGGGCCTCGAGCAGCCGCCCACGCCGGTAGGTGTATTCATCGCCCCGCAGGTCTTCGTGGCCGTCGAGGAACGACAGCGCCTCGACCCAGCGCTCGGTTCGCCACAGCAGCTCGAAGCGATTGCCGACGAGCGCGGGATCGTCAGGCGCGATGCGCAGCGACTCGACCAGTAGCGCGTCAGCCTCAGCCAGCTGATCGTGCTCCAAGTATGCAGATACCAGGTTGGCCCGTGCTTCGACATTGGTGGGATGGTTCTGCAGCGTCCGCTGGTAAAGCGTGGTGGTGTCGGCCCACGCACTGACGCTGCTTTGAGACTCGGGCAACCATGCTGCGACGAACGCGACCACAAACACCGCGGGCAAGGCGCGCGCGCTCGATGCCGTGCGGTCGAAGAGGCGCTGAGCGGCGCGAGAAAGCAGCAGGGCCAGCCCGACCCCTGGGAGGTACAGGTACTGCACCGCGACCGGGGTATTGCCCAGGGGTACGAGGTTGATCACGGGCAACAGGAACACGCCGACCCACACCAGGCCGAATCGGCTCGCGGGATCGCGGCGCCACAGCCACACCGAGAGTCCGACAATGGCCAGCAGCACGAGCCAAGCGATCGCACTGCGCCATCGGCCCTCTCCGGGCTCGTCCGCGAGCAATACCCCGAAGCAGCCACGCTGCCAGAACCACAGGTGCAGATTGGAGAACGCGTAGCGGGCGGAGCTCAGCAAGAGCAGCGCCTTTGGGTGGCTTGCGGATCGATACGCCACATCCGCGCTGCGCCCGAGAACGAGCAGCGCCGCGGTGATCCCCACCGGCGCCAACGCGGCCAGAACAAGGAAGGAGGAGCTGCGACTCGACGCTGGAAAGCTCACGACCTTGGAGCGACTGACGAGCAGCAAGAGCGGAGCCAACAGAGCCAGCTCGTGACTCAGCGCCGCCAAGAGCAGCGCGACGTGAGCGGCAACCATCGAGAGCTTGTCCGCCCAGGGCACGTCCAGCGGGTCGCGCCCAGCAAGCTGCAGGTAGCCGAGCACGAAGAAGAGCGCGAGCACGTAGTTCGACGCGGCCAGCCAAGCCACCGTGCTGACCGTGGTGGGATTGAGCAGCCAGCAGGCCGCAGCCAAGAGTCCCCACCAGCGCGATCCCATCAGCCTCGTGCCCAAGCGCTGCAGCATCATGCCGGAAGCAAGTGCGACCGCGAGCAACACGCCTCGAAAGACGGCAACCTCTTCGACGCTACGACCCAGCAGCCAGAACAGCAGGTTCTTGCTGGGCCTCAGGTGTCCGAAGTGGTCGCTGCCCCAGACGCTAGAAAATGGCGCCTCCGAAAACTCGTTGAGCAGGCTGGCGTCGTCGAGCCCCACGATGCCGTACTCGAGCGTCGGCCAGAGCAGCGCGCATGCGAGCACGTACAGCACCCCCGCTGCGCACCAATAGACCCCAGTCGTCTTCGTCATGAAGTTCGGCTCCGCCGCAAGGTTATCCGCTTTTGCGTGCAGGGCCACGGGCCTCTCAGAGGAAGCCTTTGGGCGTGGCAGGGCGCCTCCAGTGCCGTGAGCTGCAAGGTGAGCTGCAAGATGCGGCCAAGCGCATCGCGCAGTTGGGACCTGAGCTCCACAAGCTCCGTCTCGGCCTTTTTCGCTCGTGCCTCCATCATCTCGGCCCGATCGTAGAAGTATGCTGCCTGCTGGTCCGCAAAGCTTCGGCCTCGCTGGCACCGGCGATTTGAACTGCGACAAGACCGTGGAACTGGAGCCAGCAATCCGGCTTCCCGCGGGCCAAGGATGGCCAGTCGAGACACTGGCAGCCTGCCCAAGGCAGCAGCCGCTGGCCGCCGCCGAGTGCACCGTCCCTTGCTATCTGTCGCAAGCCCGCTAGACAGCCTGCTCTCGGCGAGGTCGACCTGGGGTCCTCTCGGGACGCTGCGCGCGGGGACGGCCGCAATCGCGAGCTCGCTGTGTCGGAGCTTCGGCGCCGAGCTGGGCACGCACTGATGCGGCGAGGCGAGCCTCAAAGTCGGAATCGAATGACCGTGCATTTGCTGTGTGTTCAAAGTCGGCCGGCTGCAGACAGGGATCCCCGGCTCGGCCTTTCGCGGTCGACGATCCTCCTGCTCGCCTTCCTGGTACTGAGTATCCTGCTCTGGTCGCACGGGCCTGCAGCTGCACAAGCACCTGACGCGGAGGCCGAGGCGCGCACCGTGTTCGAGGCGGGAAGAAACGCGTACGACCGCGGTCGCTTCGACGAGGCGCTCACGCACTTCGAGCGCGCTTACCACTTGAGCGGACACTACAAGCTGCTGTTCAACATTGGGCGCGCTGCCGAGTCC
>JBEGTL010000519.1:0-6031 GCA_041179425.1 Pseudomonadota bacterium | reverse complement strand
GACGCGCACCTGATAGCCCTCGTCGACGCGGAACGTCACCTCGGCGCGCGTGCCGTCGTCGGAGGTGCGTACGCTGGGCTCGACCTTGGCGAAGGTGAAGCCCTCTTCCTGGCATGCCGACACCATGCGCAGCCGCGCTTCTTCGAGCTTGAGGTAGCTGAATGGCTGGTTGCGCACGAGCCCCGCCACCGTCAGCAGCGTGCGCCCAGACAGCTTCTGGTTGTTCTCGACGCGCACGTCGTAGAGGAACGTGCGCGGCCCCTCGGCGATGGAGATGATCGCGATGGCGTGGTCTTGCTCGGGCAGCGCCGTGAGCGAGGCCTCCGACACCTTGGCGTCGAGAAAACCCTCTGCCTGGTAGAGCTCGCGGATGTGCTCGACGGCGCGCGCGTAGGTGGACGCGTGCCACAGCTTGCGCGGGTCGAGCAGGATGGGCTTTTGCACCTCTCGCGCACGGTGGTCGAAGCCGCCGCCCAGCCCGAGTTGATCGGCCACCTCCGAGTCGACCGGCGCGCGGAACGACGAGCCGGGCAGCTCTTGCTCGAGGTAGCTGAACACCTGCTCGCGCAGAAACGCCGTGCTGAAGAAGCTCGCACCCGGGAACGTGATGGCGTCGACCTCGGTCTGTGAGCCCGTGTCGATCGACACCTCGATGACACTCACGTGCTCTTGCCAGGTCTCGTTGGGCTTGGTGCCCGGCAGCGTGCGGATCTCGTCGTGGCCCGCGGCGGTCACCTTCACGTCGCGAAAGCCGTAGCGGCGGTAGAGCTCGGACAGCTTTTGTTCGGCCCCGCGCAGGCTGCCCTCGCCCGAGAAGCGCTCCTGGTCGAGCGCCAGCGTGGCGTACAGCTCGCTACGCGAGATGGGCCCTGCCCCCGAGAAGCGCACCTCGAAGTGGGGACCAATGTTGCTGTTGACGATCACGCGGGCGTGGCGGCCGTGGCGCTCGAGCGTGGCGTCGCCCAGCTCGGCGGCGTGGTAACCCAGCTGGCGCAGCACGGCTTCGGTGCGATCGAGGCCATCTTGAATGCGTGGCAGGTCGGCGGGCTCGCCGACGCCCACACCGAGCAGCCGACGCACGCCACGCCGACGCGGCAGCGCCTCGCCACGAAACGACACACTCGAGATACGCGTCGCGGGGCCTTCGCTGATCTCGACGCGCAGCACCTTGAGCGCCGGGTCGTCGGTGTCGCGGACGACGAACTCGATGCGGGTCTCGTAGTAGCCGTGGACCTCGTACTCTTTTTGTAGCGCCGCGATCAGCGCGGGGAAGTTCTCGCGGTCGATCTCGCTCGCTTCGCGGAGGCCCACCACCCGCTCGATGTCTCGATTGTCGAGCGCGCGGTTGCCCACCACGTCGACGCGGCGCACCACCAAGCGCGGCACCAGCTGAAACAAGAGCGCCACGCCCTCGTCGACCCGCACGGCGTCGACCTGGATGTCGCTCCAGCGGCCCTGTTGGCCGAGGCGCTCGAGGGCGGCGCGGATCAGCGCACGGTTGAGCGGCGCACCCAGCGGCACGCCGAGCGCGCGCTCATCGATGCTGCCGGAGGCCTCGCCGACCACCTGCACGGAGACGACCTTGGAGCCAATCCACTCGGCCGGGATCTCCGCGCGCGCCGCCCCAGCGCAGGCAACGAGCCACCAAGCGCACAACAAGCCGGCCGCGACGTTGCAGAGGACGCGCGCGCGGAGCCCACTCGAGCCACGCTGCGTCGGCTCTTGCACGCACGCTCGCCGGCCATCCATACCGGGAGCCCACGTCGGCGAACTCGATCGAAGCGCGACCTCGGACGCGCGAGCGAAGAGCCGCCAGTTCAACGGGCGCCCAGCCACCCGTACCCGTGTATCTCAGTCGAACTCGAGTCGCCAGCGCAGATCCACGCCCACGTTGCCGAACTGTGAGGCAGTGGTGGTCTGCACGTTGTCGTAGCCGGCCTCCACGCTGGTCTGGTCATTGAGTCGCCATTGCACGTTGGTCTTGAAGTTGGAATCAGGGGTGAGGCCCGTGGTGGCCGTCGCGCGCACGCGATCGGACAGCCGCTTGCCGACCACCACTTGGGGCTCGGTTCGGTTGGTGCGCACCGAGTAGGCGCTGGTGACGGCGAAGTCGTCAATCACGGGGAGTGCTCGCTTGACCTCGCGGTCGACGCCCGCGACCGTGGCCAGCGCCTCGAGTGCGGCGCCCTGCGTGAGGCTCTGGCTGTTGAGCCGCTCGGCCTCCGCGCGCGTCAGGCCCACCGTGAGCAGCAGCGCGATGTCCTCGCTGGCCAGCGCCGGCTCGCTGCTGGTCTCGAGCTTGAGGTCTTCGACGTCGCCGCTCGCGTGCAGCAGGATGGACCACCGGTTGCCCGAGGTGTCCGCCGTGCGCCGAAACTCGGTGCGCGCGTGCACGTCGACCTTGGGGTGGATGCGGTGCTCGTCGATGAACGTGACGGTGCCGTCCTCGACACGAAACTCGGAGCTACGGAAGCGCAACGTGCCGCGCTCGACCTCGAGCGTGCCGAGCATGCCGAGCCGTTGATCGGTGCCGACGATACGAAACGGTCGCTCGCTGTCTTCGATGGTGAGCTCGGCGTTGAGCAGGTTGTTGTTGATGCGCAGCGGTGCGTCGTCGATCACGCGCAGGTCGAGCGCCAGGCGATCGAGCGCCGGGTCGTAGACGGCGCGCTCGGCACGCTTGGCTTGCGAGAAGCCGGTCAGCCGCTCGGCGATGCCCAGCGAGAACGGCCGCGTGTAGCGCGCGCGCAAGATGTGCACGCTGCCCGACAGCTTGGGCAGCCGCACGTTGGCCCCACCCACCAGCGTGGTCTCCACGCCGAGGGTGAGCTCGATGCCCGAGCTCGGCTGGATACTCACGTCGCGCGCGTCGAGCGCCAGTTCGTAGCGCTCGAGGCTCTGCCCGCGCAGCGCCGCCGAGCCGTGCATGGCGACGGAGCCTCCCGCGAAGCGCGCACTCAGCTCCTCGAGCAAGAGCTCGCGCTCACTGAAGCGCAGCTTGGCCGCGATCGCTTCGAAGGGCTGGTCGTAGAGTGTGGTCAGCACGCTGCCGTTGCTGATCTCGGCGCGGCCAAAGATCGCCGGGTCGCGGAACACACCGGTGAGCTTGACGTCGACCCCGAGCATGCCGCTCGAGCGCGTGATCGACGGGACGAAAGTGGACAGGATACTCAGATCGAGGGTGCCCGCGATGTTCGCGGCCAGGCCGTCGGCCAGCGAAGCGCCGCCATGAAACGCGATCTGTGTGCCTTCACCGACGAAACGTGCGCTCTCTACCTGCGCGCCGCGACCCGTGAGCGCGACCTTGACCGGACCGTCGTTCTGAATCCACGGCCGCTTGCCGCCCACCTGCACGCGGCTGAGCTCGAAGCCACCGAGCAACGAGTCGAGCCGCGTGAGGTTGCCGCCCGTGATGTTGGCACTGCCGGACAAGCGCCCCTCGAGGGCCGTCAGCTTGCCGGCGCTCTCGGGGATGAACCACGAGGTGGGTAGCTGATTCCAGCTGGCTCGCCCGCGCAGCGAGGCCTCCGCGTCGAGCCCGAAGGCCAGGTCTGCATCAAAACGTGCGGCTTCGCGCGCGAGCGCAGGGTCGCCGCGATCGCGCAGCAGCGGGCCACACAGCAGCACGGCTTGCGCAGGCAGGCGCGTGCCATCTGCGGCGTCGCTCGTGTTCCAGGTCGCCCTCGCCAGCGCTGCGCGCGCCCTGGGGCAAGGCTCGGCGACCGGCGGCGAGGCGAGATCGAACGCGAGCGCCTTTTGCACCCAAGGGTCGTTTTTGTGCGTGAGGTGCAGCTTGGCGTTGCCGTCGCCGAGCAGACGCCCGCCGAGCTGCATGCCGACCAGCTCGAGATCGAGCGCCGCTTCGGGAAGGTCGAGCGTGCCGCGCACCGTGCCCGCCAGGTTGAGCTCGCCCTCGAGCGGCAGCCCACTCTCGCGCAGGACATCGAGGTCGCGCGCGCGCAGGGCCTCGCCGAGCAGCGTGAGCCGCAGCGCCCCCCCGTAGTCCATCATGCCGCGTGCCCACAGTGCACCGCGACCCTTGGTGAGGTGCAGCTCGCGCACGTCGAGCCGCGCGCCGCGCGTGCCCTTGTCGGGGTCGCGCCACGTGAAGGTGGCGTCGACCTTGCCGCCATCGAACGCGAGACCCATCGAGCGCACGTCGAACACGCCGAGGTCGGCGTCGACCACCAACGTGCCGTCCGGCCCATCGTTGCGAAAGCCAATCGTGTAGCGGGCCTGCGCGGTGCCGCGGAGCGCCCCTTGGTAGCGCGTGAAGTCAGGGTCGCCGGCCACCTGCACGGTGTCGTAGAAGTCGCTCAGCACCAGCTTGTCGAAGTGCGCGCGCGCCTCGAGCAGAAACTCCTCGGAGAAGTCGAGCAGCAGGTCGTCGACCACGTAGTGCGACTCGTTTTTGTGCACCTCGATGCCGGGGAAGCGCACCGCCGAGCCGTCTTTTTCGAGCACCGCACGCGTCTTGATGTCGCCGATGGGGTCGCCCCAGAACGCGAACTCTTTGAAGTCGAGCGTGCCCGTGAGGCCGGTCTTGTCGTAGGTGGGACCGACGTCGAGCGTGAACGCGCCGTGACCTGCGATGGGCGACTGCATGAGGCCGGTCGCGTCGCGCAGATCGAGGTTGTCGCTCTTGGCCACCACGCTGAGCTTGTCGTCGAAGCCCACGTGCACGGTGCACATGATGTCGCTGTGCGGCAGCTTGCCGTGCAGGTTCTCGAAGCGCAGCGCGTCGGGGCGGATGACCACGCGTCCACTCACGCGGCCCGGCACGGTGCCGATGATCTCGCGTGACGTCGGGTCGTGGTAGGCGCCCGTGAGCGCACGAAAGCTCACGTGGTCGGCCCAGATGGGACCGCTGATGGCGACCGGATTGGCGGTGCCCTTGAGCCGAAACGCACCCTTCAAGATCCAGTCGACCACGCAGTTTTGGGTGGTGCCGAGCTGCGCCATCAGCTTTTGGAAGACCAAGTGCTTCACGTCGGCGCGCACTTCGAGTGGAAGATCGTGGCTGAGCCCGATCTTGCCCTCGAGCAGCACCAACCCACCGTCTTCGATGATGCGCCCCTTGCTGCCGGTGAGCAGCTTGATCTCCCGCTCGTTGGCGTCGAACTTGAGGTCGAGGTAGCCGAACCCAAAGCCCGCCAACACGGGCTTTTCGCCGTGCACGTCGCCGGTCGCATGAAAGTGCGAGGCTCGGCCATCGAGGGTGGTGTTGAGCGCGATGTTGCCGTCGAGACTCGGCAGCGCCAGGCCGTGTGGCAGGCGCGAGAAGCGCAGCAGGTCGAGGTCGACGCGCAGGTCGGCGCGGTAGCGGCCCACGACCACCGGCAGATCGAAAGACCCGCGTGTGAGACCGACGTTGAGCACCGAGCTATCGAAGCGCAGTCGGTCGACCTCGAGCTTGCCGGGCCGATAGCGGCCGACCAGCAGGAGCCGATCGATGCGCTCGACGCCCTTGGCGTGCTCGATCGATCCCTTGCCGGCCGACAGCTGCACGCTCATGCGCGTGCCGTCGGTGACGCGCGCGACGATGTTGACGGCCGTGAGCGACGCCTTGAACGCTGGCGCCTGGGGGTCGAAGCCCGTGCTGCCGCGCGCGAGCGAAGACTCGACGTCGACCTGGGCGTGATGGATGACGAGCTCGTCGAGAGGCACCTCTAGCGGCGTGTCGTCGGTGTCTTGGGCGCGATCCTTGGCGTGGAAGTTGGGGAGGTTGACCACCTCTCCGTGCTCGACCTTGAGGCGCACGCGGGCACCCTCGATGATCAGCCGCTTGAGCTTGAGCTCGCCCGAGAGGAGCCCGAGGAACGAGGGCACCACCAGCAGCTCGCGCGCGCTGACCAACAAGCCGTGGCGCGGGTGGTTGAGGCGGATGGAGTAAGCCGCGACACGGAACGGCAGGCGGAACGACAACCCACCCAGGCTGGCGTCGAGGCCCAGCTCTGCGCGCACGGTCTGGGCCAGCTTTTCGCGCACCCGCGAACGCACGAATTCCGTCTCGAGGGCGCCCCACAAGGAA
>JBEGTL010000518.1:0-6038 GCA_041179425.1 Pseudomonadota bacterium | reverse complement strand
GGACGCGAGCCCGCGGGCCAGCGCGTCGGCGCCGCGCACCGACACGCTCCAGTCTTTGGCCCGATCGGGGATGCTCGCGATCGACTCGTAGCGCGACAGCACGGCCGCGCTGGAACGCTCCCCCCAGCGCGGGATGCCGGGAATGCCGTCGGCGGTGTCCCCCACGAGTCCCAGCAGTGCAGGCACCCGCGCCGGGCGCACCCCGAGCCGTGCCACCACGCCGGTCTCCCCGAGCGCGATCTTCTTTTTGCGGTCGTAGAGCACCACGTGCTCACCCACCACGCACTGGCACAGGTCTTTGTCAGGCGAGCAGATACGCACCTGCGTGACCCGGGGGTCTTTTGCCGCGATGGCCGCGAACGTGGCCAAGGCGTCGTCGGCCTCGAACTCGATCATGGGCCAGGTGACCATCCCCAGCGCGTGGGTTGCTCGCTCGGCCAACGGAAACTGCGAGAACAGCGAGGGATCGATGCCCTCCCCGGTCTTGTAGCCCGCAAACATGCGGTTGCGAAACGACTCGATGACCGTGTCGAATGCCACCGCCACGTGCGTGACCTCTTCTTCGCGCAGGAAGGTGGCGAACGAGCGCAGGAGAGCGCGCGTGGCCCCCACCTCGCGCCCGTCGGCGGTCTGGGCGCTGGGAGCGCCGAAGAACGTGCGGAACAGCTCGTAGGTACCGTCGATGAGATGAACGATCACGACCCTAGGTTAGATCACGATCGGCCCACTTTGGCAGCCCTCGTCGATCTGACCATCGCAGTCGTTGTCCTTGCCGTCGCAGATCTCGTTGCCACGGTCGGGGCATTGCACACAGCCCTCGTCGATCATTCCATCGCAGTCGTTGTCCAGACCGTCGCAGATCTCGGTAAAAGGACGGCAGATGGGATCGCAGCCCTCGTCGACGAGCTGGTCACAGTCGTTGTCCTTGCCGTCGCAGATCTCGGGCGCGGGCACGCAAGCAGGCGGGCAGTCCTCGTCGGTCTGTCCGTCGCAGTCGTTGTCGATTCCGTCGCAGAACTCGGCCGTCGGGCTCGCGCAGGTCTTGGGGCAGCCCTCGTCGACCATGCCGTCGAGGTCGTTGTCCTTGCCGTCGCAGATCTCGGCCGGCGTGTTGGAGGGCAAACACTCGGGCCGCGGCACGGCCACGTCGCAGATGTCCGAGGGCACGCAGTCCTCGTCGATGCGCCCGTCGCAGTCGTTGTCGAGGCCGTCCCCGCAGATCTCCATCGCACCGGGCACACACGCGCAGCCGAGGTCGACCTCGACGCGGGCGGTCGGGTTGGCGATCACCGCGTTTTGCAGGTTGCTGCACGCACCGCCCACCAGCGTCACCGTGGAGCCGGTGATGGTGTAGTCGGTGTTGCGCGCGAGCAGCACCTTGCTTCCGCCGTTGACGAAGCTGACGCGCGCGATGGCGGGGTCGACCGTACGACCGGCAACCGGCGTCACCGGCAGGCTGCAGCTCACCGTGCGCGTGATGATGGTGTTGAGCGCATCGACGATGCTCTCTGGGCTCGAGACGGGGTACCAGGTGCCGTTGAGGTCCTCGTACTTGTTGCAGCCCGCGGGCGAGTAGCCGTCGGTGCCCGCGGCCATGGCTTCTTCGTCGCAGATGCAGTTGGGCGTGGGCGCGGCGCGGCAGCCTGAGCCGCTGCCGATGGCCGAGCAGTACTGCTCCGAGCACGAGGTGGTGGGTAGCGCGGCACCCTGCGTACGCGAGCCCGCGTAGGCGATGCCTTCCATGACGTCGGCGTTGACGCCGCTGAAGCCCAGCACGTACACCGGCACGCCGAGCGCAGCCAGCTTGCGCGCCTGAGCGACGGTCTCGCCCACCCGGTTGGTCGGCGCCGTGACGCCGTTGAGCGTGCAGTTGTTGGGCTCACCGTCGGTGATGAGCACCACCGCCTTGGGCCGCGTCGCCTGCAGGGCGTCGCTGGCCAAGCTGTACAGCGAGCGCTCCCGCACGCGCGCCAGCGTCACGTCGGTGGGCGTGAAGCCGTTGGCCGTGAGCCCGGCGTACGCGTTGCGGAACTGCGTCGCGGTGTACGGCGCAGTCGCCAGCAGCGCGACGGGCAGGTCGGTTGCGCTGCACGACCCGTTGATCGAGTTGGCCTGGCCGTTGCCGGGGAACACGCCCATGCCGACGTTGAAGTTGGTGATGATGGAGCCCGGCGCCGCATCGGTCCCTGCGAGCGTGTTGAGCGCGCTCTTGACGGTGTCGAGCCGCGTCGGCGCGTTCATGTTGAGGACCATCGAGTACGAGCGGTCGAGCAAGAAGTACAGGTTGGGTTTGACCGGATTGGCCTGCGTGGTCCCTTCGGCGCAGGTGTTGGCGGGCGGCAGGTCGTTGTCGTCGCAGACGTCGCCCTTCTTGTCCCCGTCGCTGTCTTGCTGCCCTGCGTTGCTGACGCCCGGGCAGTTGTCGCACGCGTCTCCGACGTTGTCGTTGTCGGCGTCGACCTGCGTGTTGTTGGCGGTGGCGATGCAGTTGTCCATTGCGTTGGGCACGCCGTCGCCGTCGCCGTCCGGCAGCACCTCGCAGGCATCGCCCACCTTGTCGTTGTCGGTGTCGGTCTGGGCGTAATTCGCGCTGTTTTTGCAGTTGTCGCACAGGTCGCCGCGACGGTCTTTGTCGAGGTCGACCTGGTCTGGGTTCTTCACCGTCGGGCAGTTGTCGACGGTGTCCTTGATGCCGTCCGCGTCGGTGTCGGCACTCAGGTCGACACCACACTTGTCGGGGTCGGGCGAGACGCGCTGGTCGGCGTTGGCCACACCCTTACAGTTGTCACAGGCGTCGCCCACCTTGTCGCCGTCCTGATCGGCCTGGTTGGTGTTCGCCAGCATCGGACAATTGTCCGTCTGGTTGGGGACTCCGTCCGCGTCGCCATCCATGGTCGGGTCGTTGAACGCGGGCTCGCACAGGTCGCCCTGACCGTCCTTGTCCGTGTCGGTCTGACTGTAGTTCGCGACCTGCGGACAGTTGTCGCAGGCGTTGCCGACGCCGTCCTTGTCGCCGTCGGTCTGATCGGTCGAGCTCAGCTTGGGGCAGTTGTCTTGGGCGTCGAGGAGGCCGTCGCCGTCCGTGTCGATGGTGCCGCTCTGCCCGTTGCTGCAGGCGTCTCCCTTGCCATCCTTGTCGGCGTCGTTCTGATCGGAGTTGGCGGTCGCGATGCAGTTGTCGCAGGCGTCGCCAACGCTGTCCTTGTCGGAGTCGGCGTTGGAGGCGTCTGCATTGAGCAGACACTTGTCCGTGGCGTTGGGCACCCCGTCGCCGTCTTGATCGCCGTCGGAGAACAGCGCCTCTTCGCAGACGTCTCCGTTGCCGTCTTTGTCGGTGTCACTCTGATCGGCGTTGGCGATGGTGCGACAGTTGTCGCAAGCGTCTCCAAACAGGTCGCCATCGACGTCTTTTTGGTCGGCGTTGGCCTTGCCGTTGCAGTTGTCACTCCAGTCGGAGATGCCGTCGCCGTCGCCGTCGCGCACCATGGACCCTGCGTCGGGATCTGTAGGTCTGGCGCCGTCTCGCTCGTTCGTGCTCGCGTCGAGGTCCCCCGGGGTGACTCCGCCGTCGGAAGGCGAAGTCTTACGACCGTCGGAGCAGGCGCTCAACGCCGCGAATAGAGCTAAGGCAAGCGCGCGATCGCGCGACGCGCTGGTACGTGACGCCACGTGTTATCCCCGATGCTGAAGTAACCCCTCGAGCATTCTGGGGGATGTCCGCTTCTCGTCGCAAGACTTCCCCTCAGCGGTTCTTTGGCTTACGCAGTCCTTTGGGGTCAGCCGCCCAAAGGTTGGAGTGGACTGTCAGGTCGTCCACCTTGGTAAAAGCACGCACCTCGGCGGGCGTGAACAGCGTGACGCGCGGGCTCGCGTCCAGCGCATCGGCGATGATCGACATGGTCTCGTCGCGGTGCGTCCAGCCCTCGCGGTCGAACCGCCGCAGCGACAGCGGCAGCGTGTAGCCGCGCAGCGTGCGGTTTTTGGCCATGTTGAAGAAGGGTTCGAAGTAGGACATCAGAAGCTCACGTAGGGTGCGGTAGACGGGTTCGCGCCCGCGCAGGCCCGTGAAGTTGGACTTGGCGATCGACCCGAAGCGCGTGCCCCGCTTGTAGATGGCCAGCACGTGGTCGTCGTCGTCCCACGGCAGCATATCGACCAGCTGCGCCGGGTGACCCAGCCGCGCGAGCGCCAGTGCGGCAAAACAAGCCCCATCGAAGCAGTGGGCCCGACGCTCGCGCAGCACGGTGAGCGGCGCACGGTAGATGGGGTCGGTGCTGTACGGGGTGGCGTCGAGCCAGGCCTGGATCTTGGTCGGACTCGTGAGCCCAGACATGATCTTTTGCTCGCGCGCCCGCAGCGCAGCGTCGAACTCTCGTAGTGACCGCGAAACCATGTCTGCTCGCTCGTAAGCGCGTTCAGCTCTCGAACTGTGACAGGTCGCGCACCGCACCGCGGTCGGCGCTCGTCACGTGCAGCGCGTACGCGCGCAGCGCGAGCGACACCTTGCGGGGACGCACGTGCGCAGGCTTGAACGTGCAGACGGCGCGCCGCTTCGCGAGCTCTTCGTCGCTCACCCGCAGCTCGACCGAACGGTTGGGAATGTCGATACGAATGCGGTCGCCCTGGGCGACCAGCGCGATGGTACCGCCCGCGGCTGCTTCGGGAGAGGCGTGCCCGATCGAGAGCCCGCTGGTCCCGCCCGAGAAACGCCCGTCGGTGATCAGCGCGCACGCCTTGCCCAGGCCCTTGGACTTGATGTAGCTGGTCGGGTAGAGCATCTCTTGCATGCCGGGACCGCCACGCGGCCCCTCGTAGCGCACCACCACCACGTCGCCGGCCTTCACCTGGTCTTCGAGTACGGCGCGCACGGCGTCTTCTTGACTCTCGACCACGAACGCGGGTCCCTCGAACACGAGCAGCTCGGCATCCACGCCGCCGGTCTTCACCACGCAGCCGTTCTCCGCGAGGTTGCCGAACAACACTGCGAGCCCGCCCTCGGTGCAGTACGCGTGCTCGAGCGAACGAATGCAGCCGTGTTCGCGATCGTCGTCGAGGCTCGGCCAGCGTGTGCTCTGACTGAAGGCCTGCTGCGTGGGGATGCCCGCCGGCCCAGCCTTGAAGAACGTGCGCACGGCGTCGTCGCTGGTGAGCGTGATGTCCCACTTCGCGATCGCGTCGCGGAGGGTCTCGGCGTGCACGGTGCGCGCGTCATCGTGCAGCAGGCCCGCGCGCGAGAGCTCGCCCAAGATGGCGACGACGCCCCCTGCGCGGTGCACGTCTTCGATGTGGTACTTCTGGGTGTTGGGCGCGACCTTGCACAGCTGCGGCACGCGGCGCGACAGCCGGTCGATGTCCTGCATGGTGAACGACACGCCGCCCTCTTGGGCCGCCGCGAGCAAGTGCAAGATGGTGTTGGTCGAGCCACCCATCGCGATGTCGAGGCTCATCGCATTCTCGAACGCCTCGAAGGTCGCGATCGAGCGCGGCAGCACACTCTCGTCATCCTTCTCGTAGTACCTGCGCGCCAGCTCGACCACGCGTCGGCCCGCCTGCTCGAACAGCGTCTTGCGATCCGAGTGCGTCGCGAGCTGGGTGCCGTTGCCGGGTAAGGAGAGCCCCAGGGCCTCGGTCAGGCAGTTCATCGAGTTGGCGGTGAACATGCCAGAGCAAGAACCGCAGGTCGGACACGCGGAGCGCTCGACGGCCAGAAGCGTCTCGTCGTCGACCTTGGGATCGGCGGCCATCACCATCGCGTCGATCAAGTCGAGCTTGTGTTTGGAGAGCTTGGTCTTGCCGGCCTCCATCGGACCGCCCGACACGAACACCACCGGGATGTTGAGGCGCATCGCAGCCATCAACATGCCGGGCGTGATCTTGTCGCAGTTGGAGATGCACACCATCGCGTCGGCGGTGTGCGCATTGACCATGTACTCGACCGAGTCGGCGATGATGTCGCGCGACGGCAAGCTGTACAGCATGCCGTCGTGTCCCATCGCGATGCCGTCGTCGACCGCGATGGTGTTGAACTCTTTGGCGAC
>JBEGTL010000517.1:0-6042 GCA_041179425.1 Pseudomonadota bacterium | reverse complement strand
ACGCTGGATGCTCCGAGTGTCTCCCGCTTGATCCGCTTCGCCGCATGGGCTCGTTGTGCCATGCAGCCTAAACACCAGTCACGCCGATTTAAGTCCCGCGATGCCCGTCAGTTTCAGATCTGCGCCGGAACGAATCGCACGCGACCTGCGGGTCAGTGCACGCACGCTACGGCGCCGGCTCGGCGCGCTCGGCACCTCGTTTCAGGAGCTCCTCGAAGACGTGCGCCGCGGCCGGGCCATCGCGTACTTGGTCGAGAGCGAGGTCGCCGTGGAGCAGATCTCCGTGCAGCTGGGCTACGGCGACCCGGCCAACTTTCGGCGGGCGTTCCGACGCTGGGAAGGCGTGGCGCCCAGCACGTATCGCGCCGAGCGACGCGCCGCCGCGCAAGGTCTGCCGCCGGAGCGAGCGCCCGACGTCCGCGCAAAGGCCGTCGACAGCCCCGCTCGAAAGGCCACCGATGACCGCGCTTGGCCCGCGCGGCCCCTGCCGGCCGACGCCGAATGAACCGTGCCCCGTGCTACCCGGACGGCGGCGCGCCCACCGAGTAAGCGCGACAGCCCGAAGCGGCGAGCGCCTGAGCGCCGCGGGGAATGATCGTTCCGCCGCTCCGAATCTCACTGTCGACCTTAGGCTCACACGGCTATGGTCTCGACGTGCTCGCGCACAAGGAGGCCCCGGTGACCACGGATTCGTATCTTCGCTCGCGTGCGGAGGGACCGCGCGCGGGCCTTCTCACGCTCGGCATGTTCTTCACGCTTGGCCTGTGTGCCGTGGCCTGTGCGCCAGAAGCGCCCCAGGGCGACTCGGTCAAGCCGGCAGCAGACGCCGGCACTCGCCCAAACGACGCCTCGGCCGACGCCGCCCGTGACGCAGCGCGTGACAGCTCGGTCGTCACGCCGGCCATCACGCCCTACGTCACTGCGGCCGGCATCGGCGTCACCGACCTCGAGGTGTCCGCCAAGTTCTACAGCGAAGTGATCGGACTGACCTTCAAGTACGACCTGAGCACGCCCGACTGGGACGAAAAGATCTTCGAAGACGTGCGCGGCAACAGCGTCGTGTTGATGAAGTTCAAGCGCGAGCGCAACACCAAACACAACCCGGTCAAGCTCGTGTTCGCCGTCCAAAACGCGCAGGCCGCTTACGATGCGGTGCTCGCGGGCGGCGGCACCAGCGTGTCGGCGCCAACGACCTTTGGCACCGCAACCGTCGCGCTCACGTACGACCCGGACGAGTACCTGGTCGAGCTCTACGAAGCGACCACCGTGCCATCCAACGTGCTGGTTGGGATGGGCCTCGGCGTCAGCAGTCTGGACGAGTCTGCAGACTTCTACACGCGCGTGCTGGGCATGCGCTTCGAGCGCGACATCCCGGTGCCCGGCTTTATGGACGAGAAAGAGCTGCGCTCGTTCTTGGCGAAGGGTCCGAGCATCGTGCTCATGCACTATGAGGACGAGACGCGCGAGTACAAGGACATCCCCGCCAAGGTGGTGCTCGGCGTCAGTGATGCCAAGGGGCTTGCCAAAGCCATCACCAGCGAAGACGCGGCGAAGCTGCTCGCGGCACCTGCGCCCTACCCTGGCTCGGGTCTGATCGTGGGCATGGCCAAAGATCTCGAAGGGTACCTGGTCGAGATCCTCCAGTCCGATCCGGCCGCCGATGCAGGCGTCGCCAGCGACGCAGGTGCACGCGTCGACGCGGGCGGCGCGACCGACGCGGGCGTGAAAAAAGACGCTGGCGTCACGGTCGACGCCGGGCGCTGACCGCCGCGCAGGTTTCGCCCTACGCCGTGCTTTCCTTGGTGCGGCACCGTACGCGAGGCGTCGCAGAAGCCCCACGCAGCGCAGACATTCAGCGATGATCGACGAGCCGTATGTCGTTGATGATTCCGTCTCGAACCTGGTGTCTGGTCCCTTGCGCTTTGGTCTTGGTTGCTTGTGGCGGCGAGGCCGAACCCGCCGAGGGCGAGGCCCCAGGGGCCGGCACCGCGCTCGCCGACAAACAACAGCAGGACGGCGGCGAAGCTGTCGTGGACAGCGGGACAGCGCCCAAAGACGGGGCCGCTGCCAACGTGGGCGACGCTGCGCAAAGTCAGTCGTGGTGTGACGTGCAGGCGGTCCTCGACGCACACTGCACGAGCTGCCATCGCGCGGGCGGCGTCGGCCCCATGGCGCTCACCAGCTACGACGACTTGGTTAGGACCAGCACCGTCGACGCGAGCAAAAAAGTCTATCAGCGACTCGGCGTGCGCACGCACGACGCCAAGTCGCCCATGCCGCCGACGGGCATGCTCGACGCCGCAGACCTTCGCGTGCTCGACGCATTCGTTGCGGCCGGCGCACCTGCCCCCGCCACGACGAGCTGCGCGGACGCGGGCACGAGCACCGCGGCACCTGTGCCCTCGTGGCCGAGCCACTGCGACGCGACGTACCGCTTTGTCGCGCACGCAGCGGGTCAGGCGAACGCGCCGTACGTCGTCCCCGCTGGCAAGGAGATCCATCCGCAGATCACCTTCGATGCGCCGTGGGGCGACCAAGAAGTGCAGGCGATCGCGTTTCGCCCCATCACCGACAACGCCAAGGTGCTTCACCACTGGATCTTGAACGCCACCGAGGGAACGACCTTTTTGTCGGGCTGGGCACCCGGCGGACAAGGCGGCTCGGAGCTGCCGGAGGACGTCGGCATGTACATGCCCTCGGGCGCAGGCAGCATGTTCCTCGACATCCACTACTTCAACGTGGGCTCGACGGACGTTGCGCTCGACCAGAGCGGCGTCGAGGTGTGCGTGCTGTACAAAGCGCACTTCCGCCCCAAGACGGCCAGCGTGTTTCGTGGCTTTGGCAGCGTCGGCGGTTCGGACCTGGTGCTCGCTCCCGCGGGTGCCAGCAATCACGTCGAGACTGGCGTGTGCAAGGTCAGCACGACGCAGCCGGTCACGCTGCTCACCTCGAGCGCGCACGCGCACCGCTACGCCGTGCACATGAAGTTCACTGTAAAAAAGGCCGATGGCCGCGAGAACGTGATGCACGACAAGCCGTTCAGCTTCGACGCGCAGCTCAGCTACGCGCTGCCCGAGACCGTGACCCTGTCGACCGGCGACCAGGTGATCACCACCTGCACGTATACCAACGACACCACCAAGAGCATCCGCTTTGGAGAGAGCACCAGCGACGAGATGTGCTTCAACTTCGCTGTCTACTACCCCAAAGATGCGCTCTCCTGCGCGGGCCTCACGCTGCCGCGCTGACCGGTCGCCCTGGGGCATTGACCCGAAACGTGTGCACCTCCTCTGTTCGCGATCTGGAGGATGTGTGCGCCTGAACCTCGTGTCGCGGGTGAGGGTCACCCCACACGCATGCTGATCGCCAGGTTGCGCGTGCTAGAGGCAAACACAATGCGCCGGCGCTCTCGCAAAATCGTCGTCTTCTGCACGATGGTGGGCCTCGCGGCGTTCGCACCCGCGACCCGAGCGCAGGCAGACACCGGCTACGACGAGACCACGCAGCGCGCGGTCGTCGAGTTCAACCGCGGCAACTGGGAAGAAGCGCAGGCGCTGTTTCGTCGCGCGCACGAGCTCTCCCCCAACGCGCGCACCTGGCGCGGACTCGGCATCTGCGCGTTCGAGCTGCGTCAGTACGTAGAGGCCACAGGTGAGCTCGAAGCGGCGCTGCTCGATCCGCACAAGCCCCTCACCGCCGAGCAACGCGACCAGGTCAAGACCCTGCTCGCAGAGGCGCGCGGCTTCGTCTCCATCTACCACGTCCGTGTGCGCCCTCCCGACGCAGAGGTGTGGGTCGATGGCCGGCTCGTCGAGCTCCGCGACGACGAGCTGCACCTCGACCCGGGCCCCCACACGGTGCTGGTGCGGGCGCCCGGCTACGAGGAGCGCAGGGCCGAGTTCCGCGCGGGCGCGGGCGTACAAGACGAGCTCAGCATCGAGCTGTCGGTCACGCAGCGCGAGCCCGAGTCGACCACGCACGCGCGAGCGCTCGAGCGGCCGAGTGCGCCCGCACCAGAGCGACCTCGTCGCGTCTGGACGTGGACGCTGGCCGGTGGTGCGTTCGCCTCCGCTGCGGCCGCGGTCGCGCTTCGGCTGCGCGTGCTCGACGTCGAGGCCGAGTACGAAAAGTGCCGACGCGCGAACGGCAACTGCGGCGTGGTCAGCGCGTACGGCGACCGGCTGTGGCGCGCGAGCTACGCCACCGCTGCCGTCGCCGGCACGCTGGCGCTAGGCGCCACGCTCAGCTTCTGGCTCGAGGGCGAGCGCAGCGGGCCGCACCAAGTAGCTCTGACGGTCGGCGGCGAAGGCGTGCAGCTGCGCGGCAGCTTTTAGGCGCGCCCTCGCGGCCGACTTACTGGATCTGGAACCCGCAGAATCCACCGAGACAAAGGCGCGGCTGCTGGCCCTCTTCGGCGGGGCAACAATCCGTGTCTTCTTTGCACTTCTCGTTGACGTCGCTGCAGGGCTTGTCGGGGACGCACGAGCCCTTGTTCGCGCCGATCGGGATCTTGCAATAACCCGAGCAGCAGTCGAGTCCGCTGCTGCACTCGGTCCCCACCTGCTGGCAAGGGTTGAGCGTGGCGAACGCGCGCACGTTGCCCGAGTTGGCTTGTCCCTCGAGGTAAAACCCTGGCGCGCTGGTGTCGGAGATTTGTTCGAGGCCTGCCTCGGTCACGGCCTTGGGTTTGATGGCCGAGACCCAGATGCGCTTCTTGTTGGCGTTGGCCCTGGAGGCTCCCGAGGTGCCCAAGATACCGCCCAAGATGCCGCCCGTGGGATCGGGCATGGCCGACGCCGACGTGCCGAAGTCACGGTGTCCCCACGGCCGCGTGGAGGTCCAGAACATCCAGTAATAGCCGCCCACTTGCACCGGCAGCATGGTCGGGTAGTAGTTGGTCAGCGCGTCTACATCGCCGAGGCCCTTGTTCGCCGTGTCGAGGCGGACTTTCTCCTTGGTGAACGCGTCGACGTACCAGAGCTCGCTCTTGGCCGGAATGTCGCGGCCTGGAAACGCGCTCATGAAGTCGGGTTCGCTGACCATGCTGTAGATCACGCCCTCGCCGTCGGGCGTGAAGAACGGCCACGCCGGGAAGCACGGGCCGGTGCAGCTGCCGCCAGGGATGGCGCCTACGTCGCTCTTGGGTGGCGTGTTGCAGTTGCCGTTGCCGGCAGGTGCGGGCAGTCCACCGCCCGACGTGGGTGCGTAGTCGAGGCTGGGCTCGGGCCCCTCGTTCGACACGAGCACGCGCAGGTTGCTGAACGTGTTGGTGGCCTCGTCGTAGTCCATGATCGCGAGCTCGCGACGGTCGGTCTTGCCGTCCGCGCCCATCTTCGCGTGGTTGAACGCCACCTTGTCGCCGGTGGGCGAGAACTGCGGCATCCACATGAACCACTCGGGCTTGAGGCCCTTGGCAGCGATCACGTCGCCGCTCTTGGTGTCGTGCAGCTCGGCCACCGCGGGGCCGGGCACGAGCGGGAAGTTGTTGGGTGCGCGCGGAAACGAGTTAGAGCCGTTGGTGCACTCGGGGTTGCCAATACTCAGGATGCGCGTGCCGTCCGGCGTGAAGGCGCCGAACGTGGACTCGGGCAGCGCGCTCAGCGGCTGCGGCTGGACCGCCGGCGTGACGCTGTAGCTCGAGGCCTGGTACGACCACCCACCCGGTGCGTAGTTGTGCAGTGACGCGGCGAGCGAGGCGCCGTTGGCAGACACCGAGTGGCACGACACACAAGGCCCGGTGGCCGGGATCGTATTGCCGACGTACTTGAGGTACGTCTCCGAGTCCGGTTGTCCGAGCGTCAGACGCATGACTGCGCCCTGACCATTGGTGTCGGGGCTGTCGTAGGTGTTGTAGAAGATCGAGCCGGTCATCGCGCCTTGCGCAATCTTCCACTTGAAGTTGCAGGTGCTGACCGCGTTGCCACTCTTGGTGTTGAGGGTGACGAGCAGGTTGGGCCCGGGCTGCGTGCGCCGCACGATCTCGTCCCAGTCGGCCGGGTCGATGGTGAGCTCGCCCTTGTTGGTCGCTGCCGCTGCGGTCTC
>JBEGTL010000516.1:0-6042 GCA_041179425.1 Pseudomonadota bacterium | reverse complement strand
CAACCTCAGCCTGGCGCGGCTCGCGCCGGGAGACGGCCACTCGATCTCACGCTGCGCGAGCCGTGACAGGCGCTCCGTCTACTGAAACCTTCCCCGTTTCTCACCCACAGATTTGGCGGAGGAGCCCTTTTTCGCGGTACTCGCACTTGGCGTTGCCGTCGAGGAAGATGCCTCCGCAGGCCGAGAGCTCCGCCTTGGCGGTCGTTGCACCCCACACGACGAAAAGCCCCACGACGCCCAACAACCCCTGCACAAATGTTCGAATCATAAGTTCTCCCCAGGTCACGGCGCACAAAGGTATGCGCGCGCGGTCTCACACCTCGCACGATGCATGCCAGGCGCGGCTACGAGACTTCGGGGACTCCAACTGGAGGCTCAGAGGCAAAGTACAACGCGCGACTGCCTCAGCTGTCGCGTGTTTGCCGTGCGCTTGGGCAGACGTCGCGTGCTGCCCCATGTCTGCTTTGTCGTGGTAGTGCCGCCGGGCAACTGTCGCGAGCAGCTCTCGCGGGGCTCGAGCGGACTCAGGTCCCCATCAACTTCTTGGCCAGCATGGAGGAGAAAGGCTGGTACCAAGAGCCCAGCACGCGCACGAACACATCGAGCACTTTGGCGTCGAGTCCGATCAACGCGCGTCGCTCGTCGCGCTCCACGGCGCGCAAGATCTGGCGTGCCGCACTCTCCGCGCTGGTGCCGTCGAGCATCTTGTCGAAGCGAGCGCGCGCGAGCTCGGCGTCTTTGCCGGAGAACAGGTGCAGACTGTCGTCGATGCGCCCTGCGCGCGCGATGTTGGTGCGGATGCCGCCCGGGTGCACGCTCGTCGCGCTCACGCCGCACTTGGCCATGTCGAGCTCCTGGCGCAGCGCCTCGGTAAAGCCACGCACGGCGAACTTGCTCGCGTTGTAGGTACCCTGCGTGGGCGTGGACAACAGACCGAACAGACTGGAGGTGTTGATCACGTGGCCGTCTCCTGTCTGCTTGAGGTGCGGAAGAAAAGCCTGCGTGCCCCAGACCACGCCCCAAAAGTTGATGCCCATGATCCACTCGAAGTCGGTGGGCTTGACGGTCTCCAAGAATGCGCCGAGGGCTACGCCTGCGTTGTTGAAGATCAGGTTGGCCTTGCCATGATCGGCAACCACCTGGTCGGCCCACGCGAACAGCGCGTCGCGATTGGACACGTCGATGCGGGCCGTGGTCACCTTGACGCCGTGCACACTGGTAAGGCGCGCGGTCTCGGCCAAGTCAGGCTCGTTGACGTCGCTCAGCGCCAAGTGACAGCCACGCTTCGCTAGCTCGATGGCCAACGTGCGGCCCATGCCCGACGCCGCGCCCGTGATTGCCGCGACCTTGTTCTTGAAGTCCTTCATCTAGCCCTCACACCCGGCGTAGCGCCGTTCAAGTGAATACGTGGTGCCTCGGCTTGAAGGCTTTGGCCATCTGTCGGAACGTGAAGCTGAAGCCCGGAAACATGGCGATCACGTGTCCGCTCTTGCTCTGGTACCAGCTCTTGCAGCCGCCCGACTGCCACACGGTCTGCTTCATCTCGCGATGGATCATCGTGGTGTACTCGTCCTCGGCGGCGGCCTTCACTTCGACGCTGCGGCCACCCCTCGCTACCACCTCGGCGATGGCGCGACGGATGTACTCCATCTGGGCCTCGATCACGAAGATGGCCGAGGTGTGTCCGATGCCGGTGTTGGGCCCGGTGACGACGAAGAAGTTGGGAAAGCCGGGCAGCGTGGTGCCGAGGTAGGCGCGAGGGAACTCGCGCCACTGATCGTGCAGCGACACCGAGCCCTTCCCGATCACCGGATACGAGATCACTCCGTCGGTGGCGTCGTAGCCGGTGGAGTACACAATCAGATCGAGATCGACCTGTTGGCCCTTGGTCGTCGCGATCCCCTGCTCGTTGAGCTCGGCGACACCGTCTTGTCGGGTGTGCAGCTGCACTTTGTCGCGCGCGAGCGCCGGGTAGAGCGTGCTGGACAGGATGACGCGCTTACAACCAATGGTGTAGTCCGGCGTGACCGCGGCCCGCAGTGCGGGATCGGAGAGCTGCGTCTCGATGTGTTTGAGGGCCGCGCGCTGCGCCACCACGGTGAGCATGGTCTTGGAGTACTTGAAGCCGATCACGCGGCTCTCGAGTCCCCAGTAGATGGCGGTGCGCAGGCCTTTGTAAGCCAACTTGGAGCGCAACAACCTGCGCTCGAGCGGCGAAAAGACGCGGTCGGGGCGCGGCAACACCCAGTGCGGCGTGCGCTGAAACACGTCGAGCTTGCGGACCAGCGGCGCTATCGCGGGGATGACTTGTGCCGCGCTCGCACCACTACCGATGACGGCTACACGCTTGCCGCGTAGATCGTAGTCGCGGTCCCAGGCATTGGTGTGGAAGCTCGTGCCGACAAAGCTGCCCTGCCCCTTGAACGACGGGATGACGGGCGTACTCAGCGGCCCCGATGCGTTGATCAAGAACTGCGCGTAGAAGGTGCCCTTGGCCTCGGTCGACACGCCCCACAGCGCGCGCGCCTCGTCCCACCTGACTTCGGTGACGTTGGCCTCGAGGCGCGTCTTTTCGCGCAGGCCGTGCTTGTCGAGCACGTAGTTGGTGTACTCCACCAGCTCGGCCTGCTCGGCAAACATCTGCGTCCACGCGTACGGCTCGAACGACAACGAGTAGAGCGGCGACTGCACGTCGACCGCCGCACCGGGATAGCCGTTCTGACTCCAGGTGCCGCCCAGCCAGGGCCGCCGCTCGAGAATCAAAAAGTCGTCGATGCCGATACGGCGCAGGTTGATGGCGGCGGCCTGGCCACCAAAGCCGCTGCCAATGATGATGGCGGTGTGTTGCTGCATGGGGGAAGCCAGCTCACGAAGTGAAGACGTGTGTAGTCAGTTTGCAAGTGACGAGGGTTGTCGTCAAATAGAGTTCATGAAGAGGCCGGAAACCAAGCGTGCGGCGGAGGGTCGCGTCTACGGCGGAGAGAACCTGGCTGCGCGCACGGCCCGGCGCCGTCAGCAGTTTATGGATGCAGGACTGCAGATCTTCGGGACGACCGGCTACCGCTCGGCCACTGTACGTATGCTGTGCAAACAGGCAGAGCTCACCGATCGCTACTTCTACGAGTCGTTCGCCACGACCGAAGGCTTGTTGCTGGCCGTGTACCGCCAGCAGTTCGATCAGCTGCAGCGCGCGGTGATGGCCGAGCTGCTGCGGGCCGCACCTGACGGCGACGCGATGAGCACCGTGCGCGCAGGGCTCTCTGCGCTGTACGACATGGCGGCCGACCCGTGCGTGGCGCGAGTGTGCTGGCTCGAGGTGCTGGGCATCAGTGCGCGCGTCGATGCCGCGTACACGCAGACCTTCGACGGCTTTGCGGCGCTGGTGATTGCGTTCGCACGCGAACGCTACCCACACTGGCGAGTCGGTAAGGATGAGGCCCGAATGCTGGGTCTGGCCTTGATTGGCGCGGTGAGCCAGACGGTGACGCACTGGGTGCTCGGAGACTATCGCGAGAGCAAGGCGAGTCTGCTCGCGGCCACGTCGCGTGTCTTCGACGGTGTGCTCGCCTCAGTGGCCCGCTCGCGCTGAGCTCGTGCCAGCGAGCGCGGGCGGCCCTCTTCGCTCGTGCGCCCGAGGGCGCGCTTGGAACGACAGTCGCCGCGCGCTTCGCTGAGACCTTACTTCTTCGCCGCGGCCTGCAGTCGGACGGCTTCGATCAGGTCTTCTAGCGCGAGGTTGTAGTCCACGAGGTGCATGCCCCAGCCCGAGCCTTCGAGTGCGGGGCTGCGGTACGGCGGGTTTTCGCGCGTATCGCCGGCGGCCTTGTTGATCTCCACCTCGAGATAGCTGTAGCCGCCCTTGTTGACGCACGTCCCCTTGAAGAAGTCGCGATAAAGCATGTACGGCGTGTCGATCTCGGCAGGGAAGAAGCCGGGCGCGGCGAACGACGGGTTGCTCACCTTCTTGGCGAAGTAGCTGCCCTTGTAGTTGGCCGTGTTCTTGGCGAGCGCGGCCGGCTCGGTGCAAGCCACCACGCCGGCGTCGCTCTCGCCTCCGAACAGGCCCTTGCCGGGAACGGGCGGCACTTCTTTGGCGTAGCTGACGTACGCGATGGCGCAGCCCGTCTCGCCGGGCACAGAGCAGGTGGGAATGTTTTGGAAGGTGCCGCCCTTGCGTGCATTGGCTGGGGTTGCGACCTGGCCGCCGAGCAGCACGGCAGAGATGAGCTTACCGCGCAGCGCCGGGTCGTTGTCGATACGACGCTGCAACAACGCCGTCGCCATCGCCGTGCCTTGCGAGTGGCCCAGGATCACGAAGTTGCGGCCCTTGTTCCACTTGCTGATGTACGTGTCGAACGCGGCGATCACGTCTCCGACCGCCAGAGCGGGGTCGCCCTGCCGCGCAGGCACGCCGCCGTCGGTCGTGGCGGCGGTCAGCGAGACCTGACGGTACAGCGGCGCGTAGACATCGCACAGCCGCGTGAAGCGGGCGGCCTGTGCGCGAAGCGGGTCGAGCACCGAGGCGATGTTGGAGAAGTTGGTCGTGTTGCCGCCGCCGGTGGTCGCGACGGTGGGGTACACGTAGAAGCAGTCGAAGTCGGCTTCGTCGGTGGCGACGTGCGGCACCTTCTGGCGCCCCCCGTCGAGCAAGATCTCCGTGGCGGTCAGGTCGACGCCGTCGCGGCACTCGTCCGGCGAGTTGCCCGGCTTGCAGGCCCACAGGTTTGCGTTGTTGTAGTCGAGCGAAGCGGTGCCAACGTCGGTAAGGCCAGTGCGGTCGATCTTCACGATGCTGACGCCGGCGTCGATGTTCGCCGTGACGCTTGCATCGAGGTTGCCGGGCGAGCCGGAGCCGCTGTCTTTCAGCCCGCCGCCGTCGGACGCGGTGACGCTTCCGCTATCGACCGCGACGTCCTCCTTGTCGTCCTTACACCCCACCAAACAAAGACCTACCCCGATCATCGCAAATACGTTTCGCATCTTCCCCTCGCAAACCACAGGGACATCCGTGCCCCAGAAGTGCGCGAGCATAGTCGAAGCGTGGGTCGTAGGCCGTGGGAGATCTGAGTACGGACGGATCAACCGTGGAGGTCAGCGACGGGCAGCAATAGTCGGACCGTCTGGTCCGACCATTGCGGCGGAAATATCGAGACATGCTGCGCTAGTCATCACTTCGCGATTCTGGTGCTCCACTGCGCCATTCCAAAATTGAGCTCGTCGCGCTTCTACCCCGTCAGCTCCACAGTCATCTGAAGTTCTTGAGATCCTGACTTCCCGTGTCGCACAGGGTCAGTTGTTGGAGCACGCGGTCACAAGCATTCATGCGAAGTCATGCAGCGTCTGCAACCAATCGCGCTCGCGCTGCGCCGCTCAGACAACTGCCGCGGATCGACCTTGGCGAACACGAGGTCGGACCACACGCATGGGCTGGGGCGAAAGCCCCGACCCAACTCGAATGAGCTCATCACGTAATCTTAGGGCTCACCAGCGAATCCCGCGCGGTTGCTAGGGACGCCCGACAGGGGTTATCTCCCGGGCTAGTTCCGCGCCGCGGTAGGCGCTGGTTCTTGCTTTGAGGGTGCCTATATGACGATGCGTCCGTTGCTCTTGTCCGGGCTTCAGTCCTTGTACTTGCGTTGCTTGTTGCTTGGAGGCATCGGGCTCAGCGTCGTGGTGCCGACAGGCTGTGCCGAAGAGGTGGTCCCGACGACCGTGAAGACGGACCCCAGCGGCGACGACAAGGGCAGCGACGACGAAGACCAAGACACCGGCGACGAAGAAAACGACGACGGCGAGCCCACCGACGACGAGCCGGCGGTCAAAGACGCCGGGAAAAGCACTGGCAAGATCGACGCGGGCAAGGTCGACGCCGGGACGCCAGCGACGAAGGACGCGGGCAAGCCAGCGATTGACGCGTGTGCTTTCGGCACGCGTGCGTGACGAAGGGCATGGCCGGACACAGGCTTTGGGCGCGGCCCAGCGCTCCTCGATGCGGACGTGGGGCCCGGCTTGCGCTCCCATGGCACGTGCGTCCGCGCAGCA
>JBEGTL010000515.1:0-6044 GCA_041179425.1 Pseudomonadota bacterium | reverse complement strand
TGAACATCGCGCGATGCCGGATGTCGGTCGTCGCCGCGAGCAGACGCTCTACCTCGCTGCCGCTCGGCAGCTCGGGGCACACGTGGTTGCCTCGCACGTTGCGGATGCCCAACATCACTTCGGGACGCTTGAGCGTCGTGCCGAACAGGAACCGCAAGGCTGCGATGGCAACGTTGACGGTGGCTGCCTTGCGGCCCAGCTTCGTCAGCAGGTGCAGCACCCACGCTCGCACGTGTTCGCCGCCAAGCTGGCTGGCCGGGCGTTTGAAATGAGCAACGAACGCGCCTGCGTAGGTGATGTAGCTCTCCTGCGTCGAGCGGCTCATGCCGCGCATCGTCAGGTCTTGTCTCATTCTCTCGCGTAGCTGGCCCACGGGGCTCTCCTCGGTACGGGCACCCGGAAGTCGGGCACCACGAACGAGGCGTGGCTGTCAGTGCGAGCGAGCGCGAGCGCGACCGGGCCGAAGCGAAGACCTCTCCGGCGCCGGTCGGCGCGCGAGATTGGGCTTGCCGCGAAGCGGCTTGGTTCAAGTCTACTTTGGGGAAACCCGACATTTTCACTTTGGGCCTACAGATCGAGATCGCGGTACGGGAGTTATGACAACCGGCGGGATTCGCGCTTTGTCCCGGCTATGATCGGTGCGGCGGTAGCAATGCCGAAAACCGCAGCGAACGCAGCGATCATCGGTACGACCCACGCATCGAAGCGAGTTGGCTTATTCATCAAACCACTCTTCATCTGAGGTTGCGCATACGTCTTCTCCTGAAACGTGCTCATCGAGAGCCTCCTGAGAGCCTCCATGTTGTGGGTCCGCTGCTAGTTCTGGTCACTGGCGTCAGCCTTTCTCCGCTGGTTCCGTATCGGCGCGGACGTCCTGTGTTCGAGCGTTCCTGGCGGTTTTCAGAGCTGAGGGCGTACAGTCAGGCTCGACGTCTCGCGCTGGACAAAGCCGTTGCTAACGGCTCGGTGCTGCATCCTGGGGCCGTGCGGACGGGGACGCCGCGCCAGAACCGGCTCACTTACGGCTCACTTCAGAATCGAGGGCGCACGCTCGATGTTGGGCGCGGTCGGAATCGGGATTGCCGCCAATGAGGCGACCGAGCATCATCGACCGATCACGGTCTAACCACGTCGCACCCACCCCGTAGTGTGCCGAAACCCGATCCGTCGAAATTGCCGGCAATCGGAGCTGCTGCTGGTCGCCCCCGCGTCGCACGAGTCGTGGTACGAAAGGCACATCGTGCAGGCGACCGCGCTTCACTTCCTTGTGCTCATGGTTTCCGGGTGGCTTCAGCGTCGGCAGCTAGCGGCGATCGAGTACCTGCGCGCCGAGAACCAAGTGCTGCGCGAGCGCCTCGGCAACCGGGGCCTGCGTCTGACCGACGCCCAGCGACGCAAGCTCGCCGTCAAGGGGCAGGCCCTCGGCCGCAAAGGGCTTCGGGAGCTCGCCAGCATCGTCACGCCGGAGACCATCCTGAGATGGTACCGCGAGCTCATCGCAAGGAAGTACGACGGGACTGCCAAGCGAGGGCCTGGTCGGCCGCGCAAGGCCCGCACCATCGCGGAGCTTGTGCAACGAATGGCGCGCGAGAACCCGCGCAGGGGCTACACGCGCATCGTTGGCGCGATTAAGAACCTCGGGCATGAGGTCGGCCGCAGCACGGTCAAGCGCATGCTGGCGGAGGCGGGCATCACACCTGCGCCAGACCGGCGTCGAGGCACGTCGTGGAAGACGTTCCTGCGCACTCATTGGGGAGCCCATCGCCGCCGCGGACTTCTTCGCGGTGGAGGTGCTCACACTCCACGGCCTGACCCGCTACCTAGTGTTTTTTGTGGTCGAGCTGATGACGCGTCGAGTGGAGATTGTAGGCATCGTCCACCAGCCGGACGGCCGGTGGATGATGCAGGTCGGACGCAACCTGCTCGATGCAATCGATGGCTTTCTGCTGCGCAAGCGGTGCCTCATTCTCGACCGCGACCCGCTCTACACGACCCCGTTCCGCAGGCTGCTCCGCGATGCGGGG
This sequence comes from Pseudomonadota bacterium, assembly GCA_041179425.1. Classification (GTDB taxonomy): domain Bacteria; phylum Myxococcota_A; class Polyangia; order Polyangiales; family DASUME01; genus DASUME01. The sequence continues at coordinate 4,020 of JBEGTL010000515.1, read as the reverse complement.
GTAGAGCCGCTGCGGCTCCCGGCGAGAAGTCCCAACCTGAACGCGCACGCCGAGCGCTTCGTGCGCTCGATCCGAGACGACTGCCTCAACCACGTCGTGCTGCTGGGTGAGCAGCACCTGCGGACCGTCGTTCGCGAGTACGTGACGCACTACCACGTCGAGCGAAATCATCAGGAGCTGGACAACGCGTTGATCACGGCGCCAAACCCTTCCGCTATCGCCAGTAGCGCAGTGCGGCGACGGGCGCGTCTCGGCGGACTGCTGAGCTACTACCACCAGGATCGAGTACCGGCACGGGCACGCGTACGACCCTGAACGAGCGAGAGCGAGAGACTTAGCCTACGTTGCGCTCGTACAGGATGCGGAGACCCTCGAGCGTCAGATCGGTATCGGTCTCTTCGATGGTCTCGGACTCGGGCGCGATCAGCACGGCGAGCCCGCCGGTGGCGATCACCCTGCACGGGTAGCCGAGCTCGCCCTTGAGCCGTGTGACCAGGCCGTCGACCAGGCCGACGTAGCCAAACACGATGCCCGACTGCATGGAGTGCACCGTGTTGCGACCGATGGCGCGCGGAGGTTTGGCAATCTCGGCGCGCGGCAGCTTGGCGGCGCGGGTGAACAGCGCCTCGGCGCTGATCTGCATGCCGGGCGCGATGACCCCACCCAGGTACTCGCCGCGATTGGACACGCAGTCGAAAGTGGTGGCGGTGCCGAAGTCGACCACGATGCAGCCCTGCCCATCGGGCACGTGCTCGTACGCCGCGATGGCGTTGACGATGCGATCGGCGCCGACCTCGCGCGGGTTCTCGTAGAGGATGGGCATGCCGGTCTTGATGCCCGGACCCACCACCAGCGGCTTGTGCCCAAACGCGCGTTTGAGCGCGCTGCTGATGGGGTCGCTCAGCGCGGGGACCACCGAGGCCACGATGCTCGCGGTGACGCGATCGGGCACGACCCCCGCCAGCGTAATGAGGCTGATGATGAGGACATGGTATTCGTCGATCGTGCGTCCCTTGGAGGACTCGATGCGAAAGTTGTGCGCGAGCTGTTTCCCGTCGTAAAGCCCGAGCACAGTGTTGGTATTGCCGACGTCGACCACGAGCAGCATGCGCCGTCTCTAGCCCGATTTCGGGCGCAGCGCGAGGGACTGCTCGAGCAGCTCTCCGAACGTCTTGGGCGTGTCCAGCCGCGGCGACGACGTGACCACGACTGCCGAGTCGAAGGGCAGCGCCGGGCTGGGCGCAATTCGCGTTGGGGCCGCAGGCAACACCTCGGTGGTAGACCGCGCTGCGGGACGCTCGATGGGCGTTGCCGCGGGCGGCACCGTGGAGCTGGGACCCGCAGCCAGCGGGGCACGCAGAGCCGTGTGGGGCGGCGGCAGCGACGAGCGCAGCTTGGTCTCGGCCTCGTGCACCGAAGGCGGTGGGATGGACGAGGGGGGCGGCGCGAGCGACTCGAGCGAGAGCGACTCGGGCTGCGCCTGCACCGGTGCCGGCGGACGCGCCAGCTCGAGCGGGGCTTCACGTTTGGCCACTGCGGGTGCGGCCAGGTTGGTGTTGGCCGACGAGAGCGAGTGCCCCCCGGAGACCGCGACCAACCTCGGCTCGGCGCGACGCCGCTCGACCTTGGCGAGCAAGGCTTTGAGCTTCTCGACTCGACTCATGCCGCTTGCTCCGGGGCGAGCCGCGCGATGACGCTCGCGAGGTCTCTGCCCTCTTTGCTCCAGCCCCACACCGCTTCGGCGATGCTCGGGTGCACGATGACAAAACGTGTCCCGTCGACCGGCACACACGCGACGTCGCGACCGCCCAAGCTGGTGAGCACCCCTCCGAGCAGGGCCGCCAGACCCAGCCGCTCGCCGTCGAGCGCGGGCGCACCATCGAGGGCAAGCACCAACGCGGCGTGCCAGCGCTCGAGCTGCAGCGTGCCCCAGCCGAGCAACGAGAGCATGCCGCTCGCGTGCGTGATGACCGCCTCGGGCGTGGCATCTTTGACTTCGCCGCCGAGTGAGCGGGCCGCGTCTTCGCCGATACGTTTGCCCAGCATACGTACGGCGGTGAGATCGCCCTGCCGCACCGCCGTCGACACCAGCGGGCCGAGCACGTCACTCGCCAGGACGAGCACGCGCTCGCCATGCCGGGTATGAACGGCTCCACGCGCCAGGTCGAAGGCGAAGTAACCTCCGGGGTCAAAGCCCCGCGATTCAGTCCCAGTCATCGCTTCGATGTAGAAGGCTGCGCACGAAAATGTCAAATCCTGCGGCATGAGCTGGCGATGGTGATGTGCGTACGGCGCGGCAACTCGGCGCGGCTCCCCTATCTACAACGACTCGGTTGGCTTGCGCTGGCCTGGCTGCTCGCGAGCGCGAGCTCCGCACCCGCCGCTGCGCGCGCGCAGCTGGGCGAAGACCTCCAGCGCTGGGCCGACTCCACGGTCGGGCGCGCCAGCACCAAGTGGAAGGGGCCACGCGTGCCCTTTCCGCCGCCCGTACAGCGTCCAGAGAGCGCGCAGCGGCTCGACTCGCTGTCCTGGCCGGTCAGCGTGCACGCGGGTCGCACGGTCCTGCCTGCGCGCGTCGTCGCCGCACTCGCTGCGGCCGAGGCGACCTACACGATGTTGTTCGCGGCGGGCTTCGTGACCAGCTTCGGCGACGCCGGTCAGGGGCACGGCGGAGGCCGGGATCTGTACGTGGTGGACGGCAACGTGGGCAGACCGCCGCAGGGGTCGCTTTCCATCTCTGCCAGCGCGGCGCTCGATGCCGCCGGCAACTTCAGTGCCCTCGATGGCGCGCGCGCGTTCGCCCTGCTCGACGCCCGCGTGCCTGGCGATCGGATCTTCGTGTGCACTGCCACCGCGCTCATCGAGGCACAGCTCTTCGAGCTCGACCCTGCCGAGTCGGCGGCCATGCGCCGGAGCAGCGCCACCTACTTCGCACGCGTGCTGACGGGCGAGCCTGCGTGCGACGACGCGGAGACTGCGCTCTCGGCCTACCCGTTCGATGCGGAGGCACCGGCGAGCGGTGCGGACTGGCTGGGCGCTCTGTCGGCGCGCCAGGACCAGAACCGCGGCACGTTCTTGTTCGACATGTGGCAGCTCGCGCGCCAGGTCACCTGGGAGGGGCACGATCTGCGCGCGAGTCCCGACCTACTCGAGTCCATCGAGAAGGTCCTGACCGTCTCGCGCGACGACTTCGCGCTCGTCGCGGCCGAGCTGGCCGAAGCGGTCGCGCGTTCTCGTGGCGCGCCGCGTACGGTGCACTGGGCCGAGCTGCCATCGTTTACGCCCAAGTCGGCGCCCGCCCTCGGCGTGCTGGGCAGTGAGCAGGTGCTGGTGTCGCTCGACGGGCCTCGTCCGACCGAACGCCTTCGTGTTTTCTCGCGTGGCGAAGCGCCCGGTCGCTACACGCTCAGTGCACAGAAGCTCGACGCCCGGGGCAACACGCTCTCGCGGATGGAGCTCGCCCCCACGCGCGAACCCACCGCCCAGCTGCACGTCGAGCTCGACGCGCAGACGTTTTCGGTGCTGGTCTCCGTCACGCGGGTCGAAGACGACGGAGGGGCACCCGATCCCGACACCACCTCGCCGCTTGATGTGCTGAGAGCGACCATCACAGTGGATGCACAACAGTAAGGTCCTGGGGGGACTGTGCGCCCGGGACGGTCCAGCACGTGCACGAACACGGTGTTCGTCCACGCCAAGCTCAGCGCCGCTGCCCGATCACACGGGCAGGAACGCCGCCGACGATGGCGTAATCAGGCACGTCACGCGTGACGACCGCGCCCGCGCCCACCACCGCTCCATCGCCGATGTGCACGCCATCGGTGACGGTGGCCTGGGCTCCGATCCATACATCGCGCCCGATGACGATGCCGAGCGAGCTCACTTTCTGCGTGCGGATGGCCTCGCCGCGCACGATGCCGTGATCGAACGCGAACAGCGAGGCGCGCGTGGCGATGCGGGTCCCCTCGCCCACCACGATGCCCTTCTGCCCGCCGTCGAGCGTCGCGTAGGGGTTGATGC
>JBEGTL010000514.1:0-6045 GCA_041179425.1 Pseudomonadota bacterium | reverse complement strand
CAGATGCACGGCGGCATCGGCGTCACCTACGAGCACGACCTGCACCTGTTTTTGCGGCGCGGCACGCAGGCGCGCGCGCTGCTCGGGACACCCGACGCACACCGCCGACGAGTCGCCGCATTTGTCGCCAAGAAGGAGGTCGCCCGTCGTGCCCAGTAATGTCGAGAGTCTCGAGAGCTTCCGCGAGCGCGCGCGCACCTTCATCCGCGCAAACCTGCGTCCGGCGTCGACCCGGGCGGCCGCCAGCCTCTCGCGGTCCGATCGCTCCGACGAAGAAGAGCTGGCCGAGGTCGCGCGCGAACGCGAAGTACAGCGTTTGTTCTTCGACGCTGGGCTCGCTGGCGTATGTGTCCCCCAAGAGTACGGCGGACAAGGACTGACACCCGCCCATCAGCGTGCGCTCAATGCAGAGCTGCGCGGCTACGAGTATCCGACGCGGGCCCAGGTTCCGACGTTTACGCCGTGCCTCGCCGTGCTGCTCGAGTTCGGCGCCGAAGAACAAAAGCTGCGCCACGTCCCGGCCATCTTGAAGGGCGAAGAGCTGTGGATGCAGTTCCTCTCCGAGCCCAGCTGCGGCTCCGATGTCGCCGGCGCGATCACCACCGCGGTGCGCGACGGAGACGACTGGGTCCTCAACGGCTCCAAGGTGTGGACCACCGGTGCCTGGTGGTCGGACTGGGGCCTGTGCCTCGCGCGGACCAACTGGGATGCGTCCAAGCACAGCGGTCTGACGGTCTTCATCTTCCCTATCCGTAGTCCGGGCATCGAGGTGCAGCGCATCGAGATGCTCAACGGGTCCAAGGAGTTCTGTCAGGAGTATCTGACCGATCTACGCGTGCCCGACACCGACCGCGTGGGTGGCGTCGACATGGGCTGGACCGTCGGCAGCCGATGGATGTTCTACGAACGGATGAGCCGCAACTCGCCCCTGGTCACCACGCCCGACGGCACCTCTCGCGCCGGCGCAGGTGGAGCTGCGATGCACGCCATCGCGGCCGCTGCCGGTCGACTCGACGACCCACGCGCGCGCGAGCTCGTCGGTGAGGCGCAGACGCTGCACTTGGTGGGCGAGGCGCTCAAGCGGCGTGTCGGTCAGGGCATCGCGACGCGTACGTTGTCCGATCAGTCTGCGGCCATCTACCGTCTGTACGCGGGTCTGGCCGAGACGCGACGCACCACCATCGCGTTCGATCTGGCGGGAGGCGCAGGCGCCGCTTGGCTCGATGACGACGGTGCGCTCGCCGAGTGGGGCAACTACTTCTTGATGCGTCAGGCCGTCTGCATCGGCGGCGGCACCACCGAGATGGCGTCCAACGTGATCGCCGAGCGCGTCCTCAACATGCCGCGCGAACAGACGCTCGACAAAGAGCTGCCGTTCCGCGACGTGCCGCGCAGTCGTCCCAACAAGACTGTCTGAAGACAACCCTCGGCGCGTTGCGCAGCAGCGACCCTCGCTGCCGCTGACAACGCCGATCAGGGCTCGTCTTTGAGGCGGAGCGAGTTGGAGAAGATCTGCGTGACCTGGTCGATGGCGTGCTCGAGCGTGCACTCGATGGCGCCATGCACCAGCCACATCTCGGCGAAACGATAGGTGAGGGCGCCGAGCGCCGCCGCCGTGATCATGGGGTCGAGAAAAGGGTCGGCCAGCTTTTTGCGCTGCAGCTGCCGAATGGTCTCGGCCACCTGCTCGGTGTAGCGCTTGTGCCGGGCCAGCCGTGTCGCGTTGACCTCGGGGTCGAAGCGCGAGACGTGCTCGATCAAGCCCAAGATGCGCGCCTCTTCGCGGTAGCTCTCGAAGTGACGCCGCATCGCTTCGCGGACGCGCTCCTTGGGCGCCAGCTTCGACTGCGCTTTGATCACGTCGTCGAGCGGCGCCTTGAGCCGGTTGTCGACCGCGGCAACGACCTCTCGAAACACTTCTTCTTTGGAGTCGAAGTAGTAATAGAACGAACCGTGCGCTTGCCCCGCCCGCTCGGCGATGTCGGAGATGCGGGCCTCTAAAAAGCCGTGCTCTTCAAACACTTCTTTGGCCGCCTCGACCAAACGCTCGCGGGTGCGCGCGCCCTTGGAGGAGCGAGGGCTGCTCGACTTCTCGGTCTGCGGCGCTCTCGCAGCGGGGACGGGCGCCGCTTCACGGGCGCGGCTCCTAGCCATGGGTTAGCAAGTCCTGATCCATTGACAGGCCCGACCATGCCACGTCTGGCCCAAGGTTGCCCGTCGGGCTCACAGGGCGGTCCGCGCGTCGCCCGAGCGAGCTTTCGGCATGCTCCGGACCATGGCATCGACGGTGAACGACGCGACGAGCGCCTTGTCGCAGTTGTAGACCCTGCACTCGGAGTGGGTCATCCCGTCGCCGGCGAAGGTGGAGTGGTGCCGGTAGAGCATCCACTTGTCGGCCCGGATATCCGCGTGGAACGAGATGTTGATGGCGTTGATCGCGGTGGACAGGGTGCGGTGCGCCTGGCTCTGTCCGATGCCCTGGTGAGGCCGCAAGGCCGCCGCGATGGACACGTTGCCAGTGAAGTGAGCGAGCAGGGCCGCGTGCAGGTGCCGGTCGTCGGGTACATCACGAAACCGGACCCAGGCGTCGATCACGGGCGGCCCCAGCGGAGCGTCCGGGTCGCTGGTGTACGCCCCGTCCACGAACCGAAGGTCGCGACCGGTCATCGAGTTGACGATCTCGTCGAAGAACTCACTGGCGTACGGCCCGGACGTGTCGGGGAACTCGGCGGCGTGCCGCATCACGTCGGGCGCGGTGACGTCGAGCAGCATGATGCCGCTCGCGCACAGCTTGCCGGCCTGACGGACTTGCGGCGCAAGCGTGGAGAAGCTGCGGCCGTTCTGCAGCTCGTCGAACGAGAAGCGCACGGGCGAGGAGGTGTTGGCGGCGCGCATGAACACCATGCTGGCCGACACGACCCTGCGCTCGGGCGCGCGACGCCCCGCGGCGACGATGGTCTGCGCAAGCAGCTGACTGCCCTCGGCGACGTCGCGATGCGGGTCGGGGCTGGTGTCGCGCGGCACGCTGAGATAGCCGCCGTCGGTGTCGGGCAACACGCTCAAGATCCGGTACAGATCAGACGCGTCGCCCCAGGTAGGAAAGCGCACGGACGTGTGATCGCGCTCGGGCTCGCCAGCGACGCGATCGAGTAACGTCACCTGCACCTTGGTGTGCGCGGTATCGAACGCCACGTAGCCATCCGGCACACCCGCGATCAGCAGGCCCGCTTCGGGGGACACCTTGGTGCGCACGTCGCCGACCGGAAAACACAGGATCGGCGTGGTGCCCGGTCGGTCGACCCGCACCGCGTTCGTGGACACGGCCACGAGCTGGTCGTCGAGACACGCCCGCGCTTCGAGGGGACAAACACTCGACTTGCCGAGGTTACTGAAGTCTGGTGCGGACACTCAGGTCTTCCCCTTGTTGCGCATGGTGTCGAGCCCGGCGAGCGTGGGGATGCCGCCGGTCACCAAGGCCGCTCTGGCGTGCCCAATCTGGTGCATGTCGAAGGCCGCATCGACCGCGTTGGTGTAGCCCTGAATGTCGAGTGTCTGGTTCACCGCGCGCTTGGCCATGCGCAGCGAAAATGCGTCTTTTTGAGCGATTTTGTGCGCCATGGCCATGGTGGCCGAGACCAGCTCGTCGAGCGGTACGACCTTGTTGACCATACCGAGCTGCTCGGCCTCTCGCGCGCTGATCGCGTCGCCCGTGAAGAGCAGTTCTTTGGCTTTACGCGCGCCAAACTCCCAGGTGTGCGCGTGCAGCTCCACGCCGCACATACCCATGGCCACGACGGGATCGGAGAACTGGGCATTGTCGGCAGCGATGATCAGGTCGCACGGCCAGCACAACATCAGACCGCCAGCGATACACTTGCCTTGGACGGCGGCGATGGAGGGCTTGGGCACGGCACGCCAGGTCTTGGCGTAGTGCAGGTAGTGCCGATGCTCCCAGTCGTAGTGCGCGTCGGCCGTCCATTTTGCGTGACTGACGGCCTGCTTGAGCGCCTCGGGATCTTTGGTGCTCGACATGTCGTGGCCAGCCGAGAAGTGTTTCCCGTTGGATTTGAAGACGATGACCTTCACCTCTAGGTCTTTGTCGGCTGCCTGCCAGCAACTGTCGAGCTCTTCGAGCACTTTGCGACTCTGCGCATTGGCAGCCTCGGGGCGGTTGAGGGTGATGACCCCAATCGCATCGACGACTTCGTAGATGACGTGATCCATCGACATGTCGGTCCTCGTTCTTGCGCTAGCGGGTTTGGTTACTGCGCGAGCTCGTTGATGCCCATGAGCTTGCCGAGCGTGCCGCCCATGATGTCGCGAACCTCTGCGTCCGATAGATTCTTGGGCAGGTGCTCGGTGTAGGTGCACGGGTCGGCCAGGCCCTCGGGGTGCGGGTAATCCGAGCCGAACAGCATGTGATCGGCGCCGATGCAGTTGATCAAGTCAGTCAGCTTGTCCTCGAAGAACGGACTGACGTAGACGTTGCGACGGAAGGCCTCGATGGGGTTTTCCTCGAAGGCCTGCGGCATTTTTTTGTACGCGTCTTTGAGCTGCTCGAGGAAGTTGGGCACCCAGCTGCCGCCGTTCTCGATCATGGCGATCTTGAGCTTGGGGAAGCGCGTCAGCACGCCGTGGCAGACGAGCGCCGAGCAGCTGTCCTCGATGGGACGCTTGAGCGAGCTCATCATGCGGAACGCGTCGAACTTGAAGGGCAACATCTCGGATGGACCGGTCCAGTCGGACTGGTAGCGTGCGTAGCCGCTGTCGGCCGAGTGCATCGAGACCACCACGCCAGACTCTTCGACCAGCTTCCAGAACGGGTCGAACTCGGGGTACGCAAACGAGCGCGAGTGGCGGTAGCCAGGCACCGGGGCAGGGCGCACGAGGATGGTCCGCGCGCCGCGCTCGAGCACCCACTCGAGCTCTTTGATCGCTTTGTCGACGACAGGCAGTGAGATCAGCGGCGCGGTGAAGATGCGGTTTTTGTAGTTGAACGACCACGTCTCGTGCAGCCACTCGTTGAGCGAGTGACCCACGACGTGGATGGTGTCGGGGTCGTCGCGCAGCCGCTCTTCGAGCAAGCTCGCCAGCGTGGGGAACATCAGCGCGCGATCGACGCCCTGCTCGTCCATCTCGGCCAGTCGCGAGACGGGCTCACGATACGCAGGAGGGCACTTGATCGGCTTGCCGGTCAGCTCGCGCATCGACAGCCCCTTCGGGTTGCCATGCTTGTAGAACTCCTCGTGCGCTCCAGGCGCCGCGATCACATCGAACGTCGGGTTCGGGATGTACTCGCTGATCTGGCCCTTCACGACGATCTTCGTGCGGCCCTTCACCTCGACGTACTGGATGACGCCTTGGTACTTCTCGGGAAGGTGCCGCGTGAACGCATCCTTCGTCTCGTAGAGATGATGGTCCGCATCGAACACGGGGAAGTTGTGTTTGCGCTTGATGGTCATGGTGATCGTCAACTACGTCGATTTGACGCCGACGTCAATTTCATTTTGACGCCGACGTCAGTTTCAGATAGCTTCCCCGCAAGCTCAACGTGGCAGAGTGCGTTTTGCGCCTGCAATCGAGGAACCCGCATGTCTGAACAGCGCGTAGCCACGGGGCCGCTGCCCGTGGTGCCCTTCCTGAAGATCCCGGAACACAGAGACCCTTACCTCGAGGGCTGCGTCTGCTCGCGGTGCCAGGCCGTCTTTCTCGGTGCGCGCGCGGTCTGCTCGAAGTGTGGCGCACGCGACGGTCTCGACACGCGCCCGCTGTCCAACCAGGGCACGCTGCACGCGTACTCCATCGTGTTTCGTTCGTTCCCTGGCGTGGTGGTGCCCTACGTGTCCGCCATCGTCGACTTGGACGGTGGCGGCTCCGTCAAAGGCAACCTCATCAACGTCGACATCGACCCCAAAAAGAGGCTCTCCTGATCTAATCGTGGGTGAAACGTAGCTCAGTTTGCCCGTGGAAGCGGTGGACACAACCCTCCGAGCTTGAGCATGGCGAGAGCGATCAACGGGGCTGGAGAGTGGAATCCAAAAGCTA
>JBEGTL010000513.1:0-6047 GCA_041179425.1 Pseudomonadota bacterium | reverse complement strand
ACTTCAACACCGACACCGCCGAGCTGCAGTCACGGAGCGAGCCCCTCCTCACCGAGGTCGCCGACACGTTGCTGCGCAACCCGGGCCTGCTGCGCCTCGAGGTGCAGGGTCACACCGACAACGTCGGCGCCGCCGATCACAACCGCGAGCTGTCCGCCAAGCGCGCCGAGTCCGTACGAGACTGGCTGGTGCGTGCCGGCGTCTCGGCCGATCGCCTCACGGCCCAGGGCTACGGCTCTGACAAACCCGTCGCGCCCAACATCGGCCCCGGCGGCCGCGCCAAGAACCGCCGTGTCGAGTTCGTCATTCTCGAACGCGAGCAGGTACAGGGCGCGCCGGCCCCAGCCCCCAAGCCCAAGGCGCCCAAGCCTGCGGCAGCAGCCAAGCCGCCGGCGAGCCCCGCCGCGACGCCGGCTGCAGCAGCACCGGCTCCGGCAGCACCCGCTCCGGCAGCACCCACGCCGTGATCACTTCAGCAGAGCGCTGAAGTACCGGCGGTCGCCGAGGAGGGGCTAGACCGTCTCTTGTGAGGCTGCCGGCAGCGCCGGGCGTTCGGCGAGCGGATAGCCGTCGTCGCGCAGCAAGTAAGATTGCTTCGCGTCGAGCGTGCTCATGGCGAGGACCTTCGCTCCATCTTCGACGAAGTAAGGTGCGCCGGCACGCAGTGGGAAGCTCTGCTTCTCCGGCGCGCCGCCCGAGGTCTGATACTTCACGATCAGCGTCGGGCGCTTCTGCGCGCCGACCGCCTGGGTCTCCTCGACCCGCATCAACACCAGCTGTCCCTCGCTCGCGATGGCCGACACGCGCGCGACGGTGCGCGCCGTGCCGTTCACGATCAAGCCCGAGCCGACCAGACACAAGAGCGCGATGAACACCGTGAAGCCGAACAACCCCCAGCCGTGCGTGGTCCCCTCGTGCTCCCACGAACTCACTGCCACGCTGGGGTCGGACGCGAGGTAGCGCACCGTCATGGTCTCGCCTTCGTCGGGTCCGGTGAAGAAACGGTAGAACTCGGCCTCGAACTCTCGTTGTTCGCCCTCCCGGGTCAAGAAGCGCACGTCGAGGTCGTAGTGTTTGAGCATGAAGTTGTGCGTGGTGACGTTGCCTCCGTAGGCCGCCTCGACGGGAGACTCGACGCCCTCACGCCAGGTGCGCTCGACACGCAGCAAATCGCGCAGTCGGTTGTTGGCCCAGATCGAGAGGACACAGCTAAAGGTCAACACCCCGAGGGCGATGGCGCCGCCCCGCAGCCACTCGCGGCGAGCAAACCCATCTGCCAACACCAGCCGCCCCCGCTGAAACCCGACGAGCTCTCCCACGGACACCTCCGTGGAAGATCCTACGCCGTCTGCTCCCGCCGCGTCCCTTGGCGCCACCCCATCCGGCTTCGTGGCTGTGCTGGCATGCCCCAGCGGCGCTTCTCCCCGTGCGACAGGCTTACTGCGTGTAGGTCTGGTAGCGATAAAAGGCGGCGCGGATGCCGAACAGCACCGCTGCACCCAGCATCAGCCCGGCGAACGTCCAAAAGAATTGTACGCGCGGGAGGTTCTCGAAACGCGCCAGCAAGGCGACCAGGATGTTGCCGAACGACACCGCCAGCATCCAAAAGCACATGATCAACGACTTCATCCGGCGAGGTGCCTGCGTGTACGCGAACTCGAGCCCCGTCACCGAGACCATGACCTCGGCGGTGGTGAGCACCAAGAACGCGAGCAGCTGCCAACCTACGTGCACGCGCTCGCCGGCGTCGAGCTGCTGCTGCGCGCGCGCGACGATGACGAACGAGAGGGAGGTGAGGAACATGCCTGCCGTCATGCGCCGCAGCGGCGTCATGCGAATGTGCAGCAGCTTCTCGATGCCGGGGTAGAGCACGTAGCCGGTGAACGGAACCAGCAACATGACGAGCGCCGGGTTGGTGGCCTGGATCTGCTCGGGCAACAGCTCGAACGAGAACCCAAACAAAGAAAAATGGCGGTCCATGTCGCGTGCCTGCGCGACCCAGCTCGACGCGTTTTGATCGAACAGTGCCCAGAACACGCTCACCATCGCGAACACCGACACGATGCGCAGCACGGCCGGCGTGCCCTCGGCCGACTCTCGACCAAAGCGGCGCAACGCGGGCCGCCAGACGGACGTCAGGTCGCTGTCGCTCTCGCGCACGTTCTCGCGCAGCAGGCTGGGCTGTTCTTGCCCGGTCAGCTTCACGCGCAGTGTGTACAGCAGCACCGCCAAGAAGCCGTCGTCGGGTGTGATGCGCTGACGCACCTGGAACACGAGCAGCGACGACACGAAGAACGCCAGCGACACGAGCAGCTTTCCGAAGACCGAGAGAGCCGCGTACGCCGGGATGAGGCCACCGCCGAACATGGGCGCAGCGATGACCATGAACATGAGCACACCAGTGAGGACATCGAGCGCGCCGAGCTTGCCGCCCGGTCGACCGGGCACGTGGATGAACACCTTGCGGCCCGACCAAAACGCGACGGTGGCCAGCGCCATCAGCACGCCGGGCAGCGCGAACGCGTACGCGAAGCCAAACTTCTGTTTCACCGCCGGCACGATCAGCTGAGCGAACATCGCGCCGAAATTGATCATGAAGTAGAACGCCTGATACACGCGCTCGACCTTGGTCCAGTTGCCGCGCCCAAACTGATCGCCGACGTGGGCCGACACGCACGGCTTGATGCCGCCGGCGCCCAGCGCGATGAACATGAGGCCGACCACGAAGCCGGTGTAGTTGCCGTCGTAGGCGGCGAGGCACGCGTGCCCCACGCAGTAGGCGAGCGACAGATAGAGGATGACGCGGTACTTGCCCCACCAGCGGTCGGCAATCAGCGCACCGATCAGAGGCGTGGCGTAGACGGCCGCGTTGAAGGTGTGCACCACGTCGGTCGCCTCGCGCTCGGCGAGGGAGCTCGCGACGCCCTGCGCAGTCAGCAGCTGCGTCAGGTACACGAACAGGATGGCCTTCATCCCGTAGAAACTGAACCGCTCGCAGCCCTCGTTGCCGATGATGTAGGGGACGCCCTTGGGCCAACCGGTCTCGCGGTGATCCGGGGCAGTGCGGTAAACGGCCATGCGGCCGAGCCTACAATTAGCGAGGCGCTCGCGACAGCCAACCGCTACTGAAAGGGACAATGCTGTCCATCGCGAGCGAGCGAAGAGTCGAAGCCCTCCGTCGAGCGAGCGAGCGAAAAATCGCGGGGCTCAGCGAGCGCGCGGCGGAACGCCTGCGCCTCGACGTCCGAGCCGACCTTGCGGGCGCAGAGGCCCCTTGCGCTTTTGGTGGATGGAGAGCGAGCCCGCGCCGTGCTCGGGCGGGACCAGCTGGTGGGCCTTGCTGCCGATCAAGTCGGTGCGTCCGCACTTTTGTAGAGCCTCACGCGCGAGCTGGTGCTGAGCCGGATCCCAATACTGCAGCAGCGCCTTTTGCATACGTTTGTCGTACAGCGTCTTGGCGGTGTACACGGCCTCGCGCGAGAACGGGTCTTTGCCCGTGTAGTACATGCTGGTGGCCATCGACATGGGCGTCGGGATGAAGTCCTGCACCTGGCGCGGCCGCAGCCCCTTGTTCTTCAAGTACAGCGCGAGCTCCACCATCGACTCCATGGTCGAGCCGGGGTGGCCCGAGATGTAGTACGGGACGAGGTGCTGCTCTTTGCCCGTCTTGTCGCTGGCGCAGGCAAACATCTCGGCGAAGCGCTCGTAGCTCTCGACGCCCGGCTTCTTCATTTTGTCGAGCACCTTGTCGTCGACGTGCTCGGGAGCCACCGAGAGCTGACCTCCGGTGTGGTGCTGCGCGAGCACGTCGATGAACTCGGGGCTCTCGGCCGCGAGGTCGTAGCGCACGCCCGAGGCGATGAACGCTTTGCGTACGCCGGGCTCTTTGCGCACCTTGGCGAGCAGATCGATGAGTGGCGTGTGATCGGTGACCAGGTTCTCGCAGATGCCGGGGTGCACACACGACAGGCGACGACAGGCCTTCTCGATCTTCTCCTCGCGACACTTCATCTGGTACATGTTGGCGGTCGGACCACCGACGTCGCTGATCACGCCACGGAAGCCGTCCATGCGGCGCAGCTGACGTACCTCGCGCAGCACGCTCTCGGCCGAGCGCGACTGGATGACGCGTCCCTCGTGCTCGGTGATGGAGCAAAAGCTGCAACCGCCGAAGCAGCCGCGCATGGTCACGATGGAGTGTTTGACCGTCTCGAACGCCGGGATGGGCTCTTGGTAGCGGTAGTGCGGCACGCGCTGAAACGGCATGTCGTACAGCTGATCCATCAGGTTGGTGTCGAGCGGCTCGGCCGGCGGGTTGAGGTACACCGCCTCCGTGCCGTGGCGCTGCAAGATGGGCCGCCCGTTGCCAGGGTTGGTCTCGAGCTGAAAGGCGCGGCTCATCTCGCTGAACGACGCGCGCCCCTCGGGCGTGTCGGCGCTCACTTCTTCGTAGCTGGGCAGCACGATGGGCTTGCCGTCGCGGACGAAGCGACTCGGCTCGATGCCCTCCCACTCGCCCTTGCGCAGTGCGAAGCCAGTACCGCGGATGTCGCGCACCTGCTCGATGCGATCGCCGCGCGCGAGCCGCTCGGCCACCTCCCACACCGGGCGCTCGCCCATGCCGAAGATCACCAGGTCGGCCTTGGCGTCGAGCACGATGCCGCGCCGGACCTGCTCGCTCCAGTAGTCGAAATGGGCGATGCGGCGCAGCGACGCCTCGATGCCGCCGATGACCAGCGGCACGCCGGGGAACGCGCGTCGACACAGGTTGGAGTAGACGATGGTGGCGCGATTGGGCCGCGCGCCGGTGTGCCCTCCGGGCGAGTACTGGTCCTCGGAGCGCACCTTCTTTTGCGCCGTCAGCTTGTTGAGCATGCTGTCGAGGTTGCCGGCCGTGATGCCCACGAACAGCCGCGGCGCGCCCATCACCAACAGGTCGTCGAGGCTGTCCCAGCGCGGCTGGGCGATCATGCCGACCTTGAACCCGCGCGCCTCGAGGAAGCGGCCGATCAGCGCACCGCCAAAGGCCGGATGATCGACGTAGGCGTCGCCGTTGACGATGAGAACGTCGAGCTGATCCCAGCCGCGCGCCTCCATCTCCTGCCGCGTGGTCGGCAAGAAGGCGGTCAGCTCGCGCTGATTACGCCCGTTTTTGCGGCGTAGTTCGACTAGGGACGACATCGGCGGAGGGTAGCAGCTTGCGGTGGGCCCGCAGTGTGGCCACGCTCCGCGCGTGAAACCAGGCGCAATCGCAGAGCTGACCGTAGACTCGCTCACACTCGACGGCGAAGGTGTGGGCCGGATCGCCGACCGGGAGGTGCTCTGTCGAGGCGTGTTTCCCGGCGAGCGCGCCAAGGTGCGTATCGAGGCGGTCTCCCGTCATCACCCTCGCGCACACGCGCGGCTGGTCGAGCTGACGCGTCGCCACGGCTCCCGCAGGCAGGCACCCTGCCCCAACCACGAGTCGCGTGACGGGCACTGCACCGGCTGTCCGCTGATGGAGCTGGGCGACGTGGCCCAGCGCGACGTCAAGCGCACCATGCTGCGCGATCGTTTTAAGCTCGAGGTCGAGCGCGTGGAGCCGGCTCCGGCCACTCTGGGCTACCGCTTCTCGAGCAAACGGGTCGCGTTTGGTCGCAAGGGGTTCGTCTACCTCGGCAGCTACGCCCACGGCTCGCACCAGCCCGCCGGCATGCGTGGCTGTCTGGTCGACCACCCGCGGCTCGTGCACGCGTTCGACGTCATCGAGCGCGCCGTGTGTGACCTCGGCATCGTGCCCTACGACGAGAAGACCGGTCAGGGCGACCTGCGCTACGTGTGGGCCAAGACCAACGGCAGCGAAGTCATCGTCACGCTGGTGACGGTGAGCGCAGAGACGCGCGTGCTGGAGCTCACCCCCCTGCTCCTGGCCGAGCTGGCGGGCGTGCTGCACAGCGTCCAACCGTCGCGTGGCAATGCGATGCGCGGCACCACCAGCACGTGCTTTTCCGGGAAGAGCGAGGTCGCCATCGAGCTGCTCGGTCAGCGCGTCGAAGTGGGTGCACTCG
>JBEGTL010000512.1:0-6053 GCA_041179425.1 Pseudomonadota bacterium | reverse complement strand
GCCCCCTCGAGCTCGGGTCTGGCCAGCCGCGTCGGTACGCCCAGCGACGCAGAGTGCGGCGTCCTCGCCTACGCCGCTGCCCGCCTCGCCGCGGCGCACGCGGGTGGTTGGCTCGTGCGCGATGTCCGGCAGTCCGCACGGGTCGTTGGCGACGACCTGGTGCTCTGGCCTGTCGTTGTCGACACCACCGTCGGCAAGCTCGAGCTCACCCTGTGTCTGTCCCCGTCACGCGCCGACACGCTGCCCGAGGTCGAGCTGCAGACCTTACTGCACGAGACCTTCGGCCCGGAGGACGCGCCCGCGCTGGCCGTCGGTGAGGTGTGGGTCAGCGATCGACTGCCGCTCACCCGGACCAGCCTGGGTCTGACCGGTCCTGTCACGCTGCGCGTACCTGGCTCTGCGCAGTTGGTCGCCGCGCGCCTCACCGAACACTACGTGCAACTCACGCCGGCAAGCCCGCGGCCCGCCCCCGAGCCACACGAGCTCGCGTTGGTGATCGCGTCGCGCACCATCGAGTTTTTGGCCCTCGCAGCGCTCGGCAGCGGCGCACGGTGTTTTGTGGGAGACGTCGGCCGCGAGCTGGTGGCCATCCGCCACAAAGAGCAGACCGTCGCCCGCGGCGAACTCGTCGTCTGGCGGGGCGCACTGGGAGTCCGCGTCACGGAGGTGTGAGGCCCGCGCAGAAACGCGAGCGTCGGGCGGGCTACGAGTCGAGAGCCGCTGCCAGCACGTCGCGCGCTACCGCCTCGACATCGCGGTCGGCGTCGAGGTGCACGATGGGCTCATTGGGGAAGTAGCGATCGAGCTCGCGATAGAAAGCGGCCAGCTTGCGCTGCAGGTCGTCGTCATCGAACAGCTCGCGTTCTCCACTGCGTGCGAGCCGACGTGCACGCGCCACGTCGGGCGAGACGTCGAGCACGATGGTGAGGTGCGGCCGATCCGCGTAGCGGTTGAGCTCGCGCAGCCAGGCGATGGTGCCTGGGTCCCCCGAGGTCACGCTCTGGTACGCCACGCTGGAGTGATCGTAGCGGTCGCTCACCACCCACTCGCCGGCGCGCAAGCGAGGCTGGATCTCACTGCCCACGTGGTCGAGTCGATCGGCTGCAAACAGCAGCGCCATGTGCGCCGCACGCTGGGCCTCCGAAGCAGCCTGCACACGCACGCGACCGGTCAAGATCTCGCGAAGGTGTTTGCCCACGGGCCCGTCGCTCGGCTCGCGCGTGGCGTGGGCACCGGCCCCCCGCGCACGCAGCGCCTCCACCAGGCGGGTGGTCTGTGTGGTCGTGCCCGCACCGTCGATCCCCTCGAGCACGATGAACCGAGAACTCATGGCCGAACCTTACTCCAGGTGGAAGACGCCGAAAGCCCTAGAAGCTGAAACCAAAGCTCCCGTCCTCGACCTTCTCCTCCGCCTTGATCGGGCCGTTGGCATCGAACGTGTTCCAGCCCTCGACGGGCGTCAGCTGGAACGGTGGCATCAGCGCGGCACCGCGCACGGAGGCAGGCACGGGCGGCGGCTGTGCGGGGTCGTAGAAGCGGAAGTTCGCGAGCTCCTCGAGACCGTACGCCAACGCCTCGTCGTCGATGCGCGCGCGTTCGTGCATGTGCTGGAGGAAGCTCGTCACCTTGCGCTTGGTCGAGTCGGTGATGGTGCCCTTGGCGAACTGTTCGTCGTACGCCTTGGGGCTCGGCAAGATGGTCGCCAAAAAGGCCGCTTGCGCGGGCGTGAGCTGCAGCGGCAGCACGCCGAAGTAGTGCAACGCGGCGTTCCGAATGCCGTAGACGGCGGTGCCGTACTCGATGACGTTCAGGTACAGCTCGAGGATCCACTTCTTGTCGACCTGCTGCTCCAGCCACCACACGATCAACGCCTCTTGCACCTTGCGCGAAAGCAGCTTGTCGCGGTGCAAGAACACGTTCTTCACGAGCTGCATGGTGATGGTGCTCGCACCGAACTTGAACGCCTTGGCCTTGAGGTTGCGGGCCAAAGCAGCACCGATCTCGGTCTCGGCAAAGCCGCGGTGATTAAAGAAGCGGCCGTCTTCGTGGGCGACGACTGCCTGCACCATGAACGGGCTGATCAGCTCCATCGGTGTCCACGCCGGCGTGCCGGGCCCGGTCTCCATCTCGAAGACGGTGTCGTCGGGCTCGAGCACGCGGTGGACGAAGGGACGCTCGAAGCGCGCGAGGTTCATCGCCTCGGGCAAGGTGACGAACTTACACTTGTCGTCGAAGTCGAAGTCGAGCTTGGTTGCGTCCAGATCGGCCGAGTCGACGTGCATCTCGACCTTGGCCTTGATGTCGCCCTTGAGCTCCACGGCGGCCAGGTCGTCGAGCACGCCATCCGGCACGATGGCCAGCGCGGACGCGCACTTGGTCTTTGGCATCTCGGCCTTCATGTCGATGCGATACGCATCCTGAGGCCAGGCAAGCCCACCCGTGATCAGCACACGCGCATCGCCGACAGCGACCTCTCCTCGCAGGTTGGACAGCTCGCGGCGCGCCGGTGTCCAGGTCGCCTGCCCACGCGCCGTAAACGACATCGGGCCGACAGGTGCCTTGGCGATGCGCTCGGACTCGAAGCCGAGCTCGGAGATGGACAGCTCGCCGCGTACCGAAGCGCTCTCGAGGCCCTTGCCTGTGATGGCCAGGTTGGCGCCGACACGCGTCCGTTCCAGCTCGTAAAAGGGAAGCTTGGGCAGCACTGGCGTGAACAGCGCAACAGGCACATCGCGCAGCGAAAGCCGCCCCTCGATCTTGGCATCGCGTGGCGTGACCAAGAGATCCCACAACAACGCGCCACCGGTGGCCGTCGCACCGTCGCCTCGGACCCGCAGCGAGGCGTCGCCTTCCGCGAGGAGCTCGAGGTTCAGTTTCTCGAGGATCGGTCGCTTGGGAGACACAGCCCCGTCGACCACACGTGCGCCGCGCAGCTGAAGGCGCGCGTCACGTGTCCACAGTGGTGTCGCCGCAGCACCGGCCGCGTCGGCACTCGCGTCGACCGCATCCGAATCTGTGTCGTCGTCGATCGCGGTGCCCGTCGCGGTGGGGCTCGCCTTGAGTGCGCTGCGCACCTTTCTGATCCGACGCACCAGCACCCCATTGGTCGGCGTTGCGTCGTCCGAGCCGCGCGTGGCCGCCAAGATCAAGGTCGCGGAGTCGACACGCGCCAAGGAAAGCTGCGGACGTCGCAAGAGCAAAGGTCCCGACGCGTGCACGCTCTCGAGCGTCAGCTGCTCGCCCACCTTGCCGCCGCCCATCTCGACCTTGGCGAGCTCGGCTTTCCAAGCCTGATCCGCGATGCTGAAGCTGGTGAGCTCGGCATCGACCAGCGGTCCCTCACTGTCGCGTAGCTTGAAGCGCCCACGCTCCAGCAGCACGGGAGGAAGGGGAGTCTGCTCGGTCGTGCCCGACGTAGGCGTCGATGCGGGGCGCTTGCTGCGCAGCTCACGAAGTTGTTCGACATCCACGTCCACGACCAAGTCGGTCATGCTTACGGACTCGAGGGCACTACGGGGGTTGTACAGCGCGCGCAGCCAAGAGAGCCCCACCTTGAGTCGCGCCAAGCGCCCGAGGGGAGCGGTTGCACCCTTGCTCCGAATGGCGACATCCTCGAAAACGATGCCGCCGAAGCCGACCGAGGTGTCACCGACGGTCCAGGCGAGGCCCATGCGGTCGAGTCTCTCGAGCACGCGGCCCTCGGCGAGGCTCGGCACGACGATGGAGATCGCGATGAGAGTGGCGACGACGCCTGCGCCTGCCAACGCGACCCAGCGCCCGCGGCCGGAGCGAACGAACTCGCCAAGCGAGCGATAGAACTCGACCTTCAATCCGACTCCGACTTGCGGGCACGGGCCCGTCTCCAAGCGCAGCACCCTAGCACTGGGTGCTGCTCCCTCGAGTGCCTTCCGCTCCTCGAGACTTAGCTCCGCTTTGCTGCGCGCCGAGCCTGTGCGTCGACCGGTGACTCACATCACGCTCTGGCGGTGGGGAGCCCGTGCGCGCGCGCCGATCGTGCTTCACCGAGCCTCTTTGGCGAAACTCGGCGGGGCGCGCCAGAGGTCCGCGTCCGAGGTTGGCGGGGTAAACAGCCGCTGGGCCCCGGCCTGGGCCAGCTTGGCGGCGGCGCGGCCCCCACGGCGAACACTGATCCAGCGTGCCCGCAGCTTGCGTAGGCGCTCGACGTAGGCGGCAGGGTCGCCTCGGCTCGACACGAACACCACCCGGGTCCGATAGTCGTGCGTAAAAAATTCCGCGATGAAATCAGACCTCTGGTCGTAGGCCACCACATCGCCCGGACGCAGCTCCCGCTCCCGCAGCAGGCCCGCCTTGGTCGGCCACAAAAAAGTGTCGAGCTGAAGCGCCGAGCGCAGCACCTCATCTGCCGCGCGCGCCGCTGCCAAATGTTTGGGATAGATGATGAATCCCACGCGGGCCGCCGAGTACTCCGTCAAGCAGAGGGCGACCAGCGAGAGAGAGAGCCCGAGCTTGAGTGAACGGTTCGGCAGGTCGCGGTGCACGAGGGCAAAGGCAACCAACGCCGCCATCGCAGCGCCGATGGTGAAGCGCGGCCACCAGGCCGCAGGAATCACGAGGCACATCGTGAAGAGAGCGATCACGGGCGCGCTCTTCTTCAGGTTGCGAAGTCGCAGCGCACCAGCCGCGACGATGAGCAGCGCGGGGAGGAGCAGCCAGCGGAAGGCGAGGCCAAAGCCGCCGCTACGCACGTCTGGCGCGTAATCCGGATGGGCGTCGAACCAGCTCGAGAGCATGCGCATGAACTCGCCGGGGGCCCCCCAGAAATAGCCCGCGCCGTCAGGTCCGCCCACCGTCTCGCTCAGATCCATGGTGCCAGCAAGCGGCAGCGCGCGAAACGGGACGTGGGTGATGAAGGGCCACACCGGATTGCCGGTATGAACCAGGTTCGTGACGTATTGCGGAAGACCGAGCGCGCACATGACGGCGACACTCGAGCCGATGTCGAGCCACGTCCGCGTGCGGCTCGATGGCGCTCCGCGCAGCTCGAACACCGCGCGTGCGACGAGCCACGGAGCCAACACGACGAGGTGAAAGGCGCCCGAGAACTTCGAGCCGACGTACATGCCCATCGCCAGCAGACAGAGCCAACGACTGCGCGGCCTGTTCTCGTCGCTCAGGTAGTAGACGGCGGCACAGAGCAGAGCTCCACAAGCAACGTCGACATGCGTCGAGTGCGCTTGCAAGAACACCGGAGGAAGTAGAAACCAAGCTGCGCCGAGGGCCGCTGCCAGGGGGCGACTCGCTCCAACTCGGCGTGACCAAGCAGCCACCACCAACATGCCCAGCGGAACAAACAGCAGCTGACCGCTGTCGTCGAAACGGTTGTCGCGGGGGAACACGCAGTTCCACGCCGCGAGCAGCTCGACGTTTCTTGGATAGCCTTGCAGAAAGACGTTGTTGGTCTCGATCCAGCGCAACGACTGCTCTTGAATCGCGTAGCTGGTCATCGGCACGTGGTACCCGACCGGGTCCTACGTCCACGATTTGAAGTACCAGACCATCTTCAGCACGACCGTGAGCGGGACGAGCGAGATCGCGACCAGGACGACACTCAGCTCGCGCTCCTGCCAAGCCTCGCGTGCAAGACGGATGGGCGCGCGAACATCACTGTGTAGGCTGGCTCGAATGCGCGCCGAGCCTGCCTTTTGGCATGCCACAACCGCGGTACTCGCAAAAAGCACAAGCCCCACCAACGCCAACGGCCAGGGGGCGAACTGATCGAGCGAGCCGCACACGAGCATGTCGAGCAGCAGCAGCGCCGGCAGAACCACGAAGGCTGAGACCGCGCGATCGAGGGTGCCCCGGTCTGCGTAGAGCAGGACTGCCACGAGGTAAGAGGCGACCGCACTCAGAACGGAGAGCAGCGCCCAGACGATCCACCCCATGGTGTCGCCTCCGTACCACGCGGCATGGAGGGAGCGGACGGAAAAAAAAAAGCCCCCAAGCATTTCTGCTTGAGGGCTTTGAGATTAAACCTGGCAACGACCTACTCTCCCACGCACGCGCGCGCGCAG
>JBEGTL010000511.1:0-6053 GCA_041179425.1 Pseudomonadota bacterium | reverse complement strand
CAGCAAGCCCTGGATCGACGAGCTGCTGCAGATCGAAGAGGAAGAGCGGCAGCGCCGCAGCCTGGCGCGCAGACTTCACCACGCGCGCATCGGCGCGTTCAAGCCCATCGCGCACTTCGACTGGACCTGGCCACGCAAAATCGACCGCCAAGGCATCGAGGAGCTGTTTGGCCTCGGGCATCTTGGATCCGGATAACTTGTCCTGGATACGCGCGAAAGCAGGCTCTGTCGCGGGAGGTTCCCTGTCTGCCATGCTGAACAAGCTGGTGGCAGACGAGCGACGCCGCGAAGCCCACAGCCGCGAGCGAGTGACCGAAGCGTTGAAGCGCTGGCGAGATCGCTACCCCGAGCCTGACGACACGCTGCGAGAGGACATGGCGAAGGTCCGCGCTGTCACCAATGGCGACGTCGACCCGTGAGCGCAATGGTCGATACCAGCGTGCTTGTCGAACTGGAGAACGGCAGCACCGCGTTGCTGCCTGATGGCGAGCTGATTGTCTCGGTGCTGAGTGTGATGGAGCTTCAGATGGGAATCGAAGGTGCAGTTGGGCGCCGCAGGGCGCGTAGGCAGGCGTACCTCGATCACGTGCTCGAGACGTACACGGTGATCTCCGCAGACCTTTCAACGAGCATCGCAGCAGGCCGCCTGTTCCAGCATCTTGAGCAGCGCGGACAGCGCATCGGCTACTCCGACACGTGGATCGCAGCCTCGGCACTCGTCCGCGGGGAGCCAGTGGTGACGTGCAACGTGAAGCACTTCGCGCGCGTCCCATTGTTGACTGTCATTGCATTTACAAACGAATGAAGCTTCGTCTGTGGCTGCCCGCGGGTTGTTAACGCTGCGCCTTGCGGAACGTGCTCGGTGTCATGCCGGTCCAGCTCTTGAAGGCGCGATGGAACGTGCTCGCGTCCGAGAAGCCCATCTCGTAGGCGATCTCTTGGATGGTGCGCTGCTCGTTATGCAGAAGTTGCTGCGCGGTCTTGGCCAGTAGCTCGTTGACGATGCCGCTGAACGACTTGCCCTCGGCCTCGAGCGAGCGGCGCAGCGAGCGGACGCTGAGTCCGAGCGTGCGTGCCACGGTCTCCATGTCGCTGCGCTGCGGGGTCCCGTTGTTGACCAACACTTCGCGCACACGCAGCGCGTAGGAGTACCGATTTTTGACGCGCGACAGGCGCCGCTCGGCGAGCGACTCGAGTGCTTCGTGCACCTCGCGGTCTTCGTGCGGCGCGGGTCGGTCGAGCACGGCGCGCTCGAACACCACGCCGGTGAAAGGCTGATCGAAGCGCTGAATGCCGTCGAACACACGCGAGTACGCGTCGACGTAGGACGGCGCAGGGTAGGCGAAGCTGACGGTCTCGAAGCGCGAGTCGGGCTTGAAGTAGCGGACGATGCGATAGAAGCCGCCGAGCGTCATCTCGGAGGCAAAACGCTGCATGCGTGCGGACTCTCCACCCAGCCCGACCACCCGGATCATCACCGTGTCGTCTTGCTCGGTGACATCGAAGGCGGGCTGGTCGCACAGCAATGGATAGAAGCGGCCGAGCGCGTCGAGCCCACGTCGCAAGGTGGCCGCGTGGGCGATCAGGGGAGAGACGGGCAAGAAGGTGCCCTCGCCGATGCGTTCGGCCCAGTGCAGGCCGAGCGCGGGCGTGCCGGTCAGCTCGATGGCGAGCTCGCAGAGCTGGAAGATGCTGGCGAGCGGCAGCCTACCGTCGCTCGCCTCGAGCAGCTCGGGCGCGAGCCCTGCTGCAGACAACAGCTGGTGCCCCGGCACGCCCACGCGCTCCACCGCTTCGACCAGGCCGCGCACGATGAGGATGGAGACCGTGGACTCGGCCATACGTTCACCGCGCGGTGCCTCCAGGCGCAAGCGCAGATCGGAAGCGCGCGAACGAGCATCCGGCGCATCTGTCTCGGGGGTCGTCGAGGGTCGCTCAGAGATAGCCGACACTAGCCCGTTTCCCCCACGTTGTGCACGACGACTGGCCGTGGTGCCGGTCGGCCAGGTATGGACGCTGCTCCTTCGCATCGCGACTCCCTCGTGCACGCAGCATCCGTTGCTCTAGCGCAACCGCGACACCCGGCAGGTTGACCAAGGGGGGCGATGTTGTGACTCGGCGGCCCTGGCCAGCCTGGACGAAACAGACGTTGTGTGGGTTGGCCTGCATCCGCGCCGGCCCGATGTTTGGGGCAACGCATGGTACATCTCCTCGAGAATGACAGGCTTTTGTGGAGGCCCCGTTGCCGACTGACCGCTCGCTGGTGCACGCCGAAGACAGCTCGTCCTCGCTCACGGGGTCGGACGGCGACGTCCCGGGTCGCTGGCAGTTCTGGATCGATCGTGGCGGCACGTTCACCGACGTGGTGGGGCTCCGTCCCGATCACACGCTGATCACCATCAAGCTGCTGTCCGACAACCCCGAGCAGTACGCCGATGCGGCGACGGCGGGCATTCGTAAATTGCTCGGCCTGCGCACGGACCAACCGCTGCCCGCCGAGCGCATCGAGACGGTGAAGATGGGCACCACGGTCGCCACCAACGCGCTGCTCGAGCGGCAGGGCGAGCCGACGGTGCTGTTCATCACGCGTGGCTTCCGCGATCAGCTGCGCATCGGATACCAAAACAGACCACGCTTGTTCGACCGTCACATCCAGCTGCCCGAGCTGCTGTACACCAAGGCGGTCGAGGTCCTCGAGCGGATCGGCGCGACGGGCGAGGTGCTCGAGCCGCTCGACGAGGCCGCGCTCGAGCGCGAACTCCGTGCGGCGTACGAACAAGGCTACCGCTCCATCGCCATCGTGTTCGTGCACGCGTGGCGCTACCCACAGCACGAACAACGCGCGGCGCAGCTGGCACGGCGCGTGGGCTTCACGCAGATCTCCACTTCGCACGCCGTCAGTCCTCTGATGAAGCTGGTCTCGCGCGGGGACACGACCGTGGTGGATGCGTACCTATCGCCCATCCTGCGGCGCTACGTCGCGCGCGTGGCGAGCGAGCTGTCGAGTGTCGCGGGCGCGGTCCCGCTGTTCTTCATGAAGTCCGACGGCGGTCTGACGGATGCGCCCAGCTTTCAGGGCAAGGACTCCATCTTGTCGGGTCCGGCGGGCGGCATCGTGGGCATGGTGCGCACCGCGCTGGGGGCCGGCTTTTCCAAGATCGTGGGCTTCGACATGGGCGGCACGTCGACCGATGTGTCGCACTTCGTGGGGAGCAGCATCGCAGACTGCGAGCGGGAGTTCGACACGCTGGTGGCCGGCGTGCGCATGCGCGCGCCCATGATGGCCATTCACACCATCGCGGCCGGCGGCGGCTCGATCTTACACTTCGACGGCCAGAAATTTCGTGTCGGCCCCGACTCCGCCGGTGCCACGCCCGGACCGACCTGTTATCGCCGTGGTGGCCCGCTCGCCGTCACCGACTGCAACGTGATGCTCGGGAAGATCCAGCCCGACTTCTTCCCCGTGGTGTTTGGGCCCGAGGCGAACGCGCCGCTCGACCGCGCCGCGGTGATCGAGAAGTTTGGCGAGCTCGCGCGAGAGGTGTCGCGCACGACGCCGCAGACCATGAGTGCGGAGCAGGTGGCCGAGGGCTTTTTGCGTGTGGCCGTGACCAACATGGCCAATGCCATCAAGTTCATCTCCGTGCAGCGCGGCTACGATGTGACGGCGTACACGTTGGCCTGTTTTGGCGGTGCCGCAGGGCAGCACGCGTGTCTGGTCGCCGACGAGCTCGGTGTCGAGTCGGTGTACATCCATCCCTTGTCAGGCGTGCTGTCGGCGTTCGGGATGGGTCTGGCCGATCTGACGGTCATGCGCGATGCGGCCTTCGAGCGTGTGCTCGGTGACGATGCGCTCGCCGACCTCTCGCGCGAGATCGAGCGGCTCGCCCACGCCGCACACATCGAGGTCGAGCAGCAGGGCATCCCGCCCGAACGCATCGAGGTGGTTCGTCGAGCGCACCTCAAGTACGCGGGCACCGATACGTCGCTGCTGGTCGAGGTCGCCGACCTGGTGTCGATGCGCGCGGCGTTCGAGGCGGCCTACCGAACACGATTTTCGTTCCTGATGCCGGACCGCGCCATCGTGGTGGAGGCGCTGTCCGTCGAGGCCATCGGCAAGATGGTGGAGGCCACGCTGGTGGGAGAGGTCGCACCCGAGCAGCCAGGGCAGGCCGTCACCTCGGTGCGCATGTACACGGCGGGCAGCTATTGCGACGCGCCCGTGTACCGTCGCGAGACCCTCGCAAAGCGGCAGCAAGTGTCAGGGCCCGCCATCCTCGTGGAGGCCAACGCGACCCTCGTGATCGAGCCCGGCTGGCGCGCCGAGGTCACGGCACAAAACCACTTGGTGCTCGCACGCTACCTGCCGCGCCCCACGCGCCACGCGCTGGGCACCACGGCAGACCCGGTGATGCTGGAGGTGTTCAACAAGCTGTTCATGTCCATCGCGGAGCAGATGGGCGTGCGGCTCGCCAACACTGCGCACTCGGTCAACATCAAAGAGCGGCTCGACTTCTCGTGTGCGCTGTTCGACGGCGAAGGCAACTTGATCGCCAACGCGCCCCACATGCCGGTGCACCTGGGCAGCATGGGCGAGTCGATCAAGACCGTGCTGCGCCTGAACGCCGGCGCCATGGCAGAGGGCGACGTCTACATGCTCAACAACCCGTACGCGGGCGGCACGCACCTGCCCGACGTAACGGTGGTGATGCCGGTGTTCGCGGCAGACGGACAACAGATCTTGTTCTACGTAGCGTCGCGCGGGCACCACGCGGACGTCGGCGGCATCACGCCAGGCTCGATGCCTCCGGCGTCGCGCGACGTCGAAGAAGAAGGCGTGCTCATCGACAACTTTAAGCTGGTCGAGCGCGGGCGGATGCGCGAGGCAGAGGTACGGACCTTACTGGCAAGCGCGCGCTACCCGGCGCGTAGCCCCGACCAAAACATCGCCGACCTGCGCGCGCAGGTTGCAGCGTGCGAGAAGGGCAGAGAAGAGCTGCTGAAAGCGGTCGAGTACTACGGTCTTAGCACCGTGCTCGCGTACATGAAGCACGTGCAAGACAACGCAGAGGAGAGCGTACGTCGTGCGATCACCACGCTTCGTGCGGGCGAGTTCAGCTACGCCATGGACAGCGGTGCCACCATCCGTGTGCGCGTCACCCTCGATCGCGCGGAGCGTCGTGCCACGGTCGACTTCACGGGCAGCAGTGAGCAGCTCAGCACCAACTACAACGCGCCGCCGGCCGTCACGCACGCGGCGGTGCTGTACGTGTTTCGTACGCTGGTGTCCGATGACATCCCCATGAACGCGGGCTGCCTGCGGCCCATCACCATCGTCATCCCGGAGGGCTCGATGCTTGCCCCGCGCTTTCCTGCGGCCACGGTGGCAGGCAACGTAGAGACGTCGCAGTGCGTGGTCGACGCCATCTACGGTGCGCTCGGCATCATGGGTGCGTCGCAGGGCACCATGAACAACTTCACGTTCGGCAACGCGCGCTACCAGTACTACGAGACCATCGCGGGAGGGTCGGGTGCTGGCGACGGCTTTGCCGGTACGGCTGCCGTGCAGACGCACATGACCAACTCGCGCATGACCGACCCAGAGGTCATCGAGTTTCGTTTCCCGGTGCTGATCGAGGAGCACTCCATCCGCGAGGGCTCGGGCGGCGCGGGCCGCTACCGTGGTGGCGACGGTGCGCTGCGACGTGTGCGCTTCTTGGAGCCGATGACCGCCGCCATCCTCGCAGGCCACCGGTTGGTGCCCCCGTACGGGATGGCGGGCGGCGGCGATGGAGAGGTAGGTCGCACCTGGGTCGAGCGCGCAGATGGCTCGCAGCAAGAGCTCAGCTACGCAGAGCAGACAGAGATGGCGGCCGGCGATGTGTTCGTTGTGTCGACGCCGTCAGGGGGTGGGTACGGGTGACGGCGGTGGGTTTCAACTGTGCCCCTGCTTTAAAGGCTCTCCTGACGTAGTCGTGGGCGGCGGATGAGCGCGCACCCCGCCGATCCTTCATGTTTGGGCTTGTCTAGGGTCCAACCAAAAAGGGAAGCGG
>JBEGTL010000510.1:0-6062 GCA_041179425.1 Pseudomonadota bacterium | reverse complement strand
GTGTCCGCGTAAGGATCGAGTGCAGCCCACATCTCCCGAATGGGCGGCGAGCTGCCGTACAGCTTGACGCCCGCGGCGTTGTACCGGACATCGACCAGCCAGTCATAGGGCGCGCGCACCCTCGCAAGCGCGACGAGTGGGCCGGTCTGTAGCTTGACGATGCACTCAGTGCGGGCGCTGCGCTGGTGAAGCTTCTTTGCTCGTGAATGCGAGCCATCCGAGAAGCAGGCCCAATGCAGCAGTGGGCACCGAAAACAGCAGTATCAGATACCACGCGCCACTGTCGCAGGTGTCCTCGCCACTCCACGAATAGAAATGGTCGTAGTCTTCGGATCGTCTGAACGCCAAGGTGTAGTCCCGTTCGTTCGTTGCTCCCAGTTCCCGCAGTCTTTGCGGAGAGTCGATGAAGCGCTCGTAGATCGTGAAGTCGATCCACTGCGGACCTTCGTGCACCAACTCGTCATTCGACGGCAGATGGCCGACCTTGCGGCGCAGACCTTCTACGTCCTCTACCGCGTGCAGTAGGCGTGCACGTGCGGCGCGGTCCCTTGTGATTTGGCTGACTCCGATGCGAGCGGAAAGTGCTCCGGCCAGAAGCAGGCCGATTGAGCTCACCCTCGCCGCGATGCGGAGCAGACGATGTCCAAGGCGGTGCCGCGAGGACCCACTCACGCCGAGAACGTCGCAGCGATCTTGCCTGATTGCTGCCGGACTCGGAGTGGTACAACTTGGTCGACCAGGTACGGCGTGCCGGGAATCAAGGAGCCGAGCGCCGCGCGACGCTCACGTCCTTCGACGTCCTCCTTACTCAGCAGCTTCCTGCTCTGCCACAGCTCTTCGAGCAGCGTCAATATCTTCCAGTCGAAGTCCCACAGCTCGGGTACTATCTTCGCCGTCCCATCCAAAGCCCAGTCGTGGTGACCAGTCCCCTGCACCTGGACCTGCGCGATCATAGAGAAGTGCCCCAATCCACCGCCACCATTCGCGTTCACGCTGTGGAAGCAGGAGAAACGGTACGTACCAGCAAAGCTCTTGGGCCCTGGGAGATGCTGAGCCCCCTGCAAGTGGTTCTCTATGTCTTGTCGAAGTGCGGGGGCATTTTCATTCGTTGTGACCATGGAGTTGGGATCGTAGATGCTGCCCACAGGACCGACGTCGCGCACGATCTGTTGAGGCGTGAGAGTGAGAGGCTCACCACGCCCGAACATGTAGCGATGCAGCAGAAACCTGGGAAATGCCCCTGACAGTCCGCCGATGCGTATGACCAGCTGCTCGATGGCACGGCGAGCGTACACGTCGAGGTAGTCGAGCCTCGGCCCAAATTCGGTCGAGAGACCAGAGGCGAAGAGCGCGAGTGCCGCAGGCCCTACTCCGTGGTCTGGAAGGGCAGCAACCACATCCACGGCCTTTGCCGGCGTGGTGGACCAACCCGGCGCTCGCGGGCGAAAATGGCCGCGCGAGGCAGTCGCCGGCACTTGCGACTGAGCGCGTGGCTTGGGCGGCCACCCACTCACAACTCACCGTCGCAGTTGCTGCGCATCGTCCCTCTGATAGCAGCCGCTCGGCCGTCAGGCCCTAACGTACGCAGCGGCTCACCCCGCGGCCGTCTAGGTGGTCGTCGTCTACTCTACAAGCGGCTCACGCAGCAGAGTTGAGCACCTCTCGTTGCCGACTTCTCAGTTCTGCGCGATCTTCGTTCCCTTTAGAACTACATCGCCACTGCCTGTCACGCTGATCTTTTTCCCGTTGATGATGATGTCCCCGCTTTTCTTGAGTGTAATGGTCGCCTTGCCTACCTTGAGGGTGAGCTCGTCGGCGATCTCGATCACGCCCTTCTTTTTGCCGCTCACCGCGAAGTCGTCTCCGGCTGTCAGCGTCATTTTTTTGCCCGACTTCATCGAGATCTCGTCCGTCGCTTCTTCTTTGATCCCCTTGTCCGACTTGACGGACTTACTGCCCTTCACGTGCTCCGTGCTAGCCTCTCCCACCACGAGCGACTTGCTGGTGCCGACCACCTCGGCCTTGAGTCCGGCAACCGCCTCGTTCATGTCGGCGCCGACGGTGACCTGATACGCGGTGCCGATGGTCAACGTCTTGCTGAGAGCGATGGTGTCCGTGGAGGTGCCTCCGATGGTGACGGACTGATCGACACCGATGGTGATCGTCTGATTGTTGCCAACCGTCTCCGTGTCATCGACGTCGATGGTGCTGGTTCGATTGTTGTGCACGGTGAGGGTCTTGTCGTGCTCGATGGTCGACTCCATGTCGAACTGCCCGTGGACGACGATTTTCTCCGTGCCCTTGGTGTCGTCCATCGAGATCTCGTTGTAGCCGCCGCCGCCTGGCGTGCTGTCGGACTTGACGCCGCTCACCATCGCCTTCGCGGGAAGCGCGAACGGAGGCATGGCGGCGCCGTTGTACACACGACCCGTGATGAGGGGCCGGTCCGGATCGCCATTCAAGAAGCTGACTAGCACCTCTTGACCGATGCGCGGGACATGGATGGCGCCCCAGCTGTTGCCAGCCCAGACCTGTGCCACGCGCACCCAGCATGAGCTATTCTCGTTGGACTCGCCGCGTCGGTCCCACTGAAACTGAACCTTCACGCGACCGTGCTCGTCGGTCCAGATCTCCTCGCCGGCTTTGCCGACGACCGTTGCAGTCTGGTGTCCAGGTATGAAAGGACGCGGAGCCTCGAACTGTGAGTGGAAAGGAGTCCCACGCGGCATCACTTCGAGCGAGGCGTTGAACTCTGGGCCTGCACCCCCTTCGCCACTTTCGTACTCCGCAACCTGTATGGAGTAGTTGACCTCGACAATCAGATACTCCCGGTTCTGCCCTTCCCGAGGGTGCTCTTTGAGCGCAAAGACCCAACCGGGAGCGAGGGTACGAACATTGCCCGAGGCCGCCAGCCGCTCGAACTTCGCGTGGATCTGATGAAGACGCACCTGCGCAAGCGTCTCACCTTCTTCACTCGTCTCATACTCCCCGGGGAAGTCATAGATCTCGGGCTCTGCGCGAGCGTGGGGCTTGGGTGCAGCGAGCTTGGCCCCCAAGAAAGCCCGAGGTCGACGAAAGTCGTAGTCATCGGTGACGTAAGAACCGGGCAGCATACGCTGCAGCGCGCACCACGAGTCGATATGCGGCGCGATGAAGGTTTGGGCGCCCGATGAGCTCATGTACGTCTGGTCTCCCAGGTCCCGTTCATCGTGCGACTCGGGAGCATCGGCGAGCACCAGCGTGTGCTTGTCCTTGTCGTGCTCGAAGAAGTAGTACACCCCTTCCTGCTCGAACAGCCGACTTAAAAATGCGAAGTCGCTCTCCCGGTATTGCACCGAGTACTCGAGCTTCCGATAGCTGCGCACCATCAAGGCCTTCTTCACGTCGGCAAAGCCGTTGTCCGCGAAGAGTTCGTCGGCGATCTCGATCACGCTCTTGTTCTGGAAGATGCGACAGTTCGAGTTGAACCCCATCAGCGCGAACCACGGCTTGAGCTGCGCTCGATAGGTCTGAACGAAGCCCCGTGGACCGGTCTCCGTGAACTCGACGATGTAGCCGTGGAAGTGGCGCTCGCTACCGTCATCGAGCGGCATCGTCACGCTCATGGTCTGACCCAGAAGGTCGGTCAGCTTCAGCGACGGGTCCGCCGTGTGCAGCTCCAGCGTGAGTTCGAACGGCCGACCTAGCTCTTCTTTTCCAACCAGGCTTCGCAGCTGAAACACGTCGGGGCCCAGTGAGCTGTCTACACGGATGGTTCGCTCGATCATCGTGGCCTCGTTTTCGATACTTGGCGGAGCACAGGCGCTGACCCCCCCGCTAGACCCGCGAGCGTCCCAATCGCGCTTCGAGGTACCATATCCAATGGAGCGCGATGCGCCATTCGAGGCTCATCGAGCCCCGCGTCAGCTCACCCCAACGGGCCCGCCACCACTTCTCCGGGGACTGGTTCGTCATGGTACAGCAGACATCCATGCGAAGCGGCACATGACTGACCTGATCAAACAGCGGAAGTGGCTCGAAACGGCAGCGCGAGTTCCGACCGGCGGCAACCAAGGCCGCAGCGCCTGGCGCGAAGCGCAATTGCGCCGCGCCGCGCCGCGATCGAAAAATGATCGAGTATGCGCCCAGCCGCTTCGGCGCGAGCTCGATGCACGCCGCCGCGATTGTCTCGCCAGCGCGATCGCTCCTATGGCTCGGCGCACTTGGTGTCCTCGCATGTACAAAGGACACTTCCACCCTCGCCCATTCGAAGAGCGAGTCGGCGCAACTAGCACCTGCCAATCTCGAGAAGGCTTCTGTGTCGGCCACGGCAAGGCCCGTATGTACTGCACACGACGACGCCCCCAGACACGACAAGCCCGCCACACCACCAGCACTTCGGCCCCCTGCCACCGATGCACTCCCTATCGAGCTCTTTGCGCCGTTCAACCAGCGCTTCGCTGGTGGCACGGTCGACCCTTTCCAGGGAGAGAAGTTTCACGTCCGGTTCGATCCTGGCCAACCGTGGCTCGATGTGTCGTCTTGCGACGTCCTGCTCGGGCTGCCAATCGCGGGTCAACCAAGGCTGTACCTGGAGCCCTCCACAGAGGACGAGTTAAGAGCCTTCTGGTATGTAGCGGTAGACTGTCTGGCACTGAGCCTGGTACGAGCCGCGAAGACCGCACAGCAGAGCCATATGGCGCCGCTACTCGCGAGCAAGGACCCAAGTCGTCTGATGCCTCCACAGCTAGGCATGGTCGACTTCGACGACGAGCGCGAAGATGCAAAGGCTGCAGCTGCGCAGTGCCGCTCCTGGAAGGAGTACGACCGAGACGTACGCCTCGCCAGGAAGGGTCCCGCGCGCTTCGCCATCCGTGGTGAAGACTGGTCCGGCGAGCTGCTGTTCTACGCTCGGGGCGACATCGACGGTGACGGCAACGAGGACGTCCTGGTGCGACGAGACGGCGGCGTCGAAGGCGGCAGCTATGGTGCGAGCGCTCTATTCGTTCTCAGTCGGACAGAGCACGACTCGTGCATTCGCGTCGTGCGAGAGCTTGGGAGCTCCTGAGTCCGCGCGCATGCGCCAACCAGCAACGTGCCAGAAATTCACCCCAAACGTCCTTTGACGGGCTCCTCGATGGGCACCCGCCGTCTCGCTGACCACGGCTTGAGCACGCAGCGTCGCCACGCTAGCGTACGAGCCCCGGCAGCGACGACCGCTCCATCTCCTTCTGAGCACGATGACGCACGCTTCAAGCCGTACACAGCCATTCTGGCGTCTGGTCGAAGAGAGCCTCTCCGAGGCGAGCTACTTGTGGGCCCGACTGGACTCGGCGTTGCAAGCGCACGACTACACCCTGGCCGAGGTACAAACCTGGGTCGAGGGCCGGCTTCTAGGCGCGCTCGACGGAGTTCGACTCGGAGGGGCGGCCGCCATCGCGCCGCTGATAGCGCCCGGTCTGCAAGACGCAGATCAGGGGGTGGTCAGCGTCGCGGCCTACCTACTGTCGTTGCTGGCGGACACAGAGGCCGAGCGCACCCTCGAAGGTGGCCTTCGCGAGGCGTCAGGCGAGACAGTGCAGGCGTTCACGCGTGGCCTCGGCCGCGCAGGACGAGTCGAAGCGCTGCACGAACTCTGGGGCCGAGTGGAAGACGCTGCGCCCTGCGCGCGAGCTGCCGTACTCGAGGCGTTGTCGTTCAACGGCGAGGCACCTGAGACTGATTGGACTCGACTGCTCGCGCACGACGAGCCGCAGCTGCGTAGAGCGGCTGCCCAGGCCCTGCGCTACCTCGCTGGTCCAGCGTTCCAGCAGGTCGCCGACTACGGACTCTATTCGGAAGATCTCCAAGTCAGGAACCTGACCATCAGTGCCGGCATCGCGGGAGGCAACGCGCACTGCTGGCAGCGCTGCGTGAGCTTGGTGAGAGCTCCTGATACCGAAGGCGTGGGGACACTGCTTCCGCTCGTGGCCCTGCTCGGCTCGCCGCGCGATCAAGAGGCGGTTTTCCAGGCGCGGACTATCCCGGAGCTCAGCATCGAGGCGCTGTGGGCCCTCGGTTTTGTCGGCACCCTGCCGGCCGTG
>JBEGTL010000509.1:0-6077 GCA_041179425.1 Pseudomonadota bacterium | reverse complement strand
GGCGACCATTGCAGAGCACAGCGCCCCCGACAGTGTGTTGGTCACCACGTACATCACACCGGACCTGGTGGTCGGAGGCTCGCGCCTCGGTCACCTCTCCGCGCTCATGCTCGGCGTCATCTCCGAGCCCATCCGCTTCACGCGCACTCGCGAAGACATCGAAGCGCTACTCGCGCACGCGTCGTTCGAGGTGCTGAGCGACGCGCTGCCGGTCGACGCTGCGCCGCACTACGGAGTGCACGTCAAGCGCCCGACGTCGCTGATGCCCAAAGAACGCATCGCCGTCGCAATCAAACGAGGCAATCAAACATGATTACACACGTCGTATTGATGAAATTCAAAGCCGGCACCAGCAGCGAGAAAAAGCACGAGGCAGTCGAGCGCCTCAAGGCCATGGTGGGCCGCGTGCCGAGCGTCCGCGAGCTCGAGGTGGGCCTGCACGGAGCGGAACCTTCGCCCCGGGCCAGCGACCTCGGCCTGATCGTGCGGCTCGCCGATCTCGCGGCGCTCGCGCAGTACGCGGACGACCCCGTTCACGTCAAGGTGAAGCACTTCTTGGCCGAACTCCTCGAGAGCGCCACGGTGGTCGACTTCCCGTCTTGAGCGCGCTTTTTTCGTCGAGACAGGCCGCTTTACCGGGCTGTTCACGACGCGCATAAGTGTGCGCCATCGCGGAGATTCGGCGCGCGACGCGGACGTCCCCAAGCGAGGCACCGCTCGCGAAACGCACGATGTATGCCGAAAGATCGCGCTTTCTTGCATGTGAGGTTTGTGGCTAAGGTCCTCGTGGGTGGAGGACGCAGGTCATGGACCGAATGGCGAGCGGCACGACACGTGGGACGCACACTTCCGTATCGGAAGTTCCCGGTCATGGCGAACGACGCCACTCGTTTCGTGTGCCGGTCGAGGGGCGCGCATCCATCTGGCTGCGCGGTCGTCTGCACGGCCACTACACACTCTCCGACCTGAGTATCGCGGGCTGCACCCTGCGCGACGGCCCCGAGTGTGACGCGGGCGAGCATGTCGAGGTCGTGCTGCACCTGCCCGACCGTCCGCTGTTCTGGCTCGGCGCACAGGTTCGCCGCGCCGCTAGCGAGCTCGGTCTGTGCTTCGAGCACCCAGACCCGCGCAGCGAAGACCGTCTGCAAGATCTCGTGGTGGAGGTCTACACGCGCATGCACGCCGACTCCGAGAGCTTTTCGCTCGTCATCGACGCGCGGTCGCACGTGCGACGGGGCCTGGTCTTTCACCTCGACGCGGTCGGCGAGCGAGCCGTCGCCGTCGCCACGCCGCTCGATGCCGTGCAGCTGCTGCTCGAGCGCGGCGAGCGCGTGTTGACTGCGTTCATCGGTCCCGACCGCAGCGATGCGCCCACGTACGAGCTGGTCGAGTTCCTGACCGCCAACTACCCACGCGTGCGGCGCGTGCTGATGGGCAACGCGGGCGAGGTGGCTGGCGCGTGGATCGCCGAAGCCACGGGCGAGGTGCACGGCTTGCTCGAGACGCCCTGCTCCGAAGAGGCGCTGCGTCGACTGGTGCACCGCATCTCCAGCATCCCGCACGAAGAGCTCAGCTGACGACGTCCGAGCGCGCGGTCCTTGGCGCGAGCAAAGAAGCGAAGAGACCAGAGCCCGCGCGCTTGCTCGTCGGTGCCGACTGCCTACGCTCGCTCCATGTCTACACAAGCGCGCGTTGTGCGCATTCAAGCGGCGGGCGGGCCCGAAGTGCTCGTCCTCGGTCAGATTTTGGTGCGCGACCCCGGACCCACGGAGGTGCTGGTCGAGGTCGCAGCGGTAGGCCTCAACCGCGCCGACTGTCTGCAGCGCAAGGGCGTGTACCCGGCGCCGCCCGGCACCATCCCTGACGTTCCCGGTCTCGAGTACGCGGGCCGCGTCGCCAAGGTCGGCAGCGAGGTACGGACGCGCAAGGTGGGCGATGCCGTGATGGCCATCTGCGCGGGCGGGGCCTACGCGACACACATCGTCGCGCACGAGCGAGAGCTGGTGTCAGTCCCCGACGGCATGGACCTCACCCAAGCCGCGGCCATCCCGGAGGTGTTCATGACGGCCTACGACGCGCTGTTTCTGCAGGCGCGCTTGGGCATGGGTCAGTTCGCACTCGTGCACGCGATCGGCAGTGGCATCGGCACGGCGGCGCTGCAGCTGGTCCGCGCGGCCGGCGGGTTCGTGATCGGCACCTCACGCAAGAGCGACAAGCTCGAGCGGCTCAAGTCGCTTGGCCTCGTGCACGGCATCGCCACCGCGGTGGGTCCGCGCACAGACGACCCTCGCCCGTCGACCGCGCCGCTGTTCGCCGACCGCGTGAGGGAGATCACCGGCGGAAGGTTGGCGCACGCGGTGCTCGACACCGTGGGCGCGAGCTACCTCG
Organism: Pseudomonadota bacterium; assembly: GCA_041179425.1. Lineage (GTDB taxonomy): Bacteria > Myxococcota_A > Polyangia > Polyangiales > DASUME01 > DASUME01. The sequence goes on along the minus strand of JBEGTL010000509.1, from coordinate 3,689 downwards.
CGGAGAACATCAAAGCAGTCGCGGTCGGCGGCACCATCGTCACCATCGGCATGCTCGGAGGCGCCAAGGCCGAGCTGCCGCTCGGTCTGTTGGTGGGCAAGCGCGCGACCTTGAAGGGGAGCGTGCTGCGCAGCCGTCCGCTCGAGGAGAAGGTCGCGCTCGCTCGCGCGTTCACCGAGTGCGTCCTGCCGCAGTTCTCGCCCGTGGGCGCGGAGCAGCCGGCGCTGCGGCCCATCGTCGAGGACGTCATGCCCATGGCCGACGCCGGCAAGGCACACGCGCGCATGGAGTCCGACGACCTGCTCGGCAAGCTCGTCCTCACCTGGTGAGAGCCCGGCGCCGCAGCGTTCGCGATGCCCGCGTGTGAGCCGCCCCGCCACCGACAGAGTGATTCGAGAAGACGCCGCCACACGCTCCTGGTGAGCCCAGCGCGTGCCGTCCTCGTGCGCTTACGTTGTCGGTGTCTACTTTCCGATAGATGACACGCGGTTTACAACGCGTTTACCAAAACGCTAGACGAATCGGTCATGTAAATCCCGCAACAGGCTCGATTCTCCCAGGAAAACCATCCTTGACGCGCCGAGTCGACCAAGTTAGTCCTAAGCAGTCGGTCAAACTGTAAAGCGTCGACCCGGTGGGCGGCGACACGGAGAGAGATGCCATGGCAATCGAGAAGATCGCAGTCATCGGATGTGGCCAGATGGGGCTCGGGATCGCGGAGAGCGCGGCCACTCATGGCGTCCACGTCATCGCGGTCAAGCTCACCCCCGGCGACCTCGAGGTCCCGCGGCGCACCATCCTCAAGGGTCTCGAGCGCCGCGTAGCCCGCGGCAAGCTCACCGCCGAGCTGCGCGACAGCATCCTGAGCCGACTGTACTTCACCTCTGATCTCGCGGAGATCGCCGGGGTCGACCTGGTTGTCGAGTCGTGTCTCGAGGAGCTGCAGACCAAGGGCGACATCCTGGCCAAGCTCGAGGGCTTCATCTCCCCCACCACCGTCTTGGCGAGCAACACCTCGTCGTTGCGCCTGTCCGAGCTGGCCAGCTTCCTGAAGAACCCGGAGCGCTTCTTGGCGCTCCACTTCTTCAACCCGGTGCCCGCCATGAAGCTGGTCGAGGTGAGCGCGACCGTCCAGACCGACGCCTCGGCTCGTCAGCTTGCAACGGACTTCTGCACGCAGATCGACAAGACCCCCGTCCAGATCCAGGACACCCCTGGTTACGTGGTCAATCGGTTGTTGGTCCCGTACATGCTCCACGCCATCGAGACGCTCGAGCAGGGCGTGGCCAGTGCCGAGGCCATCGACGTGGCCATGAAGCTAGGCTGTGGTCACCCCATGGGTCCGCTCGCCCTCGCCGACCTCATCGGTCTCGACGTGGTGTTTGCGATGGCCAAGACGATGCACAGCGAGCTGCGTGACAGCCGCTACCGCTCGCCTTCTCTGCTGCGTCGCCTCGTTCTGGCCGGGCACCTGGGTCGCAAGTCTGCGCGCGGCATCTACGACTACACCGACGCTGCCAACCCGATGGTCAATCCTGCCATCACGATTGCCACCGTCGGCGCTACCGGTACCTGATTCTTTCTGGGTTCGTTCTGAGCGCTCGTCTGCTTCGTGCAGGCGGGCGCTTCTTGCGTTTGGAGGCGCTGTCTGATCTGCCCGCGGTTCTCGCATACTGAGAGAGCGCTCGTCTGGTTGGCGGTTCTCGGTGCGGAGGCCGCGCTCGTCTGAACATGGTGTGCTCGACTGAGGCTGGGTGGAGGGGTGCTCGTCAGAAAATCTGCGCTGGGGCCCCCTCCCCCAGGTGCTGTCGACATCGCTTCGCGATGATTTGTTTCGTGCGCACCGCAGAGGACCCCGAGGGGTCCCCCAGCGCAGATTTTCTGACGAGCACCCCTCCACCCAGCTGCCCTTGGACTGAGACGAGCGAGGCCTCCGCATGGCTGCGTTACTGCGGACGAGCCCGGACGTGACCAGACAGGGTGAGGGGACCAGGTACATTTTTGTTTTTTGGGCGAGAAGTGCCGGAGCGCGTTGGGCGTGGAGAGGATGCGCGTGCCAAAGCGCCCGAGCATCCTCTCCACACCCAACGCGATGGATCGCCGACGCGAGGCCGCGGCGGATGGGTGGTGCCTGCATGCGGCTTTGGTCCCGTGCTTCGGCGACAGGTTGTCTCGTGTCCCTCTAGAGCCCTCGAGCCCTCGACTGCGGCGGACTGCGCGGCCCGCGACTCAGATTCGGCGACGGCGCACCAGTTGCAGCGTGCCGAGCGCGAGCAACCAAAGCAGCGCGGACCTCGGCGCGCTCGAATGGGCGTGTAGCGCGCAACCTCCAGAGTTGTCGTTCGTGTGGCTGGTGGGCACTTGGACACCCGCGTCGGGCATGCTGCCGGCGTCGGGCACGGAAGCGTCTGGCTTCGAAGTATGGTCTGCGATCGTCCCTGCGTCTGGCTCGACCACGCAGGCCGGCACGTCGAGCGTCGCGGCCGTGCTGCAGTTGCCCGCGCTGTCGACGGCATAGACCTGATACTGCGCTGCACCAGTTTGAAGGAACGTTCCCCGGCTCGGATATCCGTTGGATGTGGCGGTGTGTACCGCTATGCGCTGCTCCAACGCACCAGTGCCCTCGACGTCGACGATCAGCTTCCCGTCGCGGTAAACACGCGCACGTTCATTGTTGCCAAGCGGCGCGATCGAGAACTTGTACATACATCGGGTGTATGCGCAGACGCCGGCGTTCGGCTCCTGTTCCACCTGACCATTCCAAGTCGCGGCGCCGAGCACGGCGGGCTTTGGGGCGCCTAGCAAGTTCGCGGAGCCGGTCGTGAACTTGCCGATCACCGCGCTCGTCTGGGACGTGCACAGTCCGCATCGCCCCAACACACCCGCGTCGGGGTCGCAGCTCGCGTAGCGATGCATGAGAGCGTAGGTCCCGTTCGCAAGGAGTGGAGCGTTGATTTTGCCGATCCAGTACTCGGTGGCGTTCGAGTCGGAGTCCGGGTCGACGCGATGCGTAGAGACCTCCCACGTGACGGCGAGTTCTGACCCGTCGGCGTCGGTCAGCGTTGGCGGTACGCTCGGAACGCGCCCCACGAGGCCGGTGTAAAGAACGCGCAGCTCGGCGTTCAGCGCGACGTCGATCGCGCCGTCCACGGGGCTGAGCGAAGCGACCTTACGGCATGGTACCGGACCGGTGCACGCCGAGGCGCTCCTCGGCGACAGCGAGAGCAAGCAGCAAGCAGCAAGCAGCAAGCAGCAACAACAGCGGCACGGGGGCGGCGATGGGCATGCGGCGAAGCCTGAGACGAGCGTTCATGTGTTCTGCCTGAGCAATGCGCGTGCCGGCGCAAACCATCGCGAATGCCGCCGTTCGCTATCAATTGGGCTGGCACACCGCGGCACAACCGCGCGAGCAATGACGGGACGTCGGCTTGCTCGACAAAGAATCGGAAGACGACCTCGCCTTACACCACCCATCTGCCGCGGCTTCGCGTTGGCGATCTGTTGCGTTGGGTGCGGAGAGGATGCTCGGTACGGGCATCCTCTCCGTGCCCAACGCGATCCGGCACTTCTCGCCAAAACACAAAAACAGGTCGTGCCCTTACGAACCTTGCCAGGGCGCGTCTGCCGAACACCGCCAAGGAGCTGTACATGGGCAGCTGGTGATGTCTGCAAGCGGTGAAGCGCGGCGA
>JBEGTL010000508.1:0-6080 GCA_041179425.1 Pseudomonadota bacterium | reverse complement strand
TCGGACTCGTCGGACTCGTCGGACTCGTCGGACTCGTCGGACTCGTCGGACTCGTCGGACTCGTCGGACTCGTCGGACTCGTCGGACTCGTCGGACTCGTCGGACTCGTCGGACTCGTCGGCGAGCAGAGGGGACTGGTAGATGCTCGCGCGCGGGATGTGGCCTGGGCCCCATGCAGTCGCCACCCATCTGCTGCGTCCTCGCATTGGCGATGTGTCGCGTTGGGTGCGGGAAGACTGCTTCAGTCTTCTCGTGCCCAACGCGCTCTGGCACTTCTCGTTAACAAAAAAACAGACAGCCTGCTCCACCCACCGCCAGCAGAGCACATCTTCGGCCCGGCACACCGGATCCCGTCGAGTACAGCGTGAGCCCGACCGATTCGCTCTTGCGAATCGGTGAGCGCCGGAGGGGAGCGTGTCTCCGCGCGTACGCTTTGGGAGCACGGAGACATGCTCCCCGCAGGCGGCTGGCCCCAGCGATCTCCACCGCATCAAGCGAGCGAGCAGGACCCCGCGAGCAAGAGATCAGCCACCAGAAAGAGCACGGAAACGGAAGGTAGGATCGAGATCAGAGCCGGCAGGCTTGGCCCGAGACCAGCCCATTTTCCGAGAAAAGCTCCCGAGAGCAGAGACCGAGAGAGCAGCCTCATCAACGGTCTCGTGCCGATCCACCAGTGGACTCACATACAAAGCATCAGCAGGACAATACAGCTCGCACATGAAGCACGTCTGACAAGCGTCGGGACGCGCCAGGATCGGGATATCGCCGTCCCGCGCCTCGAATACATTGGTCGGGCACGCCTTCACGCACAGGTTACAGCCCGTGCACCGTGACTCGCTGAGCAACTCGATCATGCGGAGACCCCTTCTCTCGACGCTGCCCGCGCTTGCAACGGGAGCTCCGTGTGCACGGACGAGAGCGCGTGGACTGACGGCCGCTCGTCGACACGAGCAAACGCCCGATACGTACCGACACGCACGTGGCAAAGACCCGAGCTCGCGTGATGGTGCAGCTGACCCGGGTCCGTGTCTGGCAGGTCGAGCCGCCGGTGCAGACCGCGAGACTCCTCGCGCACCAACGCACTGCGGTAGGCGTGCCGGCCGCACACCAACAGCGCGGCCGCCTCGCGTGCACGAATGGCGTCTGCGCCGGCGCCGTGGAGGTGTGCACTCGCAGCTGACCACGCGTCGTCGAGCTGCTGCAGCGACTGCTCGAGCTGGGCGCCCGTCCGAAACATGTTTTTGTCGAGCGGCAACACCTCGCGCTGCACCGCCGTAATCAACTCGTCTGCAGACACTCCGGTGGCACTGCTCGACGGTCGCAATCCCACGGTGCCGCGCGCGTGAACCTCCGCGTTCTGCACGCGCGTGCCGCGTGCGCGTGCGTGGAGCGCAGCAGCGCGACCCGCCCAGCTGCCGCTGGAGATCGCCCAGGCAGCGTTGGGGCTACCGCCGCCACTCGAAGCGCCCACGACCGCCTCGCGCGAGGCGGCATCGCCGGCCGCGTACAGACCCGGCACCTGCGTGCTGCAGTCTCGGTCGAGGATACGAATGCCGCCGCTGCCACGCACCGTCCCCTCCGCGCGCAGCGTGATCGGGAAGCGCTGACGGAAGGGGTCGATGCCTAGCCGGTCGTGCGGCAAAAAGCAGTTGGGCTGCCCCTCGCGCAGCCAGCGCTCGACGTCGGCATTGGCCTTGTCAGCGAAATGCGCTGTCCGGTAAAGTAGACTTTGTCCATCAAAGCATCGCATGGCCGGCGAGCCACGAAGATGGCCGAGTGCGGGTACATTCTTCGCGACATTATTCTGGACAAGGTGGGGACCCCAGAGACAAGTTGCTTGGTCCCCAGGAGCTCCGGCGGCGTGACCTCGCGCAGGATGTTGGCATGTCCTCTACCGATACGGACTTCGATCGAGTGAGCTACCGCGGCGACCACGGAATCGTCGACGCCTATATTGCGCGCCCGGCCGGCGCGGGCCCGTTCCCCGCAGTGTTGTTGCTGCAAGAGGGCATCGGCGTCACCCGACATCTGCTCTCGCTCGCGTCGCGCTTCGCACGCGAGCGCTACGTCGCGCTGGTCCCCGACTTGTACTCGCGCGACGTCGAACGCAGGCGTCTGGCCGACGACCAGGTGGTGCGCGCGGCTCCGTTCGCTCGCGCTGCCGATCGCGACGAACAGCTCGCGCGACTGCCGCTGCACGAACAAGAGACCATCAAACGTGTGCTGGCCTGGTTCGACAAGCGCGACAGCTCCACGTACTTCGACGACGCCGTCGCAGCCATTCCCTATCTCAAGCGCCACGCACAGGTCTTGCCGCACGCGATCGCGAGTGTGGGCTTCAGCTTGGGTGGCACGCTCTCTGCGCAGCTCGCCGCCGCTGGCGCAGACCTCGCGGCCGGCGTCATCTTCTACGGTACCGGGCCGGTGCTGTCCGCCATCGCCAACGTTCGTTATCCCCTACAGGGCCACTACGCCGAACACGATCCCGTGACCGCGCAGGTCGGGGCACTCGACGCTGCACTCCACGACGCTCGCAAGTCGTTCAGCCACTACGTCTACCCAGGTACGGGGCACGGCTTCTTCAACGACTCTCGGCCGAGCTACGAGCCCGGTTCGGCAACGCTCGCGTTTCAACGCGTACTCAAGTTTCTGGGTGAGCACCTGGCGGTTGCCGAAAAGCCTACGCGACGCGACGAAAGCCGCGCGGTGAGCTGAGCTCACGAGTTTGTAGGCCCACACGACGCGCGTTCCAACGCGGACTGTGACGCAGGAGTGCTAGGCTGCCGACATGTACAGCGGCATCACGCGCGGCCTGTTTCCCGTCGTCCAGCTCGAGCGACGCGCAGGCGTTACGCACTTCACAGTCGAGCTCTCCCCCGAGCTGGCACAAGGCCTCGAGCTCGGGGCGAGCGTCGCCTTCGACGGCACGTGTCTGACGGTGGTCGCAATCTCGGGTCGGCTGGCCAGCTTCGACGCCGTGGCCGAGACGCTCTCACACACCACGCTCGGCGAGCTACACCAAGGTCGTCTGCTGAGCGTCGAGCGCTCGGTTCGTGTGGGTGACGAGCTGGGTGGCCACGACGTGTTTGGTCACGTAATCGGCACGGGGACGGTGGTCGCCGTCGGGAATATCGGTGCCCAGCTAGACCTTACCATCGCGGTCCCTGCGGCCTGGATGAAGTACATCTTGCACAAGGGCTTCGTCGCACTCGACGGCTCGAGCCTGACTGTCGGCGACGTGTTCGAAGACGGGCGCTTCGCGGTGCACCTGATCCCAGAGACGCAGCGCCTCACCAACTTTGCCAACAAGCGGGTGGGCGATCGGCTGAACGTGGAGCTCGATCCACGCACGGTCGCCATCGTCGACACCGTCGAGCGCGTCCTTGCGCAACGCCTCAAGACGTGAGCGCACAAAAACCTTTCCGAAAGACGAGGCAACCGCATGCGGGTAGCGCTGCTCGACGAAGTAGGTGATGCGAGCCGTCGCGAGCGAGGTGATCGTGCCGCGCTTCGGGGCGCTAGAGGCCGGAGAGATCGAAGAGAAGGCGCCGGGCGAGCTGGTCACCGTGGCCGATCGCGAGGCCGAACAGCTGCTCAGCGAAGCGCTGCTCGAGCTGCTTCCAGGCTCGAGGGTGGTGGGCGAAGAGCAGACAGCGCGACAGCCCGCGCTGCTCAAGCAGCTCGAAGACGGCGAGGTGTGGCTGATCGATCCGCTCGATGGCACTGCCAACTTCGTCGAGGGGCGGCCGTGCTTCGCGGTGATGGTCGCGCTGCTCTCAGGTGGCGAGACCGTCGGGGCGTGGCTGCTCGATCCACTCACCAACACGCTCTCACGTGCCGAGCGCGGCGCCGGCGCGTACGTCGAAGGCACGCGCCTCAAGACCAGCGAAGGGTCGCCCGGGGCCGCACAGCTGCGCGGCGCGGTGCTCAAGAAGTACATGCCTTTCGAGCTACGGCAACAAGTCGAGCTGCGCATCCCACGCATCGACGAGGCTCTGCCCGGCACGCGCTGCGCGGGAGCCGAGTACCCTGCCATCGTCACCGAGGCGCAGGACTTTGCGGTGTTCTGGCGGACGCTGCCCTGGGACCACGCCCCGGGAGCGCTGCTGCTCACTGAGGCCGGGGGCGTCGCCGCAAGGTTCGACGGAACGCCGTACCGACCCGGAGACGAGATCACGGGCCTCGTCGTCGCGCGCAACCGCGCGGTGTGGGACGACGCGGTCGCTGCGCTACTCCGCTGAACGCCGACACATCCGCGCGTCTCGCGCCCCCTCCCACGACGGTCTAGGTAGCGCGCCGGGTTGGGCGCGTGGGGACCAAAGTGTGCTCTTCTATAATGGACGACACTGCTCGCGCGAGCGTCGCGAGCTGGTCGCCATGTCCAAATCGCGCAAGCAAAGGCTTTCTTCCTTGTTCGTTCGCCGTGTCCGTTATAATAGACGACGTACCGGACACAGCTCGCACACAGGATTCGCCATGATCAAAAACTGGAAGAACAAGCTCGCGTCGGCGCTCGTGGTGCTGTCAGGCGCGTGGATCGCGCCCGCCGCGCCCGCCGAAGACAAGCCGAGCGTCATCCGGATTGGGTTCCCCGGCGTGGGCGTCGGCAACCGCCCGGTCTCGAGCGGCAGCGCGCTCGCTTCGGCGCAGCTGCGCGGCATGTACGAAGACGAGTTCAAAAAAGACGGCATCGAGATCAAGTGGAACTTCCTGCGTGGTGCAGGTCCCGCGGTCAACGAGCTGTACGCCAACGGCTTGCTCGACTTCTCCACGCTCGGCGATCTGCCGTCCGTGATCGGTCGCTCCAGCGGCCTGACCTACCGTCTGCTCGCGGCGGCAAGCGTGCGCGGCAACATCTACGTCAACGTGCCGGCCGACTCGAGTGTGCAATCGGTCAAAGACCTGAAGGGCAAACGTATCGCGGTCGCCAAGGGCACGGCCACGCACCTCGCGGGCATCAAGATCCTCGAGAAGTTCGGGCTCGCCGAGAAGGACGTCAAGCTCATCAACATGGACGTGAACGCCGCGCAGCTCGCGCTGACCACGCGCGATATCGACGCCACGTTCGCGGGTGCCGACTCGCTGCGTATTCGTGATCAGGGCGTGTCGCGCGTCATCCTCACCACGCGTGGACAAGACCCGGCCACCACGTCCAACAGCACGTTCCTCGGCGCAGACGCCTTCATCAAGAAGTACCCAGAGATCACCAAGCGTGTGCTCAAGGTCTACGTCCAGGCCTCGAAGTGGCTCGCCGAAGCGCCGCCTCAGCAGATCTTCCAGCTGTGGACCAAGTCTGGCACCACGTTCTCTTCGTTCCGTGAAGATCTGCAGGGCGAAGACTTCAAGTACCGCTACAGCCCGCTCGTCGACGAGTACATCGAGGCTCGATACAACCTGCAGATCAAAGAGTCCAAGCGCCTGGGCCTCACGCGCAACGTGTTCTCCCTCAAGGAGTGGGGCGAGCCCAAGTTCCTGCAAGCGGCCCTCAAGGAGCTGGGCCTCGACAGCTACTGGAAACCTCGGGGCCAAGACGGCAAGCCCGCGCAGCCGGATCCTCGCGCGGCAAGCGTGAGCCCAGCGGCAGCACCGGCCCCTGCGGCGCTGGCAGCCAGCAACTGAACAACAACTGCTGCAAGAGAGCGCTCGCGCACGGGGAGAGGGGCACCCCTCCCCGAATGCGCTGGCCAGCATGTTTCTCTCGTGATAGCCATTCCGTCTCGTAGGGTGGACGCCAGGGATGCGCCCGCCCGAGTCTGCGTTGCGGCTCGGCCGCACGCACTGAGGGATGGCAATGAACTCGCACTGCACACGGATCTCGGCGCTCCTCCTGGCACTGCTTGTATCGAGCCTCGGCGCAGTCCGCGCGCGGGCAGAAGACAAGCCCACCCTTCTCCGGCTCGGTTACCCCGCCGTCGGCGTCGGAAATCGCCCCGCTTCGCAGGGAAATCCTGCAGCGACGGCGCACCTACGCGGAATGTTCGAAGAGGAATTCAAGAGGGTGCAGCTCAGCCCAGATCCACGTTTTTGATGAACAAAGTGGATGAAAGAGCGGGGGATCTGAGAGATCTTGCGGTTACCAC
>JBEGTL010000507.1:0-6091 GCA_041179425.1 Pseudomonadota bacterium | reverse complement strand
GCCGTCGAGCTCCGGTTGCTCGCTGTTCGAGATGGGCAGCACCGTGTTGCGCAGCAACTTGGCGATGGTGCTCAGTTCGGCACCTTGATCGACCTTTGCGATTTGACGCGTCACCTCGAGGAACCGGTAGGCCGTTCCCTCTTTGATGTCGGGCTCGCCCTCGCCGCTCTCGACGACGTCGATGGCGTTCTCTGCGAGACCCAGCGCGGCGAACCGAATCGCGGGGGTCAGATCGGGGTCCGTGTTCAAGAAAGTAAGGGTGTCGGCAAGTGCGACGACTGCGCCGGTGAAGGCCTCCGGGTTCTCGTCTTCGTCGACCAGGTACGTGAGCAGCTTGGCGACCTCGTCGCCGGCCGCGTCGTTCTCCCAGAACTGATCGAACAGGTCCATGCCGCGCGCCGCGATGGGGTGCGCGAGGACGCCCGCGATGCGACCGACCAGACCATCGGCCCACTCTGCGCGGTCTGTCTTGTGGTCCGAGAGGCGGGCGAGGATCCAGGGGATACCGCGCGTGGTGAGCGCGTAGGCGCGCCGGTTTTCGAACGAGGTCGCGCCATCGGCTGCCTTGTTCACGCCGAGGTACTTGTCGACCAGCGTGCTGCGCACGCCGAGGTAGAGCTCGTGCTGCTCTTTGTTGCCCGCCCACATGGTGTCGAGCTCGTTGAGTGCATCGAGCAACAGGTAGATCGGCGGGACGCCGTCTTTGATGACGTGTCCCTTGCCGTCCTTGCAAGTAAGGTCGGCGCCCGAACCCTCGACGACGCAGGCGTTGGTCTTGGCGTAGGCGCGGCCGTCGCGGTACTTGACGGCGGGGTTGGGCGCGAGCAGCGCCTGCAAGAAGCTGTCGAGCACGGCCACGCCGTCGCGACCATCGGCCGCCGTGATGCCCTTGAGCGCCGCCGTGGAGCGACTGAGCACACCGAGCAAGTCTTGCTGCAAGAGCGACCAGATGATCAGCGGCTCGTAGCTGACGATGTTGCTGCCGTGCGAATAGAACTTGGCGGTCGGGTCGGCGGTCTGCGTGCAGCCTTCGCTCACGCCCGGCTCGACCTTGTCGGGGCACGGCTCGGGCTTCTGCGACGAGTAGTGCATGTGCACCAGGTCGAGCAGCTCCGCGAAGAAGTAGCTGCCCACCGGGTCACCGTTGGCGTCGATGGTGTCGTGATTGTCGAACGCCGTGAGCAGCGGGATGGTCGCGGTGAGAAACGACTGGGGCTTGCCCTCGATCAGCGCCTCGGGGTCGGTCACCTCGAGCGTGTACATACCGTTGGGCTCGAAGTCGTTGACGCTGACTCCGTCGCGCGTGGGCAGCGGATCGAACATGTCGGTGATGAACTTGTTCCGCTTGGCGTAGACGTAGCGAGCGAGCGGCTTGACCTCGGGATTGAGGTTGAAGCCCTTGATGCCGGACTCCTTCGCCTGCGCCTCGGCGACGTCGAGTCCGACGGCGGTGGCGCACTTGGCCACCTCGTCATCCTTGATGATGATCTTGCTCTTTTTGAGCATCGCGCGCATCAGCGTGACCGCGCCGCTCTTCTGCTCGATGAGCTGACAACGCTTGTACGAAGTCGCCGGCGGCGGCGCGACGGTCGAGTTGGGACACGACCCGCTGCCCTGCCCGGTGAGGACCTGCAGAAGCTCCGCCGCCGGTCCCAGCGCCGGATTGGGAAATGAAGTTTCCAGGGGCTCCGTAACCGTCAGAACCGCGCCCTCCTTGTTGCAGTTGGGGGCCAAGTACTGACCGTCGACGATGCCGTACGTTCCGTGCACCAACGAGAGCGTGCGTTGGAAGATACTGCGGTTCATGCCCTTGTCGGGCATGCCGCGATCGACCGGCACGCAGTACGCGGGCATTCCATCGCCGGTAGGACAACCGGTCGTGACGTCGCTGTTGATGTCGTCGGAGGCGAGCTTGACCAAGTCCTTGTTCTGCATCTGGTGGGCGAGCACCGTGCCCGTGGCCACGGTCTCGGGCGCCAGCGTCGCGGCGAGCACGTCGGCCCACAGGCCGGGGCGCTCTTTGACCATGCGCAGACCAAACGCGATGAGGTCGTCCCAGAACTCGTTGTTGGGCGTCAGCTTGCCGCCGTTGAAGCCCGTGACGTCGGACTGCTCGTCGATCTTGAGGGCCGCGTAGATGAGCTCGGTCGCGCTCTTCTCATCCTTTTGGATAAGCTGGTTGAGCACGTCGAGCATGGGCTCGGTCTCGGGCAGCTTGAGCAGCGTGGTGATGGCGTGGAGGAAGTTGGCCATCGGCCCGTGCTCGATGTCGGGCCCGGTGTACGTGAGCGACTTGCCGCCAAAGGTCTCGCTGCGCTCGATGTTTTTCCCGAGCAGCGGCCGTGCCGAGCGCAGCAGCTTTTCGACGGTGCTGCGGTCTTCGCTGCCCCGACGAATCAGCGAGATGCCGTCGCGCATCATAGAAGCGAGCGCGGTCTGGTTGGCGTCGAACGCCTTGTACGCGGGCCGGCCAGCGCTCATGGCGAGGTTAGTTTTGCTGTCTCGATCGGTGTCGCCGTCGTTGCGACCTGCCACCAAGAACGGGGTCGCCGTCGCGTCGCCCTCGGCGATGGCGTTGCCTTCGGGGTCGCGCTCGAGCACGGGCAGCGGCTCGAGCGTCTTGCCCTCTGCCTTGACGAACAGATCATTTTCGGTGGGCCGAAGCACCAGGTCGAGCGCCAGGCTCAGCGTGGTGGGGCCGTCCTTGGCCTCGGCGGGCTCGGCCAGCTCGAGTGAAGTGGCCTCGAGCAGCCCCATGAACGCGTCGTGTCCGTCGCCGCCCTCGGCGACCAGGCCGAGCAAGACCTCGGTCAGCTCGTCGAGGCGGTCGTACTTGAGCGTGGGGCGAATGGCAGCCAGCACACGATCGGGCGAGCGGTACCCCGCGCGCTGCGAGATGCGCGCGATGGTGCTGAGCACGTCTTTGGAGTTCTGGTCTTTGTCGTCGGTGAGGCGCTCCATCACCTTGGACAGCGCTCGGGTCGAGCGGGGCAAGATGCCCGGCTGCTTGGCGTCGGCCTCGTCCTGATAAAACGGCAGCAGCTTGAGCAGCCACCCCTGGAGCTGGTCGTCCTCGAAGGTCTGGCTGTCTTGGACCGCCGCATCGCCCAGCACCTGGTCGAGCGCGGCCACCGTCTCGGGCCGCCGTTCGATCAGCGCCCGGAGCTTGGCGTCCTTGAGATCTTTGGGGATCTTGTCGGTCTTGCCCTCGCACAGAGGGACAAACCGCTGGCCCGAGGGTTCGGTTGGATAGGACCCGCGTGCGACCCGCATGCAGAACATGCGGAAGACCTCTTCGCCCACCCGTAGATCGTCCGTACGGGCGTCAGGGATGGGGGAGTTGTCGCAACCGGAGGCCAGAACCAGACAACCGAGGGAAGCTCGAAAGACAAAATGTAGAGCGCGCACCCACTGCCGACTACCAAGAAGCATGGCGCGGACACTACCTTGCTCTCTCAGGCGAAAGAAGGGGGTATGTGCCCAGATGATTGTGACCGCGCTGCCCCAGTCGAGTTGTTGTCGCACAGCCGAGTCAAAAAAGAGTTGACGTTGGCGTCGGTAAAGTGTTGCCTGGGTGCACCTTTGCTTGAGGTGTGAGCCATGGAAGTCTCGATTAACGTCCTTCGTGGGTTCGCCAGCGTCCTGCGCGAATTGAGTATCGACTTCGAGAGATTGCTGCGCGATGCAGCCATCGATCTGAGTGTCTTCGAGAGGTCGCACGGGCCTGTCGACATGACCGTCGCCGAGCGGCTCATGAGAGCGGCATTCGGTATGACCCCGGAGCCCGGGCTGGGTCTTCACTTTGGCTCTAGAGCTCCCATGCAGACCCTCGGCATGTTGGGCGAAGTGCTCACGCACTCACCTACCCTTCGCGCTGCGATCGGTGAGCTCAGCGCGTACATGCCGCTGGTGTTCCCCATGTCGCGTTTCCGCCTGCTCGAAGAGGGCGACCGCGCGTTCCTCATCTACGAGCCGCCGTTTTCCGACAGCAGCGCCGCCCGTTTCTGCACCGAGATGGCGTTCTCGTTCGCCATTCGTATCGGCAAGCAGCTCGTGCCGGGTCAGTCCGCGCTCGAGGTTCGGGTCCGCCACGCCGCGCCGCACTACTTCGAGCGCTACGGCAAAGTGATGGGCTGTCCTGTGCGCTTCGACTCGACGCGCAGCGAGATCGTGTTCCCGCGCGCCGCGCTCGACACGCCGCAGCCGTTCGTCGACGAGTCGCTCTGGCGCCTACTCAAGCGGCGCGCCGATGAGCTCTTGGTGCAAGAGCGAGCGCGTGAGCTCCTGCACGAGCGCGTCAAGCAGGTGCTGCGCCACGAGGTCGATCTCGGCAGCGTCAACCCGTGCAACATCGCGCGACGCCTCGGCGTCAGCCCACGTAGCCTGCGTCGCCGCCTTGGCGACGAGGGGCACTCGTTGTCCGCCCTCGCCGATACGGTGCGCCGCGAGCTCGCGCTCAGTGAGCTCTCCAACCCGGAGATCCCGATCAAGCGCATCGCCGATCGCGTCGGGTTCTCCGAGGTCAGCGCCTTTCACCGCGCGTTCAAGCGCTGGACCGGCGTGACCCCAGCTCGCTACCGCGCCAACGCTTTCCTAGCTCACGCATCCTGAGCAACAGAGAGCTCGCTGAGGAGCTGATCGACGCGCGCTAGCTCCTCTTCCAAGGGGAGGTCTGGCTGCGCTTTGACGACGGTGCGAGCTGTGGGCTCGATGAGCTCCCAGTAGCGCTCGACGTAGTGGCCTTGCGAGCGAACGAGCGTGTCGTAGAGGGCATCTCCGTCCGGGTAAAAGTACGCGGTCTGTGTGCCGTACGCGCGCATCGCGGACACCTTTTGGTCGATCACCTCGTCGATCACGCGCTCGCTGAGCTTGCGCTCGTCGGCGATCGCGTCGCGGCTGCCAAACAGCCTAAAAAACAGGCGTGAGAGTGCCCAGTGCGCACCGACCACGAGGGTGAGCGCGGGGCGCTGCCAAGCCGGGGCGTGCGCAAACAAAAAGGCCCTCGTCTCGCGCACCGCGAGCAGCGCCGCAGCCAGGCTGCGCGGGCGCGACAGGCCGAGGTAGTGCAGACGATCGGCGCGTACCGCGGGCACCTGTGCGTACGGAACGTCTTCGTAGAAGAGCTCGCGCCAAGCGCGCGCGCGCGACGCCATGGCGCGCACTGCGTCGAACACGAGACGGTGGTCGGGGTGCGCCCCGACCGCGAGCGGCACGTAGAGCTGTCCGTCGGCCGCGAGGAGCCTCGTGCACAATGCGTAGAGCGTCGCCTCGAGCCGGTCGCGCAGCGGGCTCGGCGGGAACGTCACGAACGGGAGCGCGTACCGAACCAGCGTCGAGAGTGGCTTGGGGCGCACCAACAGATCGGCGTAGTTGAGCCACACATGATCGACGTCGAGCGCTGCCATCGCAGCTTCTTCTTCACGCTTTCGCTGGGTGTAGTCGCGAAAGACGCCGGGTTCGTGCTCCGCACTCTCGCCGTGGCCGAACACCGTCACGATGAGCACGCGCTGACCCGACGCGCGCGACAGCGCGATCTGGCCGCCACACGAGTAAACGGCGTCGTCCATGTGCGGCGACACGTAGAGGGCGTCGTACTGCGCGCTGCGCAGGCGAGACCACGGGTACGCCGCAACACTCGACAGAGACGACGGGAGCCCGGGTGAGGGCTCAGACATTTTTGCAGTCAGGTCCGACTCGGCATGCACGCACTGTTCTACGTCCGCTCAGAAGGTGTCCGCAAGCACCGAAACCCGAGGTCCCTGTCGGTGACGCTTTGATTTTCAGGCCTCGCCCGCGCACACTCAGCGCTGACCCATGCCTGAAGCAACGCTCGAACAACGCCTCAAGACTGTCTTTGCCTCGGCTCTCGGCCTCGCGCCGGACGTCGATGCGACCACCCTCGCGTACGCACAGAACCCGGCCTGGGACTCGGTGGCCCACATGCAGCTGATCGGCGCGCTCGAGAGCGAGTTCGACATCATGCTCGACACCGACGACGTGATCGGGCTCAGCAACTTCGCCGAGGCACGGCGCATCGTGCAGAAGTACGGCGCGCAGTAGCGTGACCTCGGTGGATCGCTCGCCCACAGCC
>JBEGTL010000506.1:0-6097 GCA_041179425.1 Pseudomonadota bacterium | reverse complement strand
CGCGAGAGCCCAGAGTGTGCCACACCGGCTCTCTTTCGCCGCTCTCAACTACGTGAATTTCGCCATTTTAATGGAGCTCTTTCGTGGCTTTTCGTGAAATCGACTTGCGAAGTCAACTGCTCTCCTATCAGCCGCGAGACGAGCGCGAACGAGGTCACCTCGAGCGCATGAACGAGCTCTGCAACTCAGTTGCAGATCCGTTCACGCGCCGGCTGTTCGCACCCGGCCACTTCACGGCCAGCGCCTTCATCCTCTCGCCCGATCGCAGTGAGCTGCTGCTCATCCTGCACGCCAAGCTGGGACGTTGGTTGCAGCCGGGAGGCCACGTCGACCCTGATGACCGCGACCTGGTGGCGGCTGCCTTGCGCGAGGTGCGCGAGGAGGTTGGGCTGGTCGAGCTCGAGCTCTTGCCACCTGCCCCATTCGATCTCGACGTACACGACATCCCCGTACGCAAGGACGAGGGCAGCCACCAGCACTTCGACGTTCGTTATCTGTTTCGAGCGCTCTCGCGCGAGGTGACGGCCGGCAGCGACGCCAAGGATGTGCGTTGGGTCCCGCTGGCTCAGGTCGACGACGAGCTGTCCGACGCGAGTGTCCATCGAGTCGTCGCGAAGCTGCTAGCGCACTCGTGATGCGTGGTGTTTTCGCACGCGCGGCCACAGGCGCGCTTCGACGTTCGCTGGCGCGCTTGGTGCCGTGGGTCGTGCTCTCACTGTCGCTGCTCACGCTGGCGTTGCACGCGGCTCCCGTTCGCGCAGACGATGCTTCGCTCGCGCGCCCGAGGGCGCGCTTCGCCGAGTCGGCCGACGTCCCGCACGTGGATGCGCCCTACGCACCGCTGGTTCGTCAGCATTACTACGCACAGCTAGCCAAGAACCCATGGCGCGCGCTCGGCTGGGAAGCGCTCCTGCCCGGTGCCGGCAACCTGTATGTCGGGCTGCGCGTTCCCGCGGCCATGACGCTCGGCTTGTCGGCGCTCGGGGCAGGGCTGTGGGTCGCCGGCGCAACGATGCAGCGCGGCGCGGGCGGGCGAGCGGCGCTGCTGTGGACGGGCGTCGGTACGCTCGCTGCCGCGCGCGCCTACGGCTTGGTGAGTGCGCCCATCGGGGCCGCGCTGCTCAACGCTGCCTTTCGGGCTCAGCTCGGGGTCAGTGGCGTGTACTGAGCGCGCGTGTCCAGTCGACTGGGCGGTCTGCGACGCGCGAGAGAGCGAAGTCGGAGACGAGCTCTCGAGCTGCGCAGCGCGTGCCTTCGGGGACCAGGCCCACGCTCTCGGCCAGCGCGCCGACGATGGTCCGTGCCTCGACCCCGTGCGTCCGTAGCTCCGCGATGGACAGCGCGCCGTCTCGCTTGGCTAGCCGCTTTCCGTCGGCCGCAAGCAAAAGTGGCACGTGCACGAAGGTGGGTGGATTCGCCCCCAACGCGCGGTACAGCGCGAGCTGCCAACCGGTGCAGCCGGCAAGGTCTCTGCCCCGCACCACTTCGCTGATCTGCATTGCGATGTCGTCGACCACCACCGCCAGCTGATAGCTGAAGGTGCCGTCGGCACGCTGCACGACGAAGTCGCCGTGGGCAGTCGGCGCGACGGCACCCAGCAGTCCGTCCTCGAAAACGGGTAACGAATCGGGTGCGAGGAAGCGCGAGCACAGCGGCCCGCCGTCGCGCGTCGGGCCTGAGCGACAGGTACCTGGATAGGTCGGTCCAAACTCGGAGGGCCCGTGCGGCGCGCTCGCGATCGAGAGCTCTTTGCGCGTGCAGCTACAGGGGTAGATGCGGCCTGCAGCGGTGAGCGTGGTGATCGCGTCTTGATAGAGCGCGAGACGATCCGACTGCGCGTACGGGGCGTGGGCTCCGCCTACGTCGGGCCCTTCGTCCCAGTCGAGGCCTAGCCAGGAGAGGTCCGCCAGCAAGCGTGCATCGGCCCCCGGCACCACGCGCGGCGCGTCGAGATCTTCGGTGCGCAGCACGAATGAGCCGCCCTGCTGACGCGCTCGCAGCCAGCCCAGCAGCGCCGTGCGCGCCAGGCCGAGGTGCATCGCGCCCGTGGGCGAGGGGGCGAACCGACCGCGGTAGGGACGGCTCAGATCAGCTCTTTGGCGCCCATCCAGCGCTCGGCTTCGATGGCGGCCATGCAGCCGGTACCGGCCGCCGTAATGGCCTGGCGATAGACGTGGTCTTGCACGTCGCCGCAGGCGTACACACCTTCGACGTTGGTCGCCGTCGAGCCCGGCACGGTCTTGATGTAGCCGTTGTCGTCGAGCGTGAGTTGACCCTTAAAAAGTTGGGTATTGGGGATGTGTCCGATGGCGACGAACAGCCCTTGGGTAGGGTGAACAAACGTTTCTTTGGTGATGGTGTTCTCGAGCGACAGCCCGGTGACGGTGCCCTCTTTCACACCCAGCACCTCGCGCACTTCGGCGTTCCACACGAACTTGATCTTGGGGTGCCGCTTGGCGCGCTCTTGCATGATCTTGGAGGCGCGTAGCTCGGCGCGACGGTGGATGAGCGTGACGCTCTTGCAGATGCCCGCGAGGAACATCGCTTCTTCCAGGGCGGTATCGCCGCCGCCGACGACCGACACGTCTTGATCCTTGAAGAAGAAGCCATCACAGGTAGCGCATGCACTCACGCCGCGATTGGTCAGCTCACGTTCGCTGGGCAGGCCGAGCCAGCGGGCGCTCGCGCCGGTGGAGATGATGACGGAGTGCGTTTCGTAGGTGACGCCATCGGCCTCGAGCTTGAACGGCGATCCCTCGGTCAGGCGGATCCGGTCGACGTCGGCCAGCACGAAGCGGGTGCCAAAACGCTCGGCCTGCTTGTGCATCAGCTCGATCACTTCTGGCCCCTTCACGCCATCGGGAAAGCCAGGGTAGTTCTCTACGTCGGTCGTGATCATGAGCTGGCCGCCGGTCTGGCCGCCGGCGATGACACCCTCGATGACGAGCGGCTTTAGGTTCGCTCGAGCCGCGTAGATGGCCGCCGTGAGACCGGCCGGACCAGAACCAATAATGATCACGTTCTCCATGCTTTTCCTCGGCGTCGACTGTTACCGCGCCGCGCGGTCGGTGCAACGCTGCACGTTGTGTCGCAGCTCGGGCTCCCTCCATCACGGCACCCGAGCCATGGCAAAGTGAGCCGTCCCTGGAGAGGGCGGGTACGTGGGCTCCATCACCCCTGGCCAAGCTTGGCCTAAACCAGCGCACGTCGTGCTCGTTCTAGGTTGACACCGCGTGTCATAGAGACACTAATAGCTCATCGGCGCTATCGGTCCCGGGGGCGGGGTTAACGACAGCGCGGAACGGGGGAACCAGTGCTGCCGTTTCAATTCCTGGACATGGTCGATGGGCTGACGCGCCTGGACCCAGTACGCACGTATCCTATGCGTGCGGGTGAGCTAGTGGCGCGTCTTTGCGGCGTAGAGGGGTTCATTGTCGAGATCGAGGGAGGGGAGACAGCCGCCAGCGACGCTCCCCCGGGGGACGGGCGCACCAGGGTGAGTCTGCCCTTGCGCTATGGTCGACAGTTGCTCGGCCAGGTCGTGCTGCTGTTACCCGAGGGGAAGGAGCGACTCGAGCCACATGACCTGCGCACCGCCCGCTGGGCGGCACGCATCATGGGCCGCTGTCTCAACTACTCGGCGCGCATGCGCCACGAGCCGCGCAAGAACGGCATCGAAGAGGTCAGCGAGGCGCTGCAAAAGGCACCTCTCACGCCGCGCGAGAGAGACGTGGTGGCCCTGTTGATGTCGGGCGCCAGCACACGCCAGATCGCCTCCGAGACGCACCTGACCGTCGGTACGGTGCACACCTACCTCAAGCGCATCTACCCCAAGCTCGGCGTGCGCTCGCGGGTCGAGCTGGTGGCCCGCATGATCGGGACCGATGGTTTGGTGTTCGGCCACCATGGCCATACGCCAACCCCGCCAGGTCCCGTGTCCGCACCGCTGCCGACTGTCATGAACTAAAACGGGTCGCCTGGAGCCCGTTTGACCCAAGGTCCGGGGAGCATTTGTCGGCGGTGCTATAGAGGGCCGTGGCTGGCAAGGCGTCGAAGGGCAAGCTCACGCACCTCGATGCGCGCGGACAAGCGCGCATGGTCGACGTGAGCAAAAAACAAAAGACCGTGCGCACCGCGGTGGCGCGCGGGCTCGTCCGTATGCGTCCGGAGACGCTGCGCACGTTGCTCGACGGCAAGCTGCCGAAGGGCGACGTGCTGGCCGTGGCTCGGATCGCGGGCATTCAGGCAGCCAAACGAACGTGGGAGCTCATCCCCATGTGCCACCAGGTTGCGCTCACGGCCGTGCGGGTCGAGCTCACACCCGAGGGCGACGACGCGATCGTCATCGAGGCGTCCGCCACGGCCGCCGATCGCACCGGCGTCGAGATGGAAGCGCTCACGGCGACGACCGTGGCCGCGCTCACCCTCTACGACATGCTCAAGGCGATCGACCGCGCGATCGTCATCGAGCGTGTGGCCTTGATCGAGAAGACGGGCGGCAAGTCGGGCGACTACAAACGCTGACGCGCATCGGGAGCCTCTGCGCTCACGCTTTGCGTTTTTTCAGCGCCCCGATCAGCTCGTCGAGGTCTCCCTTCTTCAGCTCTCGCAGCACGACGAGCGCGGCCAGGTACGCGAGGCCACCCGCGATCATCGCGAGCGGAGCCATCCACCCGACCTGCTGCGGAACGCGCCCGGCCACGTAGTACCCGACCACCGCCGCGCCGATACAGCGCGCGAACGTGAGCAGCGGCGGCAGCACCCCCATCACTGCGCGCAGTGCAAACGAGCTGACGATCAGTGCCGCGAGCGGCCCGAGGCTGGTGGCGGTGGCCGCGACGGAGAGCACGCCTTGATGCAGACCTACTGCGCGCACCATGAACCGGATCGCCGTCAGCACCACGACCAGTCCGACCAGGGCGCTCCACGCCGAAGCGGCGGGCTTGCCGGCGCCACTCAAGATGGTCGCGATGATCACGAACAGCGCGAGCCCGACCTCGCCGAAGACCAGCACACGAAGCGTGTCGGCACCGCCGAGGAACGTGGGGCCGTACGCCATCCGCATCAACCCTTCGGCCGCGCCACTGATCGGCGCAGCCAGCGCGAACAGCACGATTGCCGAGAAACGCAGGGCGTTGTGGATGGCCTTGCGTGCGGAGTCGAGGTCGCCGGAGGCGGTCGCGCGGGAGACCAGCGGAAACACCACGAAGGTCACGGCCAGGATGATCTGGTAGGGCACGAACGCGAAATTTTGCCCCGCCTTGTACAGCCCGACGTACGTGGTCGCGCGTTCGGCCGCCGCCGCGACGTCGAGGCCGGACTCGATGCCCAGCTGCGCGGCCGTGTTGTTGAGCACCCACACGTCGAGCAGCAGCGTGCCGTTGAGCATGGTCTGGAAGAGCACGATGGGCAGCAGAAACGAGACCCACGTGCGCAACGGCAGCTTGTCGCCCGCGCGTCCGATGCCGACCACGAACAGCGCCACGATCAAGATCGTCAGCGCCCCGAACGCAAAGCCCGAGACGGCGCCGGCAGCCCCGAAGCCGAGCAACGCGGCACCCAAGATGCCAAATGTGCGCACCGTGGAGAACGTGATGTCGAGCCCGGCTTGGTGCAGGAACATGCGCCGTCCGTTGAGGCTGCCCACCAGCGCCGCGTACAGCGCGTAACACAGCGGCACGATGGCCGCGATGCGCAGGAGCTTGGTGAGCTCGGCGTCGTAGGCGATGTCGGACAGCACCGGTGCCAGCGCGACCAGGCCGAGGGCGAGCCCAACCCCGACGAACAACTGGAGGGTGAGCCCCTGCCGCAGCCGCGCTGGCGCGAGCGACTCGTCCTCGCTGACGCGCTTGGACACCGACTGCACTGTGGCGGCAATCAACACGTTGTTGATCACGCTGGCGATGCTCATCACGAGCGAGTACTGCCCGAATGCGGTCGGTGAGCCGAGCAAGCGGGGTAGCCCCACCTGCACGACGAAGCCGGTCAAGATGAAGTAGAGCTTCGCGAGTGTGATGAGGGCGAGCCCTCGCCCAGTCCCAGCGGCGGCGGACATCAGGGCCGGGTTGTGGCGTGTGGGGGGGGCGGGGTCAAAGAA
>JBEGTL010000505.1:0-6098 GCA_041179425.1 Pseudomonadota bacterium | reverse complement strand
CAGCCTCCTCCGCGCACCAGCAAGTCGAGCTCGGCGCGCAGCTCGTCGATGCTGGCGTAACGCTGATCGGGCTCGGGGGCGAGCGCGCGCATGGCCACACGCGCGAGCCCCGGGGGGATGCCCTGAAGTTCGGGCCCGGCGAGCGGATCGGACACCACGTGCTCGCGCAGGCGCTGCACGTCGGTGTCGTCGTTGCCTTTGACCTCGAACGGCGGATGACCCGTCAGCAGCTGGTAGATGATGGCACCTAGGCCGTACACGTCGGCGCGCTGGTCCACGCCGCGAAGCTCGCGCTCGAGCTGCTCGGGCGCCATGTACGCAAACGTGCCGCGCACGCTCTCGTGCTGTTCGATGGGGTGAAGGAAACCGTCTGCTCCGCGCCGACAGCGCACGGCGATGCCCCAATCCATCACGTACACCTGGCCCCAGCCGCCGATCATCACGTTCTGTGGCTTGAGGTCGAGGTGCAGCACGCCGCGGCTGTGCGCGTACGAGACGCCGTCGCAGATCTTGAGCAGCACATCGAGCAGCTGAGGGAGCTCTCCGGGCGACAAGCGGCGCTCGCCGAGCCGCGCGAAGCACTCGGCGAGCGACTCACCTTCGACCAGCTTCATGGCAAAACAGGCAAAGTCGCCGGTAGGACCCGTGGCCAGCTCGTACACGGGAACGATGTTGGGGTGATCGAGCTGGGCGGTGACACGCGCTTCGCGAACGAACGCCTCGAGCTCGCCGCGCTGTCGTACGAGTGCCGGGTTGAGCAACTTGACCGCGACGTGACGCCCGAGCACGGGGTCGTACGCGTGCACCACCGAAGCCATGCCGCCGCGCGCGAGCTGACGCTGGGTCTGATAGCGCAACCCGTAGCTCTCGAGCTGGACATCTTCGCCCGCGGCGCGCGCGCCCGTCGTCAGATCGCCCATGCTGTTGGTGGCATCGCTGTCACCGGACACGGTCGTCGCGACAAGCTCGTGCTGCCGCGGTCGGCTGTCCTTGTTGACCATCGGGGCTCAGCTTAGTCGACGCGGCCGAAGCGCGCCCTCGGGCGCGCGAGCGAAGAACGGAGGTCGCGCGAATCGCGTGTGGTCCTCGTGTGCCGAGTTCGCCTGGGTCCGCCGACGGCGGGCGCCGGTGGAGCCGCCGCTCTCCGCCAGTCGAGCGCCGGCAAGTCGCAGAAGGACGAACGTCCGCGCCGGAACACAGCCTGCACCGAGCAGGAACATGCTCGCCACCATTCACTCCGCCACCCTCTCCGGCATCGACTCCGTGCCGGTCGAGGTGCAGGCGTTTTTCGGCAAGGGACTGCCGGGTGTCGATATCGTGGGCCTCGGCGATACCGCGGTGCGCGAGAGCCGCGTGCGGGTGAAGTCCGCACTGGAGAGCAGCGGCCTGACGCTGCCCAGCCGCAACGTGGTGCTCAACTTGGCGCCCGCGGACGTCAAAAAGTCCGGCTCTGCGCTGGACCTGTCGATCGCCATCGCCCTGCTGTGCGCAGGCGGCGTGGTGGCCACCTCGCGCATCGACAACCTCTTGGTGCTTGGTGAGCTGACACTCGGCGGTGAGCTGCGTGCGGTGCGCGGCGTGCTGTCTCACCTGCAGAGCGCCAGGCGCCGCGGCATCTCGCGCGCGATCGTGCCCCACGGCAACGGTCACGAGGCGGCACTGATCAGCGGCCTCGACACGCGCGCCGCGATGAACTTGCGTGATGTCGTGCAGTTCCTCGACGGCACCATGGAGCTGCCGCGCGCGAGCACCCGCGACGACGAAAATGAACGATCGTTCATGCTCGACTTGAACGAGGTGCGTGGGCAGCAAGCCGCCAAACGCGCGCTCGAGATCGCCGCCGTGGGCGGCCACAACCTGCTCATGCTCGGACCGCCCGGCACAGGCAAGACCATGCTGGCGCAGCGGCTGTCCTCCATCATGCCGCCACCCGACGAAAAAGAAGCGCTCGAGATCGCCACCATCGCCAGCGCGGTCGGGGCGGTCGCACCAAGCAAGCTCGACTCGGTGGAGCGCCCGTTTCGTGCGCCGCACCACAGCGCGAGTCACGCAGCCCTCGTCGGTGGGGGCACGCCCATCCAGCCGGGTGAGGTCACGCTCGCGCATGGAGGTGTGCTCTTCCTCGACGAGCTGCCCGAGTTTGGGCGCAACGCACTGGAGTCGCTGCGGCCCACGATGGAGTCCGGCATGGCCCACGTGGTGCGCGCGCACCAGCGCATCGTGTGGCCCGCCCACCCGCTGGTCGTTGCGGCGATGAACCCGTGTCCGTGCGGCTACGCCGACGACAGCTCTCGGATGTGCACGTGCAGTCTCGATCGCATCGAGCGCTATCGCGCGCGCATCTCGGGCCCCTTGCTCGATCGTTTCGACCTGCACATCGCACTCAAGCCGGTAGAGGCGCGCTCGCTGCGTGAGGGCGAGCCCGGCGAGCCCAGCGCGCAGATCAGACGGCGCGTGTGTTTGGCGCGCGAGCGGGCACAGCTCCGCGCAGCGGCGGCCGCCAGCGAGGCGCGTGTTTCTTCACGCAGCAAGGCGACACCGCGCGTGCTCAGCGTCGAGAGCTTGTCGCACGGCACGGAGCCGGCCGCCCTCACCTTGCTCGACCGCGCGGTCGACGCACTCGGCCTGTCCGTACGCGCGTACGTCAAGGTGCTGCGCGTCGCCCGTACCATCGCCGACCTCGAAGAGAGCGACCGGGTCGATAGCCATCACATGGCCGAGGCCGTCCAGTACCGCCTGCTCGATCGTAGGCCGGAGACCACGCGCAGTCTGCCGTACCGCGCTCCCGCCACCGAAGTAGACGACGAGCTGAGCGACGCGTCCGATGACTCGCCTTTGTCCGATGTCGGCAGCGGAGAAGCGACGCCCTCAGCCGCGATCATCAACTGAGTCCCGCGCGCTGTGCTCGGCACCCGCGCTGCAACGATGAGCCATCCAGGAGACCTACAGACCATGACCATCCAAGACAAACTCAAGTCGATCAGAGCCGCCATTCAGTCCATCGAAAAGCAGTTTGGCAAGAACGCCATCATGCCCCTCGGCCAAGAAGCAGCGGCCGATGTCGCCGTGATCGGCTGCGGCTCACCATCGCTCGCACGCGCGCTCGGCGTGGGCGGCTACCCGCGAGGGCGCATCGTCGAGATCTTCGGACCCGAGTCCAGTGGCAAGACCACACTCACGCTCCACGCCATCGCGGAGTGCCAAAAAGCAGGAGGCTTGGCGGCGTTCATCGATGCGGAGCACGCGCTCGACGTGACCTACGCAAAGAGCCTCGGCGTACAGCCCGACACCTTGCTCATCAGTCAGCCCGACACGGGCGAGCAGGCGCTCGAGATCGTGGACACCCTGGTGCGCAGCAACGGGGTCGACTTGATCGTGATCGACTCGGTGGCCGCGCTGGTGCCGCAAGCAGAGCTCGAGGGCGACATGGGCGACCCGCAGATGGGCGCGCAAGCGAGGTTGATGAGCCAGGCGCTCCGCAAACTCACGCCCGCCGCGCACAAGGGCAGTACGACCATCATGTTCATCAACCAGCTGCGACAGAAGATCGGCGTGACGTTCGGCAACCCCGAGACCACCACCGGCGGCAACGCACTCAAGTTCTACGCGTCGCTGAGGCTCGACGTGCGCCGCGTGGGACAGGTCAAGTCGGGCGAGACGCTGCTCGGCAACCGCACGCGCGTCAAGGTCGTGAAGAACAAGCTCGCGCCGCCCTTCGGCAGCGCCGAGTTCGACATTCGTTACGGCACCGGCATCGACGGCCTGGGCGACTTGCTCGACTGCGCTACCGAGGCCGGCATCCTCACCAAGAACGGAGCGTACTACTCGCACGGCGACGAGAGCCTGGGCCAGGGTCGAGAGCGCGCGCGCAAAGAGCTCGTCGAACGTCCCGAGCTATGCCGTCAGCTCGAGGGTCAGTTGCTGCTCATCAAGGCGAGCAAGACGACCGCGAGTGTCGTGCCGCTGAGCGAGACCGAGGTCGCAGCTTGAGCGTCTGGTGTCCGAGTGCCGAGCCTCCTCGGCCCCCGCGCGGCCACGCAGGTGCGCCGATCGCGCGACCGGGGTGATTCCCGACTGGTGCCCTTGGACACAAGTTCGCAGCCCAAAAGGCTCGTTGACTCATCTCAGGCGCAGCGTGCCGATCGGGAATCGTATGCACGACCTGGAACCCACCAATACTGTAAAAGTTCAGCACGGAGCACCAGAAGCGGTAGATCTTGGGAAAGATTCACCCAACCTGTTGACCCGATCGGGGACGAGACCTCTCCAAGCAGTCGACACCATCTGTTATCCGGTTCGACGCAGATGTGTGCGGCGAGTGCCAGCACGCTTGACGCTCTCGCGCGATTTCGACACTTTGCGACTTGTGTTGGTTCGTACCTCGATCGCTCTCTGCATGTGCCTGTGCTTGCTTGGAGCGGACTGGCCCAAGTGGCGGGTCCGTCGTCGTGAGGGCTCCGTTCCCAACCGGTACGCGGCCGCGCTGCTCGACCCGGCCAGCTGGGGCCCGGAGCCCGAGAGCCCCAACGCCATCGATGTGCCGCGCTTGGCTCGTGCCCTGCGCCGCGTGTGCGATCGACTCACCAGTGCCAAGGCCGAGCAGTACGCCTCGTGGATCGACGAGAGTGCGCGCATGCACGGGGAAGACCCCTTCCTCATCGCCGCCCTCGTCTCGCGTCAGAGCCAGTGCATCGGCGACGCCGACGAGGTCTCGGGCGTGGGCCTGACCGGCATCCAGCCGGAGATGTACAAGGGCAACGTCGAGGTCGACATGCTGCAGTACGTCGTCCAAGAAGACGGTGAGTGGAGCGTGCGGGCCAAGATGCTCTCCCGGCCGCTGAGCGTGCGCTCGCTCGAAAATCCCGAGGCCAACATCGAGTGGGCCGCGGCCTTGCTTGCCATGTGGCGCGAGCAGCACGACGCCATCGACGCGCAGTTCGAGCAGGCGCCGCATCGCCACTATCTCTCGCACTTCCTGTGGGGCGACCGGGTGCAGAGCGCGCGCGCCGAAGACGGCGTGTTCATCGACCGTCGCCGCTTGCTTCAGCACTACGGACAAGACCTCCCGGTGGCTACGCGCGAGTTCCGTGGCATCGAGTGGGGCGCACCGCTCGAGGGCAGCCCGCGCCTCGTGAGCAGCAAGCCGGGCGCCGATCGCGACCGGGGCCTGCGTATGCATCGCGGCGTCGACGTAGACGCCGCCATGAACGAGCCGGTGCTCGCCATGGCCGATGGCCGTGTCACCTTCGCCGGCGTCGACTTGCCGGGCCGAGGTACGGCGGTCGACCTCTCGCCCGAGAATATCCACCAGGTGCCGGGCGCGGAGATGGGAGCAGGCGGCCGCTACGTCTGCATCACCCACGCGCCCGATCCCAAGCCCCACTCCAAGGGCTTTGCGTTCGCCCCCGACCCGCCCGTGACGGCGGTGCCGCGCGCCTCTGAGGGCTTCGAGGGCGAAGAAACCGAAGACGTCGACGGGGCACCGCTCGTCGAGAAGCGCAGCAAGCCCACCGAGCCGCCAGCCACCGATGGCAAGCGTGTCCGCATCGAGCTCGCACCCACCGAGATCGTCGCGGTCAACCCCGCCCGGCTGATGGTCTCTTGTTACATGCACCTCGAGATCACCCGCGTCAGCTCGGGCGACACCGTCAAGCGCGGCGAGATCATCGGCACGGTGGGGCGCACGGGCTGCAAAGAGTCCCCCGCCCACCTCCACCTCGAGCTCAAGTCCGAGCGCGAGCTCTACGACGCCCGCGACGTCCTCTCAGGCATCCTCATCGGCGACCCACCCTGGCGCTCCTCGTCCGAAGAGCGCAGAGCCCGCAAGAGGGCCCGCGCAGAGGGCCTAACCAGCCGAGCGATGGGCGAAGAAGAGACCCAAGACAGCGCAAGCGTAGACTAACCAACGCCGAAGGCGCCCCCGCAACGACGCCGAAGGCGAGCCCAGCTCGATGCCGAAGGCGAGCCCAACCGATGCCGAAGGCGAGCCCAACCGATGCCGAAGGCGAGCCCAACCGATGCCGAAGGCGAGCCCAACCGATGCCGAAGGCGAGCCCAACCGATGCCGAAGGCGAGCCCAACCGATGCCGAAGGCGAGC
>JBEGTL010000504.1:0-6114 GCA_041179425.1 Pseudomonadota bacterium | reverse complement strand
CGACCCCAACAAGAAGGTCCGTGCGCTGATCACGTACCCGGCCAGCACCGGCCGCAACTTCGAGGAGATCTTGCGCGTCATCGACTCGCTGCAGCTGACCGACGGTTATCAGGTGGCGACGCCGGTGAACTGGAAAGACGGCGAAGACGTGGTGATCGTGCCCGCGCTGCAGGACCCCGAGGTGCTGAAGCAAAAGTTCCCCAAGGGCTTCCGCGTCGTGAAGCCGTACCTACGCCTCACCCCTCAGCCGAATAAGTAGGCGTCTTGGCTGGGTCTGTTGTCCGTGCGCTTCGCGCGCGATCCATGAATTTTAGGATGAGAGCTATGAATCGACTTGTTGTCGTTAGTTCGCTGCTTGGTCTGATGATGGTCGGGTGTGGCGGCGCGAGTAAGCCTGAGCCGGAAGCCGCTGACAAACCGAGTAAGGCAGCCACTCCCGCGTCCAACTGGGAGCCTGCTCCCTTGCCCGACGAGGGGCCCATCAAGCTCCTCGGTCTCACGGGGCCCGATGACAAGCCGTGGGACGACATGAACTACGACGAGAAGGAGTGGTACATGATCGGCAAGGTGCATCCCGTGATGCGCCAGGTGTTCCAGACCTTCAACGCCAAGAAGTACGAGGGCCTGAAGTTCGAGTGCGTGCCGTGCCACGGCGAGCAGCCCGAGAAGCGTAAGTACAAGATGCCGAGCGACCACCTCTCCCCCGTGCCCGCCTTCGGCAGCGCGGAGTGGAAAGAGATGGAGAACTCGCGCGTGTTCAAGTTCATGAACCAACGTGTGACGCCGGCGATGGGTCAGGTCATCGGCAAAGAAGCCTGGAATCACGAGACCGGCGAAGGTTACTCGTGCTGGGGCTGCCATCCGAAAGCGCCGTGACCAGCTCCCGCTCGCCGACACACGAGTCGCGCGCGCGGGCTAGCGCGTTCACCGCCTCGATCGCCGTCTCCGAAGCGGTCGAGGTGGTGCACGGCGCGGTCGATGCGCCGGTGTTTCTCACCTGCGAGCACGCGAGCCAGCGGCTGCCGCCGGGCTGGGTGTGGCCCGAGCCAGACCTGCGGCTCGTCGATACGCACTGGGCTTACGATCTCGGCGCGCGCGAGATAACGCTCGCCCTCGCTCGCGAGCTTGGGGCCAGTGCGGTGCTGGCGCGCTTCACGCGTCTGTTGGCCGATCCCAACCGCGACCCGGCACACGACGACATGTTTCGTGCGCTGGCCGACGGGGAGCCGGTGCTGCTCAACACGGGCCTCGAAGAAGCCGACAAACAGCGTCGCATCGACCTGTATCACCGGCCCTATCACGAGGCTCTCGACGCGGCGCTGACGCGGGTCAACAAACCTTTGTTGTTCTCGGTGCACAGCTTCACGCCGCTGTACGAGGGCGTGCCCCGCGAGGTGGAGCTCGGTGTGCTCTTCAACCAGGACGAGGACGACGCGCTCGCGCTGGGCAACACGCTCTCCAAACACTTTGCGCGTGTGGCCTACAACGAGCCGTGGTCGGGTCGCTCTGGGCTCATCTACGCGGCGGAGCGCCACGCCACCACGTACGGGCTCCGCGCGCTCGAGCTAGAGGTGCGGCAAGACCTTGCGGTCGACCCTGCCTATCGGGCGCGGCTGGTGCCCGTGCTCGTCGACTTCTTCAGGTCTCTTCGAGGCGTGGGATGAGCTCGGCGAAGTTGCACGGGCGGTAGCGCACGTCGAGCTGCTGCTTGAGGATCCAGTCCCAGCCATCGCGGCACGCACCCGTGGAGCCGGGCAAGGCGAACAGGTAGGTGCCCCGCGCGACGCCTGCCAGCGCGCGCGACTGAATGGTCGAGGTGCCGATGTGCTGATAGCTCAGCATGCGGAACAGCTCCCCGAAGCCGGGGATGTCTTTCTCAATCACGCGCACAAAGGCCTCGGGCGTGACGTCGCGCCCGGTGACACCGGTGCCGCCCGTGCTGATCACCACGTGGATGGTGGGGTCGTCGATGCAGCGCCGCAGTGCGGACTCGATGGCCGGCTGGTCGTCTTTGACGATCAGCCGCAGGGCGAGCTGGTGTCCCGCCTCTTGCAGACGATCGATCAGCGCTTGGCCCGACTTGTCGTCCTCGACGGTGCGCGTGTCGGAGATGGTGATCACGCAGATGGAGAGCGCGCGGAAGGCACGGGACTCGTCGATTCCAGGCATGGCTACTTCCTTGTGGCGCTCACTGGTTCACGTTGGAGGCGAGCTCGATCTCGACCTCGCTCAGCTTGCCCTCTCGAAAGATGCCGAGCTGCACGTGGTCGCCGGCCTTGTACGTCTCGAGCGCGAGGTACAGGTCTGCGGTGCTCTCGATGGGCTTCTTGTCGAGTGATGCGATCACGTCTCCGAGCACGATGCGGCCCGTGGCGATCTCTCGACGCGTGGGGTGAAGCCCTGCCTTGGCTGCGGGGCTCTCGGGTGCCACCTCGAGGACCAACGCGCCCTTCATGCCGAAATGACGGGTGATGGAGTCGGCCGCGAACTGCACGCCCAAGGTGGGGCGCACCTCGCGTCCGTACTCGATGAGCTCGGGCACGGCGCGTGCGATGGTCTCGACCGGCACTGCGAAGCCGACGCCCGCGGAGGCACCCGACGGGCTGAGGATGGAGGTGTTCATGCCGATCAAGCGCCCACTCGAGTCGAGCAGAGGTCCGCCCGAGTTGCCGGGGTTGATGGCTGCATCGGTCTGGATGGCGCCGTGAATGGGCAAACCGAGCTGACCCTCGATCTCGCGTCCGAGGCCGCTGATGATGCCGGTGGACAGCGTGGTGTCGAGCCCGAACGGGCTGCCGATGGCGAACACTTGTTGGCCCACCGACAGGTCGTTGGAGCTGCCGACCACGATGGGCGAGAGCTCGACGTTGGCGTCGATGCGCAGCACCGCGATGTCGTTGCGGGCGGACTTGCCCACCAGCTTGGCCTCGCGGACGGTGTGGTCGGGCAGCGTCACGCGCGCTGCATGGGCGTCGCGGATGACGTGGTAGTTGGTGACGATGTGGCCCTGCGTGTCCCAGATGAAGCCCGAGCCCATGCCCTGCGGCACCTCGAGCGTGTTGCGCTGAAAGAGGTCCTGCTGGAGTGTGACCGTGGTGATGTGCACCACCGACTTCGAACGACTCGAAAACAGCGCGATGTTGGACTTCTCGAGGTCGGACAGCTCCGCGCGCGGAATGACCGGCGGCGCCACCACGATCTTGGTCTTGGGCAGAGGGCCGCCAACGCTACCCGAGAGGGAGGGCCGCCGACCCGCAAGCTCGGCCTCGAGCGTGTCGACCCGCATCGCGAGCCGAACGTAGGCCAGCACGACGGCGATGAGAGCGAGCACACCCAGCGTCACAAACGGTCGCATCGAAGAGGCAGAGTGGCCGAGGCCCGGCAAGGACGCAAGGTTGGGCAATCCGCCTTTGGAGCTACTCGTCCGGGACCAAGACGCTGTGCACCTTGTGCAGCAACGACTGTCGGGTGAACGGCTTCTGCAAAAACTCGACTCCTTGTCCTCTGCCCTGCTCGCCGTCGAGGGCCTCGCGCGCGTGGCCGGACATGTACAGCACCTTGATCCCTCGGCGCATCACCACCACGCGCTCGGCCAGCTCGGCGCCCGTCATCATCGGCATCACCACGTCGGTGAGCAGCATGTCGAGCTTGCCGCCAAAGTCCTCGACGATGGCGATCGCCTGGGCTGGGTCGGCGGCCACGAGCACGGTGTAGCCAGCGTGCTTCAAGATACGCTGCACCCCGCGGCGCACGCCTTCCTCGTCTTCGACGACCAAGATCGTGGCCTGCACCGGCTCGCGCGGCGAAGGCGGACGCATGGTGGGGTCGCGCCGCTCGGGCTCGGTGGCCGGCTTGAAGAACACCTCGAAGGTGGTGCCGAAGCCGACCTGACTCTCCACGCTGATGCTGCCGCCGCTCTGCTGCACGATGCCGTACACGGTCGACAAGCCGAGGCCCGTGCCTTTGCCTTGCTCCTTGGTGGTGAAGAACGGCTCGAAGATACGGGCCAGCACGTCACCGCCCATGCCCACCCCGGTGTCGCGCACTCCGAGTGCGACGTGTTGGCCCTCGCTCGAGCCGGGGTGTGCACGCGCGTAGTCGGCGCTCAGCTCGACCTCGCCCGTGACCACGTGCAGCTTGCCGCCGTTGGGCATGGCGTCGCGCGCGTTGACGACCAAGTTGAGGATGATCTGCTCGAGCTGCGCGCGGTCGACCTTGAGGCGCAGCGGCGCCGGCTGGATGCTGGTCTCGAGCTCGATGCCTTCGCCGATCAGCGCCGACAGCACGGGGAGCAGGTCGCGCAAGACAGCGTTGAGATCGAGCACCGTGGGCGTGAGGACCTGCTGACGACTGAACGCGAGCAAGCGCTGCGTGAGCTCGGCTGCACGTCGCGCTGCCATCTGGATGTGGTCTGCGTCGTCGTGGGCCTGCGTGTGTGGCGGCAAGTCCGTCAACAAGAAGCCGCAGTGCGTGATGATGACGGTGAGCAGGTTGTTGAAGTCGTGGGCGACACCCCCTGCGAGCCGGCCCACCGCGTCCATCTTTTGCGACTGGCGCAGCTGCGCCTCGAGGCTCTCTTGTTCGAGCAGCGAGGAGTGCCGCTCGGTCACGTCGCGCGCTGCTCCGTAGATGATGAGCTCGCCGTCGGCGTTGCGCTCGGCGCGCAGCTGCTCGCGCAGCCAGCGCTCGCTGCCCGACTTGGTGGTGATCCGAAACTCGTGCACCAAGGTCTCGCCTTGCTGCACGCGCACCAACGCGGTCTGTACGGACGCGCGATCGACGGGGCTGACGATGCTCCACAGTCCCTCGCGTCCCAGCTCGCTCTCGTCGTAGCCGGTGATGCGCGAGATGGTGCCGGTCAGCCACTCCACCGTCAGGCCGGTCGCGAGCATACGCGCGACGAAGCAGTAGTCAGTGGTGAGCTCACTCAGGATGCGGAAACGGCGCTCGCTCTCGCGCGCTTGCGCAAGCTGGCTCGCGAGGTCCGCAGGCGAACTCGGCGGATCACTGTGCTGTCCTTGCTGTTTGCCCTGCGGTGAGCCGACCACCCCTCCGAGTGTACTACGTCGCTCGTCCTTCCGGGTTTCCCTCGGTGGTGGGCGGGGTATCGAATCGCTCGTCCTTCCGGGTTTCCCTCGGTGGTGGGCGGGGTGTCGATACGACCGAAAAAAGCGGGTAGCTGTTGGCCGTTCGCTTGCTTCACGGGTCGACATGGGGTGGCTCGTGGCGGGGTGCGCCGCAAAGCCGGCGCTGAGAGCGATTGCTCAGTGCAATCTTGTGGGTCTTACCGTCGCCTCAGGGACGCGGTGGACTTTTTTCGGCCGTATCGACACCCCGCCCACCACCGGTTCGTTTCACCGACAGGTCTCGCTGTGGGGGTTTAAAGAAGGATCGAAGCAAGAGAGCGAGAGAGTGAGAGAGCGAGAGAGTGAGAGAGTGAGAGAGCGAGAGAGTGAGAGAGCGAGAGAGCGAGAGAGCGAGAGAGCGAGAGAGCGAGAGAGAGAACGAGAGAGTGAGAGAGCGAGAGAGCGAGAGAGCGAGAGTGTGTGATGGGGTGAGAGACGGTGAGGGAGAGAGAGTAAGAGTAAGAGTAAGAGTGAGGGTGAGGGTAGGAGTAAGAGTAAGAGTCGGGGCGGGTGGTGTCAGGGGTCTTCGCGCAGGATGGCTAGTAGACGGGGGCCGTACTTCTTGGCTAGCGAGGGGCCTACGCCGTGGATCTGGAGGAGCTCGGCTTCGCTGCGGGGGCGTTCTTGGGCGACGTTGATTAGCGCGCGGTCTGTGAGCACACGGAAAGCTGGGATGCCCTGGGCCTTGGCTTCGTCGCGGCGGAATGCGCGCAGTGCCTCGACCAGCTTGCGTGGTGCTTGATCAGTCGCGGTAAGCCCGTCGTCTCGACTTACGTCGCGTACGCCCATCAGCTTGGCGACGGGCTTTTTTGCGCGCACGCGTGGCCGCACCGCTGGCTGAGGCTCGACCATGCTGCTGCGCACGGTGCCTTCGACCTCGAGGATGGGGCGACCCGGGCGGCAACGGTCGCAGCTGCCGCAGCGCGCGCCCGAGTCGCCGGTGTCGCCGAAGTGGGCGATCAGCGCGAGCATTCGGCAGTCTTGCGTG
>JBEGTL010000503.1:0-6142 GCA_041179425.1 Pseudomonadota bacterium | reverse complement strand
CGAGCTCGCCGAGGCGAGAGCCGACCACGCGTGCGAGCCGTGCGACGCCCTCGGCGCGCTCCGCGTAGCGACCGAGCCAGTACAGGTCGTCGGCCGCGCGACTGGGCAGATCGCTGCCACCACGCGACAGCGTGACCGGCCGGTTGACGGGCGGCAGCAGGCTGAAGCTGGTGACGGGTCCATCCGAGAGCACCCAGGTGTCTTTGCTGCCGGCGCCCAGCTGCATCGACATCTCGGTGCCCGGGCGCGCGCTGGCGATGCGCGACAGACCGCCTGGCATCACCACGAAGTCGTCGCGCCCCGACACTGCAAAACAGCGCGTGACCAGGGCCCGCGGCTCGAGTGCGCCGTCTTTGAGCACCGGCGTGGTGGACGCGTGCACGTGCTCTTGGATGACGTAGCGGCGCGGAAACGCCTCGATCTGACGAAGCAGATCGGCGCGCTCGTCGAGCGAGAGCTCGGCTGTGAAGATGGGCTGCACGTAGCCGGTCTGGAAGGTCTGCTTGACGACGGCGTCGGGGAACATGGCGAGCCCCTCGCGCATGCCCTCGGCGTCGCCGCACCAACAGGTGCGCACCGAGTCGAGCAGCAGCGGCTCGCCGAGCAGCGAGCGCGACAGCCGTCCGAGGTACGGCAGCAGCGCCGGGCTCTGCAAGAGGCCCGTGCCGAGCGGACTCGCGATCGCGACGTTGCCGGCGCGCACGGCCTGCACCAGCCCCGGCACGCCCAGGTTGGCCTCGGGGCGCAGCTCGAGCGGGTCACAGTACTCGTCGCTGACGCGGCGCAAGATCACGTCGATGGGCGACAGCCCGCCGAGCGTCTTGAGGTACACGCGATCTTCGCGCACCGTCAGGTCGCCGCCGTTGACCAGCGCGTAGCCCAGGTACTGCGCGAGGTACGCCTGCTCGAAGTAGGAGGCGTTGTCGGGGCCGGGCGTGAGCAGGACGATGCGCGGGTTGTCGCGGTTGTGCGGGGCCAGCGCCTGCAGTGTGCCGCGCAGCGCCCGAAAGAAAGGCGCCAGACGCTCGACGTGGCAGTCACGGAACGCCTCGGGCAGGGCGCTCGAGATCACGATACGATTTTCGAGTGCGTAGCCCGCGCCCGACGGAGCCTGCGTGCGATCTTCGAGCACGCGGAAGTTGCCGTCGGCCCCGCGCACGAGGTCGGCGCCGTACAGCGGGAGCCAGCACGAGCGAGGCACCGCGATGCTGTGACAGGCGCGCAAAAACGACGGGTTCTCGAACACCAGCTCGGGCGGCAGCGAGCCGTCGGCGAGCGTGCGCTGCGGCCCGTACAGGTCGTGCAGCACGGCGTCGAGCAAGCGGGCGCGCTGCGCGAGGCCAGCCTCGATGTGTTCCCACTCGTGTGCGGCGAGCAAGACGGGGATGGGCGACAGGTTCCACGGGCGCTCTACGCCGTGCGGGTCGCCGTAGACGTTGTAGCTGACGCCGTTTTCGTGCAGCTGGTGTTTGGCTTTTTCCCAGCGGCGGACGAGCTCGTCGGTGCCGAGCGCGTCCATCTGCTCGAAGAACTTTTGCCAGTGTGGACGCACGCTGCCATCGCGCGCCTTGAGCTCGTCGTAGACGTCGAGGGGCGGAGCGTAAGCGGCGGTGAGTGGGGACACCCGCGTGGACTTGCTTTCGGCGAGCATCGAACCCTGATGTTATTGCACAAACGACGGCGCCCGCCGCCCAAGTGACGGAGCTGAGCGGCCGGGCAGGGTGAGCTTGCGTACACGAGTCGAAGCGCGCCCTCGGGCGACGCGAGCGAAAATCGAAGCGCGCCCTCGGGCGACGCGAGCGAAAATCGAAGTGCGCGCTCGATCGCGCGAGCAAAAAAAGCTCAGCGACGCAGATCGAGCGTGAGCGGGAACTCTTCGCTGCGCTCGACCGGAGGGGTCGGCTGCTTGCCGAGGCTGTGCCCGAACGGGAAAAAGCGGGCCACACGCCGGCTCTCGGCCTCGAGCGCGTTGCGCGGGAACTTCTCGTGCGAGAGCCCACCGGGGTGAGCCACGTAGTAGGTGCCACCACCGAGCGAACGATCGGCCCAGTCGTCGAGCACGTCGAACACCAGCGGCGCGTGCACGGGGATGGTGGGGTGGAGCGCGGTCGGCGGTTGCCACGCGCGGTAGCGCACGGCGGCCACGTACTCTCCGGAGGTGCCGGTCGGGTGGAGCGGCACACGTCGACCGTTGCAGGTGACCGCGTGGCGTGGGTCGGTCATGCCGCGCACCAGCACCTGCACGCGCTCGACCGACGAGTCGACGAAGCGTGTGGTGCCGCCTCCGCCGGGTTGCTCACCGAGCACGTGCCACGGCTCGATGGCTTGCCGAAGCTCGAGCTCGACGCCCGTGGTGGCGACGCGCCCGAGGAACGGAAAACGGAACTCGTACTGCGGCTCGTACCAGCGACCCTGCAGCGGAAAGCCTGCGTGGTTGAGGTCGGCGACGACGTCCTGGAAGTCTTGGTGGACGAAGTGCGGCAGCATGAAGCGGTCGTTGAGCGTGGTGTTCCAGCGGACGACCTTGCGGTCGTAGGGCTCGCGCCAGAACCAGGCGAGCAGCCCGCGCACCAAGAGCTGTGCAGCGCAGCTCATGCGCGAGTCGGGTGGCATCTCGAACGCGCGCAGCTCGAGCAAGCCCTGGCGACCGGACGACGCGTCGGGGCTGTACATCTTGTCGATGCACATCTCGGTGCGGTGCGTGTTGCCCGTGACGTCGACCAGCAGGTGGCGGAACACACGATCGACCAGCCAGGGCGGTGGCGCGTTGGCTTGATCGCGCAGCACGCCGTAGGCGATGTCGAGCTCGTACAGGCTGTCCATGCGCGCTTCGTCCATGCGCGGCGCCTGGCTGGTCGGCCCCACGAACAGGCCGGAGAACAAGTACGAGAGCGACGGGTGGTTGAGCCAGTAGCTGGTGAAGCTGCGCAGCAGATCGGGCCTGCGCAAGAACGGGCTGTCGGACGGCGTGGCGCCGCCGAGCGTGATGTGGTTGCCACCGCCGGTGCCGGTGTGCCGACCGTCGATCATGAACTTGTCGCTCATGAGCCGGCACTCGCGCGCCTCTTCGTAGAGCGCCGTGGTGTTGGCCACCACCTCGCGCCACGAGCGTGCCGCATGGATGTTGACTTCGATTACGCCGGGGTCGGGGGTGACCTGGATGCGATCGACGCGGTAGTCGGGCGGTGGCAAGTAGCCCTCGAGCTGGATGGGCAGCTTGAGGGACGCGGCCGCGTCTTCGATGCTGGCGCTCAGATCGAGGTACTCTTCGAGCTGCATCACTGGCGGCATGAACACGTGCACGATGCCGTCGCGCGCCTCGACACACACCGCGGTGCGGATGAGGTCGGAGGCAGACTGTCCAAAGCCCGGGATGGCCGGCATGCCTTGCGACGAGCGTGCGCCCGCGCCGACCTTGCCGGGCTTGGGCTCGGACAACGCCTTGCGCGAGGGCAGCACGGTGCGCGGCGCCATGGGGTCCTTCGGCAGCTGCAGCGCGATGTCGCCGGGCGCCTGCCACGGCAACGAGTCGAGCGGCAACCGATAGCCCATCGGCGAGTCGCCGGGGATGAGGTACATGCGCTCGTCGCGCACGAACCAGCGCCCACTCTGCCAGCCGATCTGGTCCCTGTCCCAGACCGGGCGCAGGGGCAGGCAGTAGCCCACCGTCTCCTTGAGGCCCGTCTCGAAGATGCGGCGCACGCGCGCGCGCTCTTGTTCGTTCTCGAGCTTGTTGTCGAATGGGTCGACGTTGACCGGGAGCTTGCGCTCCTTCCACAGGTAGTAGAAGACGTCTTCGTAGCCGGGGATGATGTACTGATCGCCCACGCCGAGGCGCTCGACCAGGGCACGCGTGAAGGCCTCGGCGTCTTTGACGCCGTGCTTGTGAACCTTGGTCTCGTCCGCGAGCAGCGACGGGTCTTTCCAGATGGGCTCGCCGTCCTTGCGGAAGTAGCAAGAGAACGCCCAGCGCGGCAGCGGCTCGCCGGGGTACCACTTGCCCTGCCCGTGGTGCAGCAGGCCACCGGGCGCGAAGCGCGCCATCAGGCGCTTGGTCAGCTGGTCTGCGTAGCGGCGCTTGGTGGGGCCC
The DNA here is from genome assembly GCA_041179425.1 of Pseudomonadota bacterium. GTDB lineage: Bacteria > Myxococcota_A > Polyangia > Polyangiales > DASUME01 > DASUME01. The sequence goes on along the minus strand of JBEGTL010000503.1, from coordinate 2,052 downwards.
ACCGCTTCGGTATTCCACTCGTCGCCCTCGGGGTCGTCCATGGCGACGAACGTGGGCTCCCCACCGAGCGTGAGACGAACGTCGCCGGCGACCAGGGCGCGCTCGACCTGATCGCCGCACGCGATGAGCTCTTCCCACTGCTCGTCGCTGAACGGCTTGGTGGGCCGCGGACGATCTTCGATGCGGGTGATCGTCATCGAGAACGTAAACTCTTCTTTGAGCTTATCGTCGTCGTCTTCGGCCGAGTACGAGTAGGCGCCGGTGACGGGCGCGGCGGAGCCAGGCTCGGCCGTGCAGGCGAGCGGGATGTGGCCCTCGCCGCACATCAAACCGCTGGTGGAGTCGAAGCCAATCCAGCCGGCACCGGGCAGGTAGACCTCGGTCCAGGCGTGCAGGTCGGTGACGTCTTGGCTGACGCCGGCTGGGCCGTCGACGGGCTTTTGATCGGCGACGAGCTGGATGGAGTAGCCCGACACGAAGCGCGCCGCGAAGCCCACCGAGCGGCACACATTGACCATCAGCCAGGCGAAATCACGGCACGACCCGTGGCCGCGTGTGAGCGTCTCCTCCGGGCCGAACACGCCGGGCTCCATACGAATGTCGTAGCGAAGCGAGCGCTGGATGAGCTGGTTGATGTCGACCAGCACGTCGATGGTGCGCCGCTCGGGCCGTGCGATGTCGTCGCGCACGCGGCCGACCAGCTGCGCCACCTTGGCGCCCGTGTCGGCGACCTCGAGGTAGGGAGCCAGCTCCCTGAGCACCTCGGGGGTGTAGGCGAAGGGCATGTGTTCGGCGTCTTCTTCGAGGAAGAAGTCGAACGGGTTGATGGTGGTGAGGTCGGCGACGAGGTCGACCTCGAACTTGAACTCGCGGGTCAGCTTGGGAAAAACGAAGCGGGCCTGCCAGTTGCTGAACGGGTCCTGCTGCCAGTTGAGGAAATGATCGCTCGGCGTGACCTTCAGCGAGTACGCCGTGATGGGCGTCCTCGAGTGCGGGGCCGGCCGGAGCCGCACCACGTGGGGCGCGAGCTGAACCGGTCGGTCGTACGTGTAGTGGGTGACGTGATGGAGGGCGACGCGGATTCCCATTGATAAGCTCGCTTCGTGAGTCGCTAAACGGGATAGGCAGGGTGAGTTTCCGGCGAGTTTCTCGGTGGTCAAAAGCGCGCGGTGGGCACTTTATCGAGTGTCGCCTCGCTCCTTAATGCTTACATGTGGAGCGTGCTGCAAGCCGTCCCGAATGCGAGAAATGGAGTGTTCACCACTTACCAACCGCTCGCCGGTGCTTACGACGAGTTGGTTCTTGCCGATAGCTCTCCACGGCCGCACACGCGCCGAATCCACGCGCTGCTCTCGGGCACCCCCGCGCGTGAATTTGCCCGCTACCAGTCGCTGGCCGAGCTGTCGCTGTTCAATCAGGGAGTCACGTTCTCGGTTTATTCGGACAATCAGGGCACGGAGAAGATCATGCCGATCTGCCTCGTGCCGCGCGTCATCGGTGCCACCGAGTGGGCCAAGGTCGAGCAGGGGCTCGTCCAGCGCATCAGCGCACTCAACATGTTCCTCGACGATATGTACGGGGAGCAGAAAATCCTCAAAGCCGGCGTGATCCCCGGTGACCTGGTCACTGGCGCCAAGGCGTACGAGAAGTCGCTCCAAGGCATCAAGGCGCCCGGTGGAGTTCGTATCCCGATTGCGGGCATCGATCTCATCCGTGGGCCCGATGGTGTGTTCCGGGTGCTCGAAGACAACGTGCGCACGCCCTCGGGCGTGTCGTACGTGGTCGAGAACCGCCTGGTCACCAAGCGCATCTTCCGTGAGAACCTGGAGATGAGCAGCGTGAGATCGGTCGAGCAGTACCCGATCGAGCTCGCGCACACGCTACGGTCCGTCGCCCCCGATGGCGAGACCGACGTCAACATGGTGGTGCTCACGCCGGGTGTCTTCAACTCGGCGTACTTCGAGCACTCCTTCTTGGCGCGCCACATGGGCATCGACTTGGTCGAGCCCTCGGACCTGTTCGTCGACGACGACACGGTGTTCGTGCGCACCA
>JBEGTL010000502.1:0-6158 GCA_041179425.1 Pseudomonadota bacterium | reverse complement strand
AACGTCGACACGAGGCAGCTGGCGATGCTGATCGCGATCAGCTCGGCAAAGCGCTGGACGGGCACGAAGTTGCTGAGCAGCAGCACGGAGAAGCCGAGCACCAACGTCACGCATGCCACCACGATGGCGCGCCCGGTGCCGCGCACGCTGCGCATGATGGCTGTGGTGAGCAACAGCTCTTCAGCGAGCTCTTCGCGCAGGCGTGCAAGCAGGTGAATGCCCGCGTCGACCGTGATGCCGATGCTGACCGAAAAGATGATCGCAGTCGCAGCGTTGAGTGGGATGTCGCGCCACACCATCCACGCCATCACCAACACCATGGGGATGACGTTGGGTGGGATCAGCAACAGCGTGTACGGCACGCTACGGAACGAGAGAAACACCAGCACCAAGATGGTGATCACCGCGACACCCAAGCTGCCCGTCAGGTCGGTGACCACGGCATCGAGTCCGTGCGAGCTCAAGTACGCGTCACCGGTGAAGGCAAAGCTCACCTGTTTGTCGTTGCCGAGGGCTCGCTCGAGCTCGCGCTGGAGCGAGGCGATCAGGGCCAACGTCGAGCGTGAGCCCACATCGCGCAGGCGCACACGCAGGCGCGCGTGCTTGCCATCGCTCGTGATCAGCGGCGCGACCGGATTGGGCTTTCGTTTGCCGAGCACGTAGGCCATGCCCAGCAGCTGTTCTTTGCTGCGCAGCGCGTCGTCTACGCTGACGGTGTTGGCCGGTGTGGCTTGGCCCGGTGTTCCACTCAGCGCCGACCACGTCTGCACGAACGGCAGGGAAGGGTCGGTCACGCTCAGCACGCCCGCTTGTTTCTCGAGCCAGTGACCCACGCCTGCGATCGCCTTGAGCGTGTCGGGCCGATAAAAGTGACCTTGCTCGGTGCTCGCAAAGCTGACCTCGAGCGGACGCACACCCTCGAACTCACGCTCGAGCAGCTCGGTCGCGATGTACATCGGGTCGCTCTTCTTGAACTGATCGAGCAACGCACTGTCGACGCGCAGACCGAGTGAGGTGACGGTCGCAAAGATGGTGAACGCGAGCGACGCCCCCAGCACGCGCCACGGGTGCTGCAAGATGCGCAGCGTCATACGCGACAAAAGACGCTCGAGCCTGCCTGGCTTCACCGCGCGCTCGAGCTCGTGCTTGGCCTCCTTGGCGGGCGGCTTGAGTCCGCGCAACATCGCCGGCAAGAACACCACCGTATCGAGGTACGCGATCATCACGCCGAGCCCGCCCACCACGCCAAACTCGGCGAGCATGCGCGTCTTGGAGACGTACAGCGCAAACAGACCGGCCGCGGTGGTGCTGGCCGTACCAAAACATGCCTCACCAATCGCGCCCACCGTCGCCGCCAGCGCGCGGTCGCTGTTCTTCACGCGCGCGTATTCGTACATGTAGCGACTGACCAAGTGGATGGAGTCGGTCAGCCCCATGATGATCAGCAGCGCGGGGATGATGTTGTTGATGACGTTGAGCTTGATGCCAAACAACGCCATGCCGCCGATCACCCAGAGCGACGTGAGCGCCACCTTCAGCAGCGGCAGCGTCACCGCGGCCCACCAGCGGAAGGCGAGCACCAACATCAGCAAGCTCACCACCAACGTCGCTGGCGTCAGCACGCGCTGATCGCGCTGCATGTTGTCGACGATGGCGGTGCGCAGCACGGGCAGCCCCGTGGCGTACACCTTCACCGAGGCGGGCGGCGGATACTTCACGATCAGCGCCGAGATGGTCGCCACCGCGTCGCGCAGAGCGCGGTGGCTGACGATGGCGTCGTCGAGCGTGACGGCGAGCAGCGCCTGGTGACCACTGCGGCTTATCAAGCGCCCGCGCAGCACCGGCGTGCGCTCGACCGCGTCGCTCAGCGAACGCACCTCTTCGTCGGTCGGCTGCTGGCTGGTGATCAGCGGCCCGAGCTCCTGCATGCCTGCGGTGCGCTCGGACAGCGAGGCCAGGCCCATGGGGAACAGCTCGGGCGCGGCGTTCACCACGTCGGACAGCGCACTCAACATCTGCGGGTCGTCGGCGGTCGGGTCGTTCTTGGGCGCGGCGGCGAGGTCGTCGAGGGTCGCCTCCTCTTCGACCGCCGAGCGCTTGGGAAAGGGCATGCGCGCAAGGCTGTCGATACGCTCGACCCCGGGCAGCTTCTGCACCTCCTCGCCGAGGCGATACAGGTAGCCGAGCGGCGCGGCGCGCAGCACCGAGGGCGGCGACTCGACCACCAGCGCGATCACGTTGTCGGTGCTGCCGAAGTAGCTGCGGAACTCGCTGGCCACCTTCTCTTGGCCATCGTCGGCCGAGGCGAGCAGGGCGCGCGGCGAGGGATCGGCCGTGATCTTGGGCAGCGCCGCCGCGGCGATGACCGTGAGTAGCCCAGCAGTGACGAGCAACGCTGTGCGCCGCTCGAGCACGAGCCGCGTCGCGAGCGCGAGAAATGCGTTCAGCACGGACGGCCTTGATAGCACGTCGCGTGTTGGGGACACCAAAGACGGCGCGCTGCGTCACAGCGGCCAGGGGGGACGGGCACAACACCCCAGCCATCGCGAGCGGGCGTCGATGCTAGGCTGGCAGCCACCCCGCCCATCTCGCAGGGGCGACAATGCTAGGCTGGGCCCCACCCCGCCCATCTCGCAGGGGCGACAATGCTAGGCTGCCCGCCACATGGTGCGTTACGTCCTCGGCGCGATCTCGGGTGCTCTCTATTTCTTGGGCTTCGCGGGCTTCGGCATCTGGCCACTCGCGTTCGTCGCGCTGTTGCCCATGCTGTGGGCACTCGACCCCGACAACCAGACCAGCCCGCTCACGACGCGGCAGGTGCTGGGCATCGGCTTCAGCGCCGGCCTGGTGATGAACCTCGGCGGCTTTTACTGGATCGCCAATACGCTCGGCAGCTTCTCGGGCTTTTCGTTCTTCTGGTGCCAGCTGCTGACGACCATCGTGTGTGCCTACCAGGCGCTCGCGCTGATGTTGTTTGCCTGGCTCTTCCGCAAGGCGCGCAGCTGGGGAGCGCACAACTTGCTCTCCGCCACGGCGGCCATGTGTTTTGCCGAGTGGTTCTTTCCCGAGCTGTTCAAGCACTACTTCGGTGCGAGCCTGCACAACCTCCCGCTCGCCATCCAGGTCGCCGACCTGGGCGGTCCGCTGCTCATCACGGGCTTGCTGACGGCAGCCAACGTCGGTCTCTACGAGCTCTCGCTTGCCTACAAAAACAAGCGCATCGAGCGTCGCTCGGTCGTCGTCGTGGCAGCCGTCTGGGCGGCTGTGCTGCTGTACGGCGGCTACCGCATCCACGAGGTCGACGGGCGCGTCGCAGCTGCACCCAAGATTCGGGTAGGTCTCGTGCAGACCAACATGGGGCTCACCCAAAAGCGTGACGATCCGCGGGAGGGGCTCACTCGCCACATCGAGCAGAGCATCGATCTCCAGCGCAAAGAAAAGATCGACCTGTTGGTGTGGCCCGAGTCGGCCTTTGGCTGGTTTCTGCCCGCGCACATCAAGAACGTGCGCGACATCGTCTTTCACGGGCAAATTGGCACGCCCACTCTGTTTGGCGGGCTCTCGCAGCGAGAGCGCAACGGCAAGCTCGAGGCGTTCAACACCGCCTTCATGACCGACGCCGACGGCTCCATCGTCGGCACCTACGACAAGACCTACCTGCTCGCGTTCGGCGAGTACCTGCCGTTCGGTGACACCTTCCCCTCGCTGTACAAGGTCTCCCCCAACTCGGGCCGCTTCGCTGCAGGCGACCACGTGCAGCCGGTACCGTTCGGACGTTTTCGGCTGGGTGTGCTCATCTGTTACGAAGACATCTTGCCCAGCTTCGTCTCGCGCACCGTGCGCGCGGGTACGCCGCACCTGTTGGTCAACGTCACCAACGACGCCTGGTTTGGCGACACCCACGCGCCGTGGGAGCACCTTGCCCTCGCCAAGCTACGCGCCGTCGAGCACCACCGCGCGCTGGTGCGCTCCACCAACAGCGGCGTCAGCGCGGTGGTCGACCCCGTGGGTCGCATGCTCGCCACCAGTGCCGTCTTCACACGCGAGAACCTGAGTGCCGAGGTGCCCATGCTCGAGGTCGACTACTTGTACCTCACGCTCGGCGACTTCCCCGGCTACCTGTCGCTGATTGCGCTCTTGTGGCTCAGCTTCAGCGCGGGCCGCAAGCAGAGAGCCCAGGAACGGGCGCACCCCACCCAACCCAAAGACGTTCAGGGCGCGCTGTGAAGGCCCACCTGATTGCCCTCGCTGTCGACCAAGAGTGCAATCCACCCCATCGGTCCGATGCTGGTCTTGGCTGTGTTTGTCAGGTTTGCGAGCGCCGCAGAGACGTCAGCGCGGTTCGCTGATGCGGTGGTACAGCTCCGGCCGCCGATCACGAAAGAAGCCCATCATCGCGCGGTCTTCGCGGATCTTGGCGAGATCGAAGTCCGCGCTGATGACGCCTTCTTCGTTGCGTCCGAGCTCCGCCACCTTGTCACCTCGGTGGTCGGCGATGAACGAGCTGCCGTAGAACAGCTGTCCGCCCTCGTCGCCGATGCGGTTGGCTGCGACCACCGGCATGTGATTGCAGACCGCGTGACCGATCATCGCGCGTTGCCACGGGTCTTTGCTGTCGAAGTCAGGCTCTTCGGGCTCGCTGCCGATGGCCGTCGGATAGAACAAGATCTCGGCGTCCAGCAGCGCCATCGAGCGGGCGCACTCCGGGAACCACTGATCCCAGCAGATGCCCACGCCGATGGTGGCAAAGCGTGTCTTCCACACCTTGAAGCCGTCGGCGCCAGGCCGGAAGTAGAACTTCTCTTCGTAGCCAGGACCGTCCGGGATGTGGCTCTTGCGGTAGCGCCCGAGCACCTGACCGTCTGCATCGACGATCGCAATCGAGTTGTAGTAGTGCTGCCCGTCGCGCTCGAAGAACGAGACCGGGATCACGATGCCCAGCTCGCGCGCGAGCGACGCAAAGTGGGTGATGGTGGGGCTATCGTCGAACGGCTCTGCCCAGCCAAAGTACGTGGGCTCTTCGTGTCGACAAAAGTAGGTGCCCGCGAACAGCTCGGGCGGCAGCACGATCTGCGCGCCCAAGGCGTGCGCTTCACGAACCAGCGCATCGATGCGCGCGACGTTGTGATCGTAGCCGCCTGCCAAGGCGCACTGCAGTGCAGCGACACGCACGCTCATCTTAGGCTCCACTCTGTGTCGCCTGCACCGCGGGCTGCTGCTGGGTGATGCAGTGCACGGTGCCGCCCTCTTCGAGCAGCACCTTGGCCGGCACGCCGCGCACCGTTCGGCTTGGAAACAAGGTCTGAAGCGCGGCCAGCGCCGTGTCGTCGTGCGGCGAGTCGAAGGTGGGAACCACCACGCTCGCATTCGCGATGTAGAAGTTGAGGTAGCTTGCAGGCAGCGGTTTGCCCTCGCGCCCGAGCACCAGGCCGGGCGACGTGATGGTGGTGACGTCGAGCCTGGCATCGCGCAGCGTGCGCTCGATCTCGCGCAGCGCCGCAGCGTTGGGGTCGCTGTCGTCAGCCGGCTTCATGCACAGCACGCGACCTGCGCCGATGAAGCGCGCGGTGTTGTCGATGTGACCATCGGTGTGATCGTTGAGCAGACCACGATCGACCCACACCACACGCTCTGCCCCCATCGCCTCGATCAGCGCTCGCTCGACTTCGCGTTCGGAGCGCCCGGGATTGCGGTTGGGGTTGAGCGCGACCTCGCGCGTGGTCATACACAGACCTGCGCCATCGCACTCGAGCGCGCCGCCTTCGCACACGAGATCGGTCGCATAGCTGGGCAAACCAACGACCTCTTGCACGCGCGCACCGATCAGCTCGTCGCCCGCGTAGACGTACTTGCCGCCCCAGCCGTTGAACACGAAGCGCACGCTCGCGAGCTCGCCTTTGGCGTTGGTCAAGAACACGGGCGCGATGTCGCGCATCCAGATGTCGCCAAACGAGGCAATGTGGAAACGGACGTCCAATCCCGCGAGTGCGCGCTCGGCCGACACACGAGCCGCCTCGTCGCGCACCAACACTTCGAGCCGCTCGCCGCTGCGCCCGTTGGCCGCAGAGCCGATGGCGCGACACATGGTGGCGAACGAGCGCTGCACGCTGTCGAGCGTGGGCCACAGCTCTACATCCGAAGGCCACGCCACCCAGCAA